>NZ_JARVSL010000053.1:0-3034 GCF_030209215.1 Pseudomonas sp. efr-133-TYG-23 | reverse complement strand
TGCGGGTAGTCGCGGGCGGTGGCGTTCCACTGTTCAAGTATTTGTTGGCGCTCGGCCATGTCCAGCATGGCCAGTTCGCCAAGGCTTTGCTCACCGCCTTGGAGCATGCCACCCAGCAGGTTGGCCAGATGCCGGGCGTAGCCCTGCACCATGGGCATGGTGAAATGCGCACGGGCAAAGTTGAATTGCACCGACAGCGTTTCACCGACGTCCGCCAATACCGTCAACGGAAAACTGGTTTGTTCATGGGCCTGTGGCGCACCAAATCGCAGACCACTGCCGCCGCCCTGCTCAAGGGCTTTGGACACCGGGTAGTTTTCGAATACCAAGATGCTGTCGAACAGCCCTTCCCCGCCTTGCCCGGCCCAGCGCTGGATATCGTACAGCCCACAGTGCTCATGCTCGCGCAGGGACAAGTTCTGCGACTGCACTGCTTGCAGCCAATCGGCCACCGACGCCTGCTCATCCACCGCGCAGATGACCGGCAAGGTGTTGATAAACAATCCAACCTGTTGCTCCACCCCCACCAGTTCAGCGGGACGCCCGGATACCGTGGCGCCGAATGCCACCACCGGTTGCCCGCTGTGGCGGTGCAGCAGGATCAGCCACGCCGCCTGGATCAAGGTATTGAGGGTAACCTTGTGGCTACGCGCGAAGGATTCCAGGCGCTCAGTCAAGCCGGGGTCAAGCGTCAACTGATGCTGCCCCTGCCCCGTCTGCGACGTTGGCGGATAGGTGCCCAGGCGGGTCGGCGCTTGTAACGCGTCCACCTGTTCGCGCCAGAAGGCTTCGGTCGCCGCGCTGTCGCGCTGTTGCAACCAGCCGATGTAATCGCGATAGCGCCCGGCGGTTTCGGGCACCGCGATCCCGGCATAGCGTTGCAGTACTTCACCGAACAAGCGGGAATTGCTCCAGCCATCCATCAGGATATGGTGATGGGTGTAAATCAGTTCATGGCGCTGCTCGTCGGTGCGCACCAGCAGCAGGCGCATCAAAGGCGCGTGGGACAGCTCGAAGCCCTGCCGACGCTGGGCCTGCTGCAAATCCTGTAGAGCCTGTTCGCACTCCGGCATGGCGCGCCAGTCAAGCACCTCAACGGGCAAACGGGCCGCGCGGTACACCACCTGGCAGGGCCAGTCCAATTGCCCTTCCCAGAAAAACCCGCTGCGCAGCACGTCATGCGCCTGCACCGTCGCGTCCCAGGCTTGCTGGAATCGTGACACGTCCAGGCCATCGACGCTGACCCGGATCTGGTTGATGTAGTCGCCCGCTGCTTGCTCATAGAGGGAGTGGAACAGCATGCCCTGCTGCATGGGCGACAAGGTGTAGAGGTCTTCGATGGCATCGGCGGCCAGCGGCAGCGACTCAAGTTGCTGTTGGTTCAACCGCGCCAAGGGGAAGTCCGACACGGTGACGCCGCTGTTGCCGGGCGTGCAGCAATGCGCGATCAACGCCGTCAGTTCGCGGCTGAATGCCACTCTCAGAGCTTCGATCACCTCAGGGTCGAACATCAGCGGACTGAAGGTCCAGCCCATGTGCAACTCGCCGCCATACACTTGGCCGTTGACGGTCAACCAGTTGCTCAGTGGCGCGTCCGGGCTCTGCTCGGCACCGGCACTTTCCGACGCCGTGGCAAACAGGCCGTCCGGCTGATCGAAGCTGGCGTCAACCTGGCCCAGGTAGTTGAAAGTGATGCGCGGCACCGGCAAGCGGCTGAACGCTTGGCGCGTCGCATCATCTCCCAGATAACGCAGGGCACCGAACCCCAGACCGTTGTCTGGAATGGCACGCAGTTGCTCCTTGATCTGTTTGATGGAATCGGCCAGGGAGTCAGCCGGCGTCAGGCGCACTGGGAACAGACTGGTGAACCACCCCAGAGTGCGACTCAGGTCGATGTCATCGAACAGGTCCTCACGTCCATGGCCTTCCAGCTGGATCAGGCTGCTGGCATGCCCGGTCCATTGGCAGATCACCCGCGCCAGGGCGGTTAGCAGCAGGTCATTGATCCGTGTGCGATAGGCCGCCGGTGCCTGTTGCAGCAATTGCCGGGTGCGTTCTGCGTCCAGTCGGCTGACCAGCGTGCGCGCCAGTCGACCAGGCCGAGCGCCGTGGGGGTCACGGCACGGCAGGTCCGTGTGCATGCCATCGAGTTGCTGCAACCAGAAGTGCTTTTGCGACTGGATCGCTTCGCTGTGGGCATAGCCCTGCACGCGCTCGGCCCACGCTTTGAACGACGTCGTCTTGGCTGGTAGCGCATGCTGGCGATACAGACTTTGCAGGTCTTCAAGCACCACCCGCCAGGACACACCATCCACCACCAAGTGGTGCATGACCAGCAGCAACCGTTGGCTGCCGTCCGGCAGATCGGCAAGCAATACACGCAGCAGCGGCCCATTCAGTGCAAGGCTGCGCTGGGCCTCTTCACAGCGCGCCGTCAGGGCCTGGGTATCCGGCACCGTGGCGTGCCAGAGCAGTCCGCTGGCAGGCTCGGCATGCTCGGCCTTCCACTCTGCGCCGTGCTGACTGAAGCGCAGGCGCAGTACATCGTGGTGCAGCATCAGCGCCTGCAAGGCCGCTTCCAGGCGTGCGGCCTGCAGGGGCTGGCGCGGCGTCAAGAGCAGTGACTGGTTCCAGTGGTGCGGCTGCGGCAGGTCTCTTTCGAAGAACAACTGTTGGAACGGCAGCAGCGGCGTCTGACCCTGCACCGGCCCCTGGTCTATCACTGCCACAGCGTGCAGCTGTGCCACCCGCGCCAGGCTGCGCACGGTCTGGTGCTGGAACAGCGCCTTGGCGGTGAAATGGATGCCGGCAGCACGCGCGCGGCTGACGACCTGGATCGAGATGATCGAATCCCCGCCGCGTTCGAAGAAGTTGTCGTTGACCCCCACTTGCTCGACGCCCAGCACATCGGCCCAGATCGCGGCGATCTGCTGCTCCAATGCGCTCTGCGGGGCGATGTAGTGATGCGTCACCTCAGGTTTGGGCAGCGCCTTGCGATCCAACTTGCCGTTGGGACTCAGCGGCATTTGCTCCA
>NZ_JARVSL010000026.1:0-3247 GCF_030209215.1 Pseudomonas sp. efr-133-TYG-23 | reverse complement strand
CTTGCCCCCGATGGCCATCGGCATCTACATAGATCTCACAGGCTGACCCACAACGTTGTGGTGAGCGGGCTTGCCCCGCGCGGGGCAGTTCGTTCACCACTCAATTCAAGGCTGAAACCACCGTGCATGCAGCGACGTTCTGTCACTGTTACCAAATCGGAAATGATGCATCTTGCGATTTGCGCTTTCTCTCGGCGCGTCATCTCTTTATCCTTGCCGCAACAAACTGAAACGTTTCACGCCTGCGGTCGATCCCATCTTGCCAAATATCTCCCATACCCAAGACAGCGCTGTCTTATCTCGACCTGCGCCTGGGGTTCAATCGCCCGCCGGTGGATAACCCCCGCTATCCCCCACAAAAACCGAAATAACGCTGAACCAAGCCCGCGCCGAATCGTCATCTACAGTGAGTGAAGCACGGGGTTACACAATTATTCCAACGTCACGGAGAAACACACTATGAGCACTGATGGTGCTTCGAGCCCAAGCCGCCTGCTGCCCAGGCTGCTCGGCGTCTTGCTGCTGATCATGGGCCTGGCCCTGCTGGCCGGCGGTATCAAGCTGACCACGCTCGGCGGGTCGCTGTACTACCTGCTGGCCGGTATCGGTATCACCCTCACCGGCATTCTGCTGCTGGCTACCCGCCGCGCGGCACTGGGCCTGTACGCACTGGTGCTGTTCGCCAGCACCGTGTGGGCACTGTGGGAAGTCGGCCTGGATTGGTGGCAACTGGTGCCGCGTCTGGCGCTGCTGTTCGCCCTGGGCATCGTCATGTTGCTGCCGTGGGTTCGTCGCCCGTTGCTGCGTGGTCAACCTGCGCCACTGGGCACCGGCGCGCTGAGCGTGGCCGTGGTGCTGGCCGGTGCGACCGCCCTGGCCAGCCAATTCACCAACCCCGGTGAAATGGTCAAGACCGGCGAACTGGACCGTGACGCTGTACCGGGCATGGCCAGCGTTGCGCCGGCCCAGGCCGATGGCGACTGGAATTCCTACGGCCGTTCGGCCTTTGGTGATCGCTATTCGCCGCTGGCGCAGATCACCCCGGAGAACGCGCACAAACTGGTGCCGGCGTGGACCTATCGCACCGGCGACATCCCTGGCCCTAACGATCCGGGCGAGACCACCGCGGAAAACACCCCGCTGAAAGTCAACGGCATGCTCTACGTGTGCACGCCGCACAGCCAGGTCATCGCTCTGGACCCGGACACTGGTAAGGAAATCTGGCGCTTCGATCCGAAGATCAGCAGCCAGGGCGCCGAGAACTTCAAGGGCTGGGCGCACATGACATGCCGTGGCGTGTCGTATCACGACGACGCCGTCTACGCCTCCGAGCAGAGCCCAACCGGCAGCGCCAGCCCGGCCGCCGCGCCGAATGCCTGCCCGAAACGCATCTTCGTGCCGACCGCCGACACCCGCCTGATCGCCCTGAACGCCGACACCGGCAAGATGTGCGAAGACTTCGGCGACAAAGGCCAAGTCGACCTGCGCGCCAATATCGGTAGCTTCGCCCCAGGCGGTTACTACTCCACCTCGCCACCGGCCGTGACCAAAAACCTGGTGGTGATCGGTGGTCATGTGACCGACAACGTTTCCGTCGACGAGCCAAGCGGTGTAATCCGTGCGTTCGACGTGCACACCGGCAAGCTGGTGTGGAACTGGGACAGCGGCAACCCGGACGACACCACCCCGTTGGCCGAGGGCAAGACCTACACCCGTAACTCGCCGAACATGTGGTCCATGTTCGCCGTGGATGAAAAACTCGGCATGCTCTACCTGCCGATGGGCAACCAGATGCCCGACCAGTACGGCGGCGACCGTACCGATGAATCCGAGAAGTACGCCGCGGGCCTGACCGCCCTGGACATCGACACCGGCCATGTGAAGTGGACCTTCCAGTTCACCCACCATGACCTGTGGGACATGGACGTTGGCGGCCAGCCTTCGCTGATCGACATCAAGACCGAAGCCGGCGTGAAGCAGGCGGTGATGGCGTCGACCAAACAGGGCAGCATCTACGTGCTGGACCGTACAACCGGCCAGCCGGTGGTGCCGATCCACGAAGTGGCCGTGCCTCAGGGCGCAGTCGCGGGCGACCGTACCTCCCCTACTCAGCCGAAGTCCGAACTGAACTTCATGCCACCACCGCTCAAAGAGCGTGACATGTGGGGTGTGACGCCGTTCGACCAGATGCTGTGCCGTATCGATTTCAAATCCATGCGCTATGACGGTCCGTTCACCCCGCCGTCGTTGCAGGGTTCGATCGTGTACCCAGGTAACTTCGGTGTGTTCGACTGGGGTGGCATTTCCGTCGACCCAGTACGTCAGATCGCCTTCGTGAACCCGAGCTACATGGCGTTCAAATCCAAACTGATCCCGGCCGCCGACATCGCCAAGCAAGGCCCGCGCGTCAGCGAAACCGAAGGCGTGCAGCCGAACAAAGGCGCACCGTACGGTGTGATCCTTGAAGCCTTGCTGTCGCCGATGGGCTTGCCCTGCCAGGCGCCGGCGTGGGGTTACGTGGCGGCGGTCGACCTGACCACCCACAAGACCATCTGGATGCACAAAAACGGCACCGTGCGTGACAGCTCGCCGGTTCCAGTGCCTCTGACCATGGGCGTACCGAGCCTGGGCGGCACCTTCACCACGGCCGGTGGTGTGGCGTTCCTCAGCGGCACCCTCGACCAATACCTGCGCGCCTATGACGTGAAAAACGGCAAGCAACTGTGGGAAGGCCGCCTGCCAGCTGGCGCCCAGACCACCCCGATGACCTACACCGGCAAGGACGGCAAGCAATACGTGCTGGTCATGGCCGGCGGTCACGGCTCCCTGGGCACCAAGCAGGGTGACTATGTGATGGCGTTCAAACTGCCGGAATAAGCGTTACCGGCGATAAGACAAAGGCGGCTTCCCTTACGGGTAGCCGCCTTTTTCATGGGTTCAATACGGCTGCTGGTCAGCCAATAAAAAGTTCTCACTGCCCCGCCGCCATAGGGGCACAGCTATCTACAAGCCTTCGAAAACATGCGGTTCTTGTGGTGAGCAAACCGGCTGTGGTGAGCGGGCTTGCTGTGGTGAGCGGGCTTGCCCCGCGCTGGGCTGCTTCGCAGCCCCTTTCCAGGCGATGTGGTCTTGTCTGGCGCACCGTGGTGTCTTGGTTTGGGGCTGCTTCGCAGCCCAGCGCAGGGCAAGCCCGCTCACCACAGCGTTATGAGCCAGTCTTTGAGATTTGCGTTGATACTGCCGTATT
>NZ_JARVSL010000042.1:0-3630 GCF_030209215.1 Pseudomonas sp. efr-133-TYG-23 | reverse complement strand
CGGTGCCAGAAATCGCGTAGTAACCGTCGGTGTTCGTGCCGGCAGTGAAAGTGACTTTCAGATCGGCAACCGGCGTTTCTTCGTCGGTTGCAGTGAAGCGGCCGGCGACGGTGCCTTCTTTGGCATCGTTTTCGGTCAGGGTGTTGGCTTCAACGGCGATAACCGGGATGTCGTTAACCAACGTCACGGTCGGCTGGCCGTTGGCGCTGGAGCTGGCGTTATCGGCGTCAGTGACGGTCAGGTCAATTTTCGGCAGTTGATTACCGGCGTTGACCCAATCGGCGCCTTTCTGCGTCAGCACTACGTCGGTACCCGACAGGGTGTAGTAACCGTCGTTGTTGGTACCGGCGGTGAAGGTGACTTTCAGATCAGCAACCGGCGTTTCTTCGTCAGTCGCAGTGAAGCGGCCCGCTACGGTGCCTTCTTTGGCATCGTTTTCCGTCAGGGTGTTGGCTTCGACGGCGATAACCGGGATGTCGTTGACCAGAGTCACGGTCGGCTGGCCATTCGCGGTCGAGCTGGCGTTGTCAGCGTCGGTGACGGTCAGGTCGATCTTCGGCAGTTGATTGCCGGCGTTGACCCAATCGGCACCTTTTTGAGTCAGCACCACATCGGTACCCGACAGGGCGTAGTAACCGTCGGTGTTAGTACCGGAAGTGAACGCAACCTTCAGATCAGCAACCGGCGTTTCTTCGTCAGTCGCGGTGAAGCGACCCGCCACGGTGCCTTCTTTGGCATCGTTCTCTGTCAGGGTGTTGGCTTCAACGCTGATGAGCGGAGCATCATTGACCAAAGTGACAGCTGGCGTCGCCGCATCGTGCGCGCTGCCTTTGTCGGTGTCTGTGACGGTCAGATCGATCGGCGGCAGTTTATTGCCCGCGTTAACGAAGTTCGCGCCCGCCAAGGTCAGTACCACGGCGTTGGCAACGATGGCGTAGTAGCCATCCTTGTTGCTGTCGCCAGTGAAAGTGACTTTCAGGTCGGCAACCGGGGTTTCAATATCGCTGACGGTAAAGGTGCCCGCCACGGTGCCTTCACTGACGTTGCCTTCCACCAGCGGATTGGCCACCACATCAATCACGGGCAGGTCGTTGACCGCAATCACGTTAATCGGCAGCGTAATCGACTCGGACTTCGGCGCCGCATCGCCGTCTTGCGCGGTGGCGGTCACGGTGAGGTTCACCAGGCCGTTGGCATTCGGCGCCGGATTGAAGACCAGCGTGGCCTTGTTCCAATCGCTGATGTCGATGCTTTGATTGCCGGCCGACGCGGTAAAGGTGTGGCCCGCGCCATCAGAAATCGTCGCGCCTTCCGGAACGCCACTGATCTCCAGCTTGAGCGTCTCCGAGCCATCCTTGTCGGTGGCGTAAGCGTCAATCGCGGACAACTTGATCGCGTGGTCTTCAAGACCGGTGTTCAGTACCTGGGTGACGCTGATGTTGTCCATCACGCCGCCCAGCGAATTGCTGTCTGGCGCCTTGAATTCGAGCTTGGCATCACCGTCAGCGGTGACAGGCACCACGAAGGTGTAGGTCTTCATGCCAACGGTGGTTGCATCCAGGGTGCCGACTTTGACGCCGCCCCAGAAAACGTCGATCACCGAGTTATTTTCGGCGCCCGCACGCGGCGAGTAGTCGACACTGATGCTGTACGCCGTGCCGCTTTCAGCCTTGATGATGGTGTACAAGCTGGCGTCGTCGCCGGGATTTTTCTCAAGTTCGATGACTTGGCTATTGTCCGGCGTGTTGACACCGTAGACGCCGCTCTGGCCGATCTCGACCTTGCCGTCGCTGTTACCGGTCAACCACTGGGTCGTCGGAGCAGTGCCGGCTGCGTTATTGGCATCACCGACCGCGACCGTGCCCCACCCACCGTTGATCGGGGCGCTGTCGAAGTTGATCGAGCTCACAACGCCGCCGCCCAACAGGCCCAGGTGCGGGGTGTCGGTGACTGGCGCGATGGTAACTGCAGCGGTCGTCTCGCCGCTGGCTTTGCCGCCATCGTCGACGGCGTTAAAGGTGAGCGAAGTACTGCCGCTCCAGTCAGCGGTTGGGGAGAAGTACACCGAAGCCTTGCCATCAGCGCCTGCCGGTACCGAATCGCCGACTTTAAGTTCGGTGGTCAGGCTGGCATCGCTGTACAGCTTGCCGTTTTCCGGCAAGGTGGTGATGACGAACTTGGCGACGGAGCCATCCACATCGACGCCGCTCAGCACGATTGTGGCGGCGTGGTCTTCGTCGGCGCTAGATGGGGTAGCCGATGCAGTCGGTGCATCGTTGAATAGTTCGATTGCGACCTTGCCGGTGGCACTGCCGGTTTCCGGCGGCTCGCGGTCAAGGTTACCGCCACCGATATCGGTCACGTCGATGGTGACGTTGCGATCCGTGCCGACCGGGTTATCGCCGGGGCTCTTGAAGGTGATCGCTTCAACCACTTTGATGAAATCGGCGGCACTGCTACCGGCTGGCGAGTTGCTGGTGAGGGTGTAGACGATTTTGCCATCGGCGGCACTGCCGCTTTGGGTGATGGTAATACCGGCAACGGCCAGGGCCTTGAGCACATCGGCGCTGCTGAGCACATCACCGGACGCCAGATGGTCAACCGTGACCACCACTTTGCTGAAGGTGGAGTTGTCGACGTCGCTGATGCTCAGGTTTTTGACCAGTGCACCGCCTTCGGTTTGTTCGGTAAAGGTGGTGCTGTCGAATGAGACCTGCGGTGGATCGTTGACCGGAACCACGTAGACCACAGAGGTCACAGGGGCCGAGTCCAATTCGCCGTCATTTACAGTGATGGTCAGGGTGCGGTCGGTGGCAACCGGGTTCTGGCTTTCACTGGCGAAATGCACCGAACGCAGGACTTCCTGGTATTCGGCCTTGGTGGCGTCACCAGACAGGCTGAGTACGCCGGTTGCCTTGTCATAGGTAACGGCGATTTTCGGGTTGCTGACATCCGCGATCAGCACGTCACCGGCCAGAGGGTTGACCAATGTGACTTTGGCACTTTGCAGGTTGCTGTTGTCGACGTCACTGACGGTCAGATTCGCCGCTACGTAGCCGCCTGGCTTGCCTTCGATGTAGGTGTCGCCAAAGTTGTTGGTCGAGGCATTGCCAAGCACAGGGGCATCGTTGACCGGCGTGATGGTCAGGTCGAGAGTGCTGCTGGAGCCGGTATTGGTGGTGTAGCCGATCTGTGGCACCGCGCCGTTGTAATCCTTAACCGGCGTGAAGGTGTAATCACCATTGCTGGCGATGGTGATGGTACCAACGCCCGCAATAGTTGCCGGCTTGCCTGCTTCGTAGGAAGCGCCATCCACGGTGAACGACTTGACCGTCAGGTCACTGTCTTCATCGGTGTCGTTGCTCAACACATTGCCGATGACATCGTGGTCTTCCAGGGCGGTACCGGTGTCCGGGAGCAATACGCTGGCGTCGTCGACCAAAGTGACGGTGGGTTGGCCGGTCGCGCTGGAGCTGGCGTTATCGGCGTCAGTGACGGTCAGGTCAATTTTCGGCAGTTGATTACCGGCGTTGACCCAATCGGCACCTTTCTGCGTCAGGACAACGTCGGTGCCCGACAGGGCGTAGTAGCCGTCGTTGTTGGTGCCGGCGGTGAAGGTGACCTTCAGAT
>NZ_JARVSL010000029.1:0-6898 GCF_030209215.1 Pseudomonas sp. efr-133-TYG-23 | reverse complement strand
GGTAACTGTCAGAATTGACAGTGGCGACGAATGGCAGCCGTTGGCGTCCCGTTGAAGTGATCAACAACTTCACACTTTCTCTTACAAATTTTTCACGCTTTATTCACATCCCGAGACGTAGGGTGAAGCCTCATCCGTTACAAATGTTGCACATCAAGCCCGCCGCCCCAGCGGGCTTTTTTTTTGCCTCGAAAAACTACCGTTCAGTGCGACGCTTTAGCGCTTGGCGCCGCAGCCTCTTCACGAATCGCGCGCTGGGTGTCCAGCACCTTGGCCAGAGCGGTTTCCGCTTCAGGGCTCTGCTGCGGCACACGGATCGCTGCCGAGACCAGGGTAATCAGCTTGGCCATGACTTCCGCATCGGTAGCCGGACGGCCGAGGCTCATAGAATTCATCAGCAGGCGCAGCTCGGTGCCGGCCATCACCCCAGAGATGGCCTTGAGTGCAAATTGCAGGCGCACCCCCAGCTCGTTGCGCGGTAAATCCGGCAAGGCCAGGGCGAAGGCTTCGAAGAAGCGTTGGAACACCGGTTGGTAATGCACTTTGAGGTATTCCTGGATAAACGGCGACGTGTCGCTGTAGACGCGCCCCAGGAACCGAATGAACGAGCGCCCTTCTCCACTGGCCGGGTCGCTGCGCTCCAGGCCCATGGCCGGAGCGAAAAGCACGCCGAGCAAGGTGTCGCAGTCCAACGGGCCATCGGATTCGGCTTCGCAACGTGCCAACAATTCCAGGCGCTGTTCGTTGAGCGGTTCCAGGCGCTGCATCAGCAGGGTTTTCATCAGGGAATCCTTGTCCCCGAAGTGGTAATTCACCGCAGCCAGGTTGACCTGGGCACGCTCGGTAATCTGCCGTAACAAAACCGCGTCATATCCGTACTTGATGAAGAGAGCCTCTGTCGCATCCAGCAAGCGAGTCTTGGTAACGTTTGGAGCGCTGAGTTTCTTCGCGACCATTAGGGATCCCACGGAAATATTGTTTTAAAAAATAATTTGATTTTTTATACCGGGGCCGTCGTGCGAAAGCAAGCTGTGACACCTTACCGTGGCATTCAAAGCCTTACCGGACGGCTACTTGAGGGCAGACTGAAGGCGTTGAGGCAACCTGCTGAGGATGTGGGGAAAAACATTTCAAAGGGTAAAACCGCTCTATATCCATGGCTGGCGAAGCCCAGGGAACACGGTTAGTATTCAAACAATATTTTAAAAACAAGAAATTAAACCAGTCCGTAACCCGTACCTGTCACCCGCGAATTTGTTACAACGCTTTGCTTGGGGATCAGGCACCGTCGAGACTGAAGGCGTAGTCAAGATGACAGGCAACTCCACGCTCCCAGGCTTGATTTCCTTGCACGGCATCGGCAAACGCTATCAATTGGCCGGGCAGGAACTGTCCATTCTCAACGACGTATGCCTCTGCATCGCCCGTGGCGACAGTTGCGGCATTCTCGGTGCCTCCGGTTCCGGCAAAAGTACCCTGCTTAACATTCTCGGCCTGCTGGACCTGCCCAACTGCGGCCAGTACCACTTCGCCGGCCACGATATTTTCAGCGCCAGCCCCGACGAACTGGCGGCGATCCGCAATCAGCAGATCGGTTTCGTATTCCAGAGCTTCAACCTGCTGCCGCGCCTGAGCGCGCTGGACAATGTCGCCCTGCCCCTGAGCTATCGCGGCGTGTCGCGCCATGCCTCGGTGGAACAGGCCCTGCGCATGCTCGAACAGGTGGGCCTGGCCGAGCGCGCCCACCATCGCCCCGCCGATCTTTCCGGCGGCCAGCGCCAACGCGTGGCCATCGCCCGCGCGCTGGTGGGCAACCCGTCGGTGATCCTCGCCGACGAACCCACCGGCAACCTCGACAGCGGCACCGCTCAGGACATCATGAACCTGCTGCTGGCCCTCAACCGCGAACAGCAGGTCACCCTGGTCATCGTCACCCACGACCCGCAGATCGCCGAGCGCCTGGAGCGCAAGATCCTGGTGCGCAACGGTGTGGTGCAAGAGGTTGGGCGCCTATGAGCCTGCGGGTCGAGCAAAGCCTCAGCCAGCTGCTGCATGAAGCCCTCGTCAGTCTGCGCACCCTGGGCAAGCGCTCGATGCTGGCGCTGCTGGGCATCGTTATCGGCAGTTCGTCGGTGGTGGCGCTGATCAATATCGGCCATAACGCTTCGGTGGATGCCGCCTTGATCTTCAAGGACATGGGCACCGACACCCTGGTGGTGCAATTCCCCCCCAAGGGCAGCGCCAACGTGCCGATGCGCACGCACTTGGACCTGGACGCCGTGCGCCAGGCCGTTCCGGGCATTGCCCATATCGGCGCGCTCAGCCTGTTCAGCGGGCCCATCGTGTTCCATGGGCGCAGCGTCAACGCCAATTTCGTCGGTAGCACGCCGGATGTCGCTGCGGCGATGCGCCTGACCTTGCAACACGGCCGCTTCCTGTCGGGCTTCGATGTCAACGAAACCTACGCCGTGATCGGCGCCGACGTTGCCCAGGCCCTGAGCGCGCCGGGGGATCCCTTGCGGCTGGGGGACCGCGTGCGCATCAACGACTACCTGTTTCTGGTGGTGGGCCTGCTGCAGCCCCAGCCACGGGCGATGCTGATGCCGGTGCAGCCCGGCGAGTCGCTGTTTCTGCCCGCCGAGGGCATGCGGCGCATCTACGCGACGCCGCAGATCAACAACCTGATCATCCGCGCCGCTGCCGGCCAGGACATGGAACACCTGGCCCGGGCCGCGGCCGACGCCCTGCGCGCCCAACTCACCGAGCACGATGTCGACATCCAGGTGCCCCAGCAAATGATCGATGGCATGACGCGCCAGAGCCGCACCTTCGCTTACTTGCTGCTGGCCCTCGGCGCGATTTCCCTGATCGGCGGCGGCGTGGGCGTGATGAACGTGATGCTGATGAATGTCTCGGAGCGCCGCCGCGAAATCGGCATCCGCATGGCGCTGGGCGCGCGGCAGCGAGATATTCGCAATCTGTTTTTGCTCGAAGCGGTCACCCTCACCGCCGTCGGCGCCCTGTGCGGCGCGGTGCTCGGCATGACCGCCGCCTGGTTGTACGCCTGGTTATCGGGCTGGGTGTTCGACCTGGCGGCCGCCGCCCTGCCCTTGGGGGTGGGCAGCACATTGTTGGTGGGCCTGTTTTTCGGCATTTACCCGGCGGTCTCGGCGTCGCGGTTGCAGCCGGTGGAGGCCCTGCGCGATGAATAGATGGCTGCTGTGCCTCGCCCTGATCAGCCTGCCCGGCATGGCGGCCGACGTGGTCATCAAACCCTCGGCGCCCAGCACCACCCGCAGCGGCTACGACCGAGGCGTCTCGCTGAAAGCCCAGATCACCGACCTGACTCTGGGCGACGCCGTGTACCTGGGCCTGCGCAACAATCCAGCGATCCGCAGCGCTTACCTGCAACGGGTGGCGCAGAAATTCGACCTGCGGGTCGCCGAAGATGTGTTCAACCCCAAGCTGACCCTCAACAGTTCCTATCGCAGCACCCGCGGCTCGGTCGACAACGCGCGCAATGCCAATGTCACGCCGTCCAGCAGCCTGCTCGGCGAGTACGGCACGCGCCTGAGCATGTCCTGGACCCAGCAACTCAACAACGCCGACCGCGCCGGCCGCTACCGCAGCGACGGCCTGGACCTGGCGATCATCCAGCCGCTGCTGCGCGGTGCCGGCTGGGATGCCACCACAGCACCGCTGCGCCTGTCACGCCTGGCGGAACAGGCCAACCGCCTGAACCTCAAGGCCACCGTTGCGCAGACCATCAGCCAGATCATCGCCACCTACCGCGAGCTGCTGCGCGCTCAGGAACAATTGAGCATTGTGCAGGATGCGCTCAAACGCTCCGGCACCTTGCTGGAAGTCAACCGGGCCTTGATCGGCGCCGGGCGCATGGCCGAGTTTGAAATCGTGCAGACCGAAGCCGATATCGCCACCCAGCAACTGGGCGTGGAAGAAGCGCAGAACCAGCTGGACACCAATCGCCTGGCCCTGCTGCGCCTGCTGGCGCTGGACCTGTCCACGCCGATCCGCGCCACCGAAGCCCTGGAGGCCCGGCCCATGCAAATCGACAAGCGCCAGGCGTTCAACCTGGCGCAGACCCAACAGCCGGAATACCTCGCCGCCCTGCTCGGCAGCCAGCAAGCCGACCTCAACCTGGTGATCGCCAAAGACTCCGGGCGCTGGCAGGTGGACCTGGTGGCCGGCGCAAACCAGATACGTGACACCTACAATAACGACGCCGGCAGCAGCAATAACCGCACATGGGACAGCTATGCCGGCGTGCAGGTGCAGATTCCCATCGGGGATATCAGCACCCGCCAGGCCGAAGTGCGCGCGCGCGTGAATGTCGAGGACCAGCAGGTGCGCATCACCGACGCCCGCCAAGAGCTGGAGCGTAGCGTCAACGATGTGGTGCGCGACCTGGGCACACGCTGGCGCCAGTATGAAATCGCCCAGCGCGCCGTGGAGCTGTCGCGGCGCAAGATCGAGATCGAAAGGGAAAAACTCAGCGCCGGACGCTCCACCAACTTCCAGGTGTTGAGCTTCGAGACCGACTTGCGCAACGCTGAAAACGCGCAGCTCAACGCGTTGATCGCTTATCTGAACGCCCAGACCCAGCTCGATCTGACCCTGGGCATGACGCTGGAAAGTTGGGAAATTGCCCTCAATGACTACTAATCGAAAAGCCCTGCTGGGCGCTGTGCTGATCCTGCTGCTGGGCGGCGTGGGGCTGGCCCTGCGCAGCCCGGCCTCCGCTCCCGACGGCACGCCCGAGCAGTGGCTGGCGGTCAAGCCCGACGCGCTGGTGCATGAGATCGGCCTGGTGGGCAAAATCGAGCCCGACACCACGCTCGTGCTCACCGCGCCGTTTGACGGCAATGTGCAGGCCAATCTGGTCGAGCAAGGCCAGCGGGTCGAGGCCGGCCAGGTGTTGCTGCGCATGGACCCGGCCACCCTCGAAGTGCAATTGCGCGATGCCCTCTCCGCCCAACTCAAGGCCCGGCGCACCGTGCAGGAAATGCAGGACTGGGACAGCAGCCCCACCGTCAGCCGCGCCCGCCGCAGCCTGCGCACCGCGCAGATGAGCGCCGACAACACGCAGCGCAAACTCACCGAAAGCGAGAATCTGTTCAAACGCGGCATCATCCCGCGCAACGAATTGGACGACCTGCGCCAGCAAGCCCAGCAGCAGCAATTGGACCTCGCCTCGGCCCGCAGCGAACTGCAACAGGCGCTGGAACAGGGCAAGGGCGAATACCGCCAGATCGCCGATATGGAGCTGACCAACGCCACCGTGAAATACGAGGCCCTGCGCACCCTGCTCGCGGCCCAAGAGGTGAAGGCGCCGTTCTCCGGCATCGTGGTACCCGCCCCCGGCAACAACGCCCCGGCCAGTGGTGGCAACGCCAACGCGCCGATCCAGGCCGGCAGCAAGGTCAGCCAGGGCCAGGTGCTGTTTGGCTTGGCGAATATCGAACGGTTGAAGATCGTTGCCAAGGTGTCGGAGCTGGATATCAACCAACTGCACCAGGGCCAGGCCGTGGAAGTCATGGGCGACGGGTTCGACGGCGAACGGCTGAAGGGCTCCGTCAGCGTGGTCAGCGGTCTGGCCATCGCCAGCGACACCCAGGGCAGCGCACAGTTTCCGGTGACCTTGTCGATCCCCACACTCACCCCAGAGCAGCTACAGCGGGTGCGGTTGGGCATGAGTGCGCGGTTGACCATCGTCACTTACAACAATCAGCAGGCGATCGTGATTCCCAGCCAGGCGATTGAGCCGGACATGACGGTGGCGTACCGCGAGGCGATGGATAAACCGGTGCAACGGGTGAAGGTCACCACCGGCCAGTCGACGGCGCAAGGGGTTGAAGTGTTCGGCCTGAAACCCGGCCTTGTGAAAATCTCAAAATAAATGCAGATCCACTGTGGGAGGGGGCTGCCCCCGATAGCGGTGGCTCAGTCAAGAATTGGCCAACTGACACACCGCCATCGGGGGCAAGCCCCCTCCCACATTAAGTCCTTTGTCAGCTTCTATCAGACCTCTGTCAGCTTCGTGGTCAGCGGTCTGGCCATCGCCAGCGACACCCAGGGCAGCGCACAGTTTCCGGTGACCTTGTCGATCCCCACACTCACCCCAGAGCAGCTACAGCGGGTGCGGCTGGGCATGAGTGCGCGGTTGACCATCGTCACTTACAACAATGAACAGGCGATCGTGATTCCCAGCCAGGCGATTGAGCCGGACATGACGGTGGCGTACCGCGAGGCGATGGATAAACCGGTGCAACGGGTGACGGTCACCACCGGGCAGTCGACGGCGCAAGGGGTTGAAGTGTTCGGCCTGAAGCCCGGCCTTGTGAAAATCTCAAAATAAATGAAGACCCACTGTGGGAGGGGGCTTGCCCCCGATAGCGGTGGCTCAGTCAAGAATTGGCCAACTGACACACCGCCATCGGGGGCAAGCCCCCTCCCACATTAAGTCCTTTGTCAGCTTCTATCAGACCTCTGTCAGCTTCGTGGTCAGCGCCTGGCCATCGCCAGCGACACCCAGGGCAGCGCACAGTTTCCGGTGACTTTGTCGATCCCCACACTCACCCCAGAGCAGCTACAGCGGGTGCGGTTGGGCATGAGTGCGCGGCTGACCATTGTCACTTACAACAATGAACAGGCAATCGTGATTCCCAGCCAGGCGATTGAGCCGGACATGACGGTGGCGTACCGCGAGGCGATGGATAAACCGGTGCAACGGGTGAAGGTCACCACCGGCCAGTCGACGGCGCAAGGGGTTGAAGTGTTCGGCCTGAAACCCGGCCTTGTGAAAATCTCAAAATAAATGCAGATCCACTGTGGGAGGGGGCTTGCCCCCGATAGCGGTGGCTCAGTCAAGAATTGGCCA
>NZ_JARVSL010000057.1:0-8015 GCF_030209215.1 Pseudomonas sp. efr-133-TYG-23 | reverse complement strand
CAAACCCCTTGTCCTTGGCGGCTTTTTCAGCGAAGGCCCACTCGGTCTGGAACCAAGGTTCCTCGGCTTGTTTGACCAGGAAGCCGATTTTGACTGTATCAGCGGCCAGCACCAGCCCACTCAAGCTCATGGCCGATACCGCCACAGCGGCGCAGCACAGGGAACGGATACCACGACGACGATTCATACGGGTGACTCCTTGTTATTGTTGTTAGCGCTTGGGGTTAACCGGCAAAGCGATGGCAAGGTTTGCCAGGTACATCGACATCGATAGCCAGCACGGCACCGTCCAAGGGGTGATCCAGAGGACTGGCCGCACTGGTAATAAACAGGGTGGTGAGTTCGGGCCCACCAAACACGCAACTGGTGGGGCGGCTGACCGGCAGCTCGATGACTCGATCCACCTCGCCCGTGGGCGTCAGCCGCAGCAAGCAACCGCCGTCCCAGCGGGCGTTCCAGATATATCCGTCGGCGTCCATCGCCGAGCCGTCCGGCCCGCCACGCGGATGCGGACCAAACCACAGCGTGGGCGATTCCAGATGGCCGTTGGCCGAAATGCCGTGCCGGTAAAGCGCGCCGTCCAGGCTGTCACCGAAGTGCACCTGGCTGCCGTCGTCGCTCCACAGCAAGGTATTGGGGATACCCAACCCTTGCAGCAATGGCGTGACCGTGGCGTCGGCGTCCACGCGGAACAGGCCGCCGGAGCGCCGCGTGATCGGCAGGTCCTCACCCTGCTCGCCGATGTTGTTCTGCATGGTGCCCAACCACAGCCGCCCCTGGGCATCGCAACGCGCTTCATTGCCACGGTTGCCGGGGTGCGGATCGGCCTGGCACAGCAGGGTCAGGGCCTCGGTGGCCAGGTCCAGGCGGTAGACGCCACTGCTCAAGGTCACCAGCGCATCGCCGCGTTCGCAGGGGATGAACGCCGAGACATGCTCGGGCATCCGCCACATGCGCAGTTGCCCATCCATCAGGCGCAGCGCCTGTTTGCCGGCGATATCCACCCAATACAACGCCTGGGTCGGACCGTCCCAGAACGGGCCCTCCCCCAACTGCGCACGGTGTGCGGTAACTGCGCTCAACGACATATAGCCTCCTGGACGCGGGTTGGGTGTTTACAGCGGATCGCGCGACGGCGTGCCGTCCACCAAGCGCTGGATACGCAGCGGGTTGGCATTTTTCAGCGCATCGGGCAGCAGGCTGTCAGGGTAGTTCTGGAAACACACCGGACGCAGGAAGCGGTCGATGGCCAGGGTGCCGACCGAAGTGCCACGGGCATCGGAGGTCGCCGGGTACGGACCGCCATGCACCATCGAGTCGCAGACCTCCACCCCGGTCGGGTAGCCATTGAGCAGGATGCGCCCGACCTTCTGCTCCAGCAGTGGCGTGAGTTCGGCGAACTGCTGCAAGTCGCCCGGCTCGCCGATAAGCGTCGCCGTCAGTTGCCCATGCAGGCCGTGCAATGCGGCGCTGAGCTGGGCCTGATCGGCGACTTCGACAAACACCGTGGTGGGGCCGAACACTTCTTCCTGCAGTGCCTCATCGCCGTTGATCAACAAACTGGCGTCAGCCTTGAACAGCTGGGGCTGGGCCTGATTGCCGGATTGGGCATTGCCCGCCAGGTGCTGGATACCAGGGTGCGCCAGGAGTTTTTCCAGGCCCTTGCCATAGCTGCTCAAGGTGCCGGCGTTGAGCATGGTTTGCGCCGGTTGCTCGCCGATCAACTGTGCTACTTGCTGGGTGAATGCGCTGAATTCGGGCGAGGCGATCCCGATTACCAGGCCTGGGTTGGTGCAGAACTGGCCGCAGCCTTGCACCACCGAGGCGGTCAGGTCGCGGGCCACGGTGTCTGCCCGTGCCTGTAGGGCCTGGGGCAGCACGATCACCGGGTTGATGCTCGACATCTCGGCAAACACCGGGATCGGTTGCGGGCGTGCCGCCGCCATGTCGCACAGGGCACGGCCGCCTTTGAGCGAGCCGGTAAAGCCCACCGCCTGGATCGCCGGGTGCTTGACCAGCGCCTCACCGACGCCGCCGCCGAAGATCATATTGAACACGCCGGCGGGCATCTCGGTGGCCTCGGCCGCGCGGATGATCGCATCGGCCACGCATTCGGCCGTCGCCATATGCCCGCTATGGGCCTTGAACACCACCGGGCACCCGGCCGCCAGCGCGGCTGCGGTGTCGCCGCCAGCAGTGGAGAACGCCAGTGGGAAGTTGCTCGCGCCGAACACCGCAACCGGGCCGAGGCCGATGCGGTATTGACGCAGGTCCGGACGCGGCAGTGGTTGGCGGTCCGGCAGGGCTTTGTCGATGCGCGCACCATAGAAATCACCGCGCCGCAGCACGGTGGCGAACAGGCGCATCTGGCCGCTGGTGCGACCGCGTTCGCCTTTGATGCGGGCCGCCGGCAGCGCGGTTTCGCGGCACACCAACTCGACGAAATGATCACTCAGGGCATCCAGTTCGTCGGCAATCGCATCGAGGAACTGCGCACGGCGCGCGGCGCTCAAGGCGCGGTACGCCGGGTACGCGGCGGCGGCGGCCTGGGCGGCGGCGTCGACCTCTTGCGGGGTGGCCTGGAAGAAAACCTGAGGCAAGGTTTCGCCGGTGGCCGCGTCGACGCTGTGCAGCTTGGTGCTGCCCTGGGCGCTGCGCTGGCCGCCGATGTAGTTGTGGCCGATAAACTGGGTCATGGTGCTCTCCTTAAAGGGTGACGACGTTGCCGGGTTCGAATATCGCATCGGCCTGGCCGACACTGTTGATCAGCGGCGCGCCGAACTCGGCCTGGCTGATCTCGAACACATCCCCCGGTTGGGTACGTATACCGTCGGCGAATGACAGCGTGGCGGTGCCGAAGAAATGAATATGCACATCGCCCGGCGTGAGGAACTGACTGTACTTGAAGTGGTGGTACTCAAGGTTTTCCAGGCTGTGGCACATGTTGGCCTCGCCGCTGAGGAATTCGTTTTCCCAGATCACCTGGCCGTCGCGCAGCAGGCGGCTGGTACCGGCCAGGTGCTGGGGCAATTCGCCCACGCGCAGTTCCGGGCCATAGCTGCAACTGCGCAGTTTGGAGTGGGCCAGGTACAGGTAATTCTTGCGCTCCATGACATGGTCGGAGAACTCGTTGCCCACCGCAAAACCCAGACGATACGGCTTGCGGTCGTGGCCGATGACGTACAGGCCGCCGATCTCCGGCTCTTCGCCGGCGTCTTCGGCAAAGGGTGGCACCGGGAACGCCTGGCCAGGGCGCACCACGATGCTGCCGTCGCCTTTGTAGAACCATTCCGGTTGCACGCCCGCCTGACCGGCGGCGGGCTTGCCGCCCTCCACACCCCATTTGAAGATGCGCATGGTGTCGGTCAACGTGGCTTCGTCGCCGGCCTGTTGGTGCATTTTGTCGCGAGCGGCGGCGCTGCCCAGGTGGGTCAGGCCGGTGCCGCTGATCAGCATATGGGCCGGGTCTGGATGGTCCAGCGGCGGCAGGATCTTCTGTTCGGCGAGCAACGCGGCGTAGTCATGGCTGTCGCCCAAGCCCAGGCTGTCGACCTGCTGCTGCAATGAAGCCCCGGCTTCGATGGCGGCCAGCGCCAGTTCGCGCACGCTGCCGGCGCCCTGCACTTCGCGTAACCGGGTGCCATCGACAACGCCGACCCGGCGCTCGCCGTTATTGAGTTCGAACTGCACTAAACGCATCAGCTTTCTCCTTGAATTAAGTACGGGTGGCACCACGGGCGCTGGCGGCGAACTGGTCGACTGGCAGCACATGTTTGCGCTCCAGCACGCGGTAGACCACGCCGGTCAACACCAGGCCGAACAGCATCACGCCGGACAGGAAATACAGGCCCGAGGCCAGGTTGCCGGTGTACTCCTTGAGCGCGCCGATCACGAACGGACCGATATAACCGCCCAGGTTGCCCACCGAGTTGATCAGGGCAATGCCCGCCGCCGCACTGGCGCCGGCGAAGAAACGCCCCGGCAAGGTCCAGAACACTGCGGTGCAGGAAAACATCGCGAACGCCGCCAGGCACAACGCCGCCATTTGCAGCACCGGCGCGCCGAGCCAGGCGCTGAAAAACAGGCCGGTGGCACCCAGTACATACAGCACGGCGAGGTGGCCGTAGCGATCATTCAAACGGTCGGAACTGCGCGGGATGATCAGCAGGCCGATGATGCCGAAGATATACGGCACGGCCGAGATAAAGCCGGTAACCAGGTCCGTGCCGCCGAACTGTTTGATCAGGGTCGGTAGCCACAGGCCCAGGCCATAGATGCTCAGGGTTACCGGCAGGTAGAACAGCGCCAGCAACAGCACGCGCTTATCCTTGAGGGCATGCAGCGGGTTGCCGTGACGGGTCTGGCCGTAGGCTTGCAGATCTTTGGCCAGCTCGCCGGTGAGCCAGGCTTTTTCGTCCTCGCTCATCCATTTGACCTGTTTGGGGCCGTCCGGCAGCCAGCGCAGCACCGGCCAGGTCAGCAGGATCGCCGGGGTGCCGATCACGATGAACAGCCACTGCCAGCCATGCAGACCAAGGATGCCGTCCATGCCCAGCAGGCCGCCGGATACGGGGCCGGTGATCATCATGGCGATGGGTTGGGAGAGGATGAACAGGCCGAGGATCTTGCCGCGATGGCGCACCGGGAACCATTGGGTGATGTAGTACAGCACGCCGGGAAAGAACCCGGCTTCCGCCGCGCCGAGCAGAAAACGCATCACATAGAAGCTGTGCGGCCCCTGCACAAAGGCCATGCCGATGGTGATGGTGCCCCAGGTGATCATGATCCGCGCGAACCAGCGCCGGGCGCCGAAGCGGTCGAGCATCAGGTTGCTGGGAATCTCGAACAGGAAGTAGCCGATAAAGAACAGGCCCGCGCCCAGGCCATAGGCGGCGTCACCGATGCCGACATCGGCGCCCATGTGCAGCTTGGCGAAACCCACGGCGGAACGGTCCACGTAGGCGATCAGGTACAGCAGGATCAGGAAGGGAATCAGTTTCAGCGTGATGCGCCGAATAAGCCGCAGTTCCTGGCTCATGGGGGTCGATCTCCGATTGTTGTTTTTATAGAAGCTCGGGCGACGCCTCTCGCGATAACTCGCCAGGGCCACACCTCAGTTGAGATCGACTATATAGTAGTACTATTTGCGAAACAACACTTCCAAATGGAAGATTTTGCGCTTATGTTTAGCCGTAGAGAGAACATATAGTCATACAATAAGAGAAATCGATCATGTCTGATAAAAAGCCCGGCCTACGCTCCGCCCAGTGGTTCGGTACTGCCGATAAGAACGGCTTCATGTACCGCAGCTGGATGAAGAACCAGGGCATCGCCGACCACCAGTTCCATGGCAAGCCGATCATCGGTATCTGCAACACCTGGTCGGAGCTGACTCCGTGCAACGCGCACTTCCGTCAGATCGCCGAGCACGTCAAACGTGGGGTGATCGAGGCCGGTGGCTTCCCGGTGGAATTCCCGGTGTTTTCCAACGGCGAGTCGAACCTGCGCCCTACCGCCATGCTCACCCGCAACCTGGCGAGCATGGATGTAGAAGAAGCCATTCGCGGCAACCCCATCGACGGCGTGGTGCTGCTGACCGGCTGCGACAAGACCACCCCGGCCCTGCTGATGGGCGCCGCCAGTTGCGACGTACCGGCGATAGTGGTGACGGGCGGGCCGATGCTCAACGGTAAGCACAAGGGCCAGGACATTGGTTCGGGCACGGTGGTGTGGCAGCTGAGTGAGCAGGTCAAGGCCGGCACCATCACCCTGGACGATTTCCTCGCGGCCGAGGGCGGTATGTCCCGTTCGGCGGGCACCTGCAACACCATGGGCACCGCCTCGACCATGGCCTGCATGGCGGAAGCCCTCGGCACGTCCCTGCCGCACAACGCCGCGATTCCCGCAGTGGATGCGCGCCGTTATGTACTGGCGCATATGTCGGGCATGCGTGCGGTGGAGATGGTGCGTGAAGACCTGCGCCTGTCGAAGATCCTCACCAAAGAAGCTTTTGAAAACGCGATTCGGGTCAACGCGGCCATCGGCGGCTCGACCAACGCGGTGATCCACCTTAAAGCCATTGCCGGGCGTATCGGCGTGGACCTTGAACTGGACGACTGGACCCGCATCGGTCGCGGTATGCCAACTATCGTGGACTTGCAGCCCTCCGGGCGTTTCCTGATGGAAGAGTTCTACTACGCCGGCGGCCTGCCTGCGGTGCTGCGTCGCCTGGGCGAAGCCAACCTGATCCCACACCCGAACGCGCTGACCGTCAACGGCAAGACCCTGGGCGAAAACACCCAGGATTCGCCGATATACGGCCAGGACGAAGTGATCCGCACCCTGGACAACCCGATCCGCGCCGACGGCGGCATCTGCGTGCTGCGCGGCAACCTGGCGCCGCTCGGTGCAGTCCTCAAGCCGTCGGCGGCCAGCCCGGAATTGATGCAGCATCGCGGCCGTGCAGTGGTGTTCGAGAACTTCGACATGTACAAGGCGCGCATCAACGACCCGGAGCTGGAGGTGGACGCCAACTCGATCCTGGTCATGAAAAACTGCGGGCCCAAGGGTTATCCGGGCATGGCCGAAGTCGGCAATATGGGCCTGCCGGCCAAGCTGCTGGCCCAGGGCGTGACCGATATGGTGCGCATTTCCGATGCGCGCATGAGCGGCACGGCCTACGGCACCGTGGTGCTGCATGTGGCACCGGAAGCCGCCGCCGGCGGGCCCTTGGCCACGGTGCAGGAAGGTGACTGGATCGAGCTGGACTGCGCCAACGGCCGCTTGCACCTGGACATTTCCGACGCCGAGCTGGCGGCGCGCATGGCCGACCTCAAGCCACCACAGGACCTGATCGTCGGCGGCTATCGCCAGCTGTACATCAACCATGTGCTGCAGGCGGACCAAGGCTGCGACTTTGACTTTCTGGTGGGTTGCCGTGGAGCGGAAGTCCCACGGCATTCCCACTAATTGGGATGCTATGATGCCGCGAATTTAAGCCAGAGCATCCCGCCCGTTATGGATCACCAGCCGTCCAAGCCGCGCAAGAGCATGCATGCCCAGATCGTCCAGGACTTGGGCATGCACATCGTTTCCGGTCGCTTCAAGCCAGAAGAACGCCTGCCCATGGAGGCCACGCTTTGCGAGGAGTACAAGGTCAGCCGTTCGGTGTTGCGCGAGGCGACCCGCGTGCTCAGTGCCAAGGGCCTGGTGTACTCCAAGCCACGGGTGGGTGCGGTGGTGCGGCCACGGCTCAAATGGCACCTGCTCGACCCGGACGTGCTGTCCTGGTTGATGCAGTCCACGCCCCATAGCGAGTTTTTCAACACCCTGGCCGGTGTGCGGCGCATCCTCGAACCGGAAATCGCCGCCATGGCCGCGACCACCGCCACCGACGATGACATCGCCATCATCGAAAAGGCCTACCACGGCATGGAGACCGCGCAGACCCACGAACAGCTGCTACAGGCCGACCTGGACTTCCACCGCGCCATCGCCGACGCCACCCGCAACGACCTGCTGGCATATATGTGCAACATGCTGTCGCTGCCATTGCGCGAATCGATCAACATCACCAACCGCCGCCCCGACATCCAGGGCCTGAGTCTGCCTCGGCATAAAGCCATCCTCACCGCCATCCAGAACCGCGATGCCCTGGGCGCGCGGCATGCGTCGCTCGTGCAGCTGGATGACACGCGGGTAGCGTTGGATACGGTGATGAATGTACTCACCCCGCTCTAAAGCCAAGTGAAAGGACAGGTGGGAGGGGGCTTGCCCCCTCCCACAGTTAAATTCCTCTGGGCCATCACCCGGCAACTCGGTGCATTTGGCCACGATAGCCATAGATGTCTACACAGGTTTCAAAGGTTTAGCTAACTCTGTGGTGAGCGGGCTTGCCCCGCGCTGGGCTGCGAAGCGGCCCCATCCCAGACGATGTGGTTTAGCTGACACACCGAGGTGACTGGGTTTGGGGCTGCTTCGCAGCCCAGCGCGGGGCAAGCCCGCTCACCACAGCA
>NZ_JARVSL010000056.1:0-8116 GCF_030209215.1 Pseudomonas sp. efr-133-TYG-23 | reverse complement strand
TGCCGCTGAGTCCCAACGGCAAGTTGGATCGCAAGGCGCTGCCCAAGGCCGATGCCAGCCTGATGGCCCGCGAGTACGTTGCGCCCCAGAGCGAACTCGAACAACAGGTCGCCGCGATCTGGGCCGAGGTCTTGCACGTTCAGCGTGTCGGCCTGCACGACAACTTCTTCGAGCTGGGCGGGCATTCGTTACTGGCTACGCAAGTGGTGGTGCGCCTGCGCGAGCGCTTGCACGCCGAGTTCGACGTCAAGTCGATCTTCACCGCACCCACCCTGGCTGATTTCAGTGCTTACGTGGCGGCCCAGCAAACAAATAATTCGCCGGTGCAGGACGCATTGGCTAAATCCTTGGAGGCCCTCAAACGTCTATCAGCAGAAGATTTGGATAAATTGATTTCCTGAGGGGCGTGGCGTGCAAGCATTAATCGAGTCGGTGGGTTCACTTTCTGCGCAGCAAAAGAAAGCGTTGGCGGTCATGCTCAAGCAACAAGGCATCAACCTGTTTGAGATCGCCCCGGTTTTCAAGCGTCAGGAAGGCGAGCCGCTTCGACTCTCTTATGCGCAGGAGCGGCAGTGGTTTTTGTGGCAGTTGGAGCCGCAGAGCACCGCATACCACGTGCCTCGGGCGCTGCGTCTGGTGGGAGAGCTGGACGTAGCAGCCTTGCAGCGCAGCTTCGACACTCTGGTTAGCCGGCATGAAAGCCTGCGCACGCACATTGAGCCCGATGGTGACAGCGCCTTGCAGGTCATTGTCGAAAACGCGCGGGTGGAAATCACCTTGGTCGAGGCCCAGGCATTCCAGGTCAAAGACTGGGTGCAGGCCGAAATTGACCGGCCGTTCGATTTGCAGCAAGGCCCGTTGCTGCGAGTGAAACTGCTGCGCCTGGCGCCGCAGGAGCATGTGCTGGTACTGGTGCAACATCACATCGTCTCCGATGGCTGGTCGATGCAGGTCATGGTCGACGAGCTTGTGCAATTGTATGCCGCCCATGTCCAGGGGCTCGAACCGCAGCTACCGGCCTTGCCAATCCAGTACGCCGACTATGCGCTCTGGCAGCGCAGCTGGATGGAAGCCGGCGAGCGCGAGCGCCAACTCGCGTACTGGGAAAACCTGCTGGGCGGTGAGCAGCCAGTGCTGGAATTGCCGATGGATCGCCCACGGCCTGCGATACAAAGCTACCGCGGTGCACGTCTGGACCTGGCGCTGGACGCCGCGTTGGTCACCCGTCTCAAAACCATGGCGCAGCGCGAAGGTGTGACGCTGTTCATGCTGCTGCTGGCTTCATTCCAGGCGGTGTTGTATCGCTACAGCGGTCAGGGGGACATTCGCATCGGCGTGCCGGTGGCCAACCGCAATCGCGCGGAGACCGAGGGCCTCATCGGCTTTTTCGTCAACACACAGGTTCTCAAGGCTGACATCGACGGGCAGATGAGCTTTCGCGAACTGTTGCACCACACTCGCGAACGCGTGGTGCAAGCCCAGGCCCATCAAGACTTGCCTTTCGAGCAATTGGTCGAAGCGCTGCAGCCGGAACGCAGCCTGAGTTATAACCCGCTGTTCCAGGTGATGTTCAACCACCAGACCGATACCCAGCGCGGCGGCGCCAGCGCAACGGGTCTGCAGGTCCAGGGCTTGGAGTGGGACAGCAAGACCGCGCAATTGGATCTCAACCTGGATACCCAGGAATCGGCCGAAGGCATTCAGGCGTCCCTGACCTATGCCACGGACCTTTTCGACGCCCCCGGCATGCAGCGCCTGCTTGCACACTGGCAGCGTTTGCTGCACAGCGTCAGCCAGGATTGCACTCGTCGTGTCGGTGAATTGCCGCTGCTGGAGGATGCCCAGTTGCAGCACATGGTGCATGACTGGAACGCTACCCAGCGGGCGTTTGCCCAGGATATGGGCGTGCATCGCCTGTTCGAAGACCAGGCTCGGCTGCGCCCGGATGCGACGGCACTGGCGTGCAACGGCCAAGTGCTGAGCTATGGCGAATTGAACCGACGTGCCAATCGACTGGCCCATCGTTTGCGCGGCGCTGGCGTCGGTCCCGACGTGCTGGTGGCGGTGGCTTTGGAGCGCTCGGTCGAGATGGCGGTGGCGCTGTTGGCAACCTTGAAGGCCGGCGGTGCCTACGTGCCGCTCGACCCTGGTTTCCCGCCTGATCGATTGGCCTTTATGCTCGAAGACAGCCGTGCGCACGTGGTGCTGACGGCCGGCAGCCTGCGTCAACAGTTGCCGTTGGCGGTCGGTCAGCAGGTGCTACTGATGGACGAAGACGCGGATGGGCGCTACAGCAGCGTCAACCCAGACGTCGAACTCAGTGGTGAGCACCTGGCATATGTGATCTACACGTCCGGCTCCACCGGCAAACCCAAGGGCGTGATGGTGCGCCATGCCGCGCTAAGCAGCTTCACCCAGGGCATGGCCGACACCTTGGGCATTGATGCACAAGCACGCCTGTTGTCGTTGACCACCTTCTCTTTCGATATTTTTGCCCTGGAGCTTTACGTTCCCCTGGCGGTGGGCGCGACGGTGGTCCTGGCCGACAAGGACACGTCCCTGGACCCGGAGGCCATCCTCGACCTGGTGCAGCACGCAACCATCGACGTGCTGCAAGCCACGCCATCGACCTGGCGCATGCTGCTGGACAGCGAACGTTGCACCGTACTGCGCGGAATCAAATGCCTGTGTGGTGGTGAGGCGCTGCCCGCCGACCTGGCTGAGCGCATGCTCGCCTGTCAAGGCACGGTGTGGAACCTGTACGGGCCGACCGAGACGACCATCTGGTCGGCCGCCTATCCATTGCTTGAGCCTGTGCCGTTTGTAGGGCGACCGATTGCCAATACGTCGCTGTTTATCCTCAACGACACGCTTACGCCTTGCCCGCTGACGGTGCCCGGTGAACTGCTGATTGGTGGCGTCGGTTTGGCTCGCGGTTATTTCGGCCGGGCGGCCATGACGGCCGAGCGCTTTGTGCCCAACCCGTATGGCGGTCCCGGCGAACGCTTGTACCGCACCGGCGACCTGGCGCGCTATCGCGAGCAGGGGGTGGTGGAGTACATCGGCCGCGTCGACCATCAGGTTAAGGTGCGGGGTTTCCGTATCGAATTGGGCGAGATCGAGGCGTGCCTGCGCGAGCAGCCAATGGTGCGCGAAGCGGTGGTGATAGCTGACCATGAGCAGTTGCTTGCCTATCTGGTCACCCGCCACCCGCTGGCTGAGCAGGAACAGGCCGCGCTGCGGGAACAGCTCAAGACAGCCTTGCGTGCACGATTGCCGGAATACATGGTGCCGTCCTATCTGGTGCTGCTGGAGCGGATGCCGCTGACCCCCAATGGCAAGCTGGACCGCAAGGCCCTGCCAAGGCCCGACGCTGGTGCGTTGCAAAAACATTACGTGCCACCCGTGACCGCACGCGAGTGCCAGGTGGCGGCGATCTGGGCCGAAGTGCTGGGCGTGGCCCAGGTCGGTCTGTCGGATCACTTCTTTGAAATCGGCGGGCACTCGTTGCTGGCGACACGCGTTGTGTCTCGCGTGCGCCAGGCATTGGCAATCGATGTGCCACTCAAAGCGTTGTTCGAGCAGCCTGAGCTTGGGCGCTTTGTGCAGGCACTCTCCGACAGCGTGCTGGACGTGCAGCCGATTGCCCGCTGCGCGCGCGATCAACCGCTGGCATTGTCCTATGCCCAGGAGCGCCAGTGGTTCCTCTGGCAGTTGGAGCCTCACAGCGCGGTGTATCACATCCCCGCAGCCTTGCGCCTGCAAGGCGCACTGGACCGCCAGGCGCTGCAACGCAGTTTCGATGGCTTGCTTGCACGCCATGAAAGCCTGCGCACGGTGTTTGTCACGGAGGGTGAGCGCACCGTGCAGCGGATGGCTGCGCCAGCGGCGTTGCGGATCGAAGAGCAGACCCTCGCTACCGATGATCCGGCCGTGGTGAGGGCCCAGGTCGAGGCGGCAATCGCCGAACCGTTCGATTTGCGCACTGGGCCGTTGTTGCGCGTCCGGTTGTTGCAACTGGCAGCGGATCAGCATGTGCTCGTCCTGGTGCTGCATCACATCGTCAGCGATGCCTGGTCGATGCAGGTGATGGTCGAGGAGCTGGTGCAGTCCTATGCCGCGCTTAAGCAGGGCCTGGAACCGCAGTTGCCAGCGCTGCCGATTCAGTATGCCGACTATGCGGTGTGGCAGCGCGACTGGTTGCAGGCCGGTGAGCAGGCGCGCCAGTTGGCCTATTGGCGTGAGCGTTTGGCCGGCGAGCAACGGGTGCTGGACTTGCCGCTCGATCATCCCCGCCCCCCGGCGCAAAGCCACCGCGGTGCGCGTGTGGAATGGCTATTGGACCCCGCGTTGCTGGAGGCTTTGCAGGGCCTGGCCCAACGGCAAGGCGCGACGTTGTTTATGGTGTTGCTGGCTGCGTTCCAGGCATTGTTGTATCGCTATACCGGCCAGTCGGATATTCGCGTGGGCGTGCCGATTGCCAACCGTAACCGGGTGGAAACCGAGCGTTTGATCGGTTTTTTTGTCAACACTCAAGTCCTCAAGGCCGACATCAGCGGCGAGCTGTCGTTTGTCGAGCTGCTCCAGCAGGTCAAGCAGGCGGCCTTGGAAGCCCAGGCACATCAGGACCTGCCGTTCGAACAACTGGTCGAAGCGCTGCAGCCGGAACGCAGCCTGAGCCATAGCCCACTGTTTCAAGTGATGTTCAACCATCAGATCGATGCGCGCGGCACTGCGGCGCCGCAGGCGATGGGGCTACAGGTTGATGCTCTGGAATGGGACAGCCACACCGCGCATTTCGATGTGAGCCTGGATACTCAGGAAACCGTCGATGGGCTTTGGGCGACATTGACCTACGCCACCGATCTGTTCGAGGCCGGCACGATTGAGCGTATGGCGCAACACTGGCTAAGCGTATTGCGGGCCGTGGTTGAACGCCCGAACGAACACCTTGCAGACCTGCCGATGCTGGGTGCCAGTGAGCGTCAGTGTCTTACGCAGACCTGGAACGCCGGTGCACCGGCCGCGCCTTGGACGGGCGGGGTGCAGCGTCTGTTCGAGGCGCAGGCACGGCAGCGCCCACACGCGGTAGCGTTGGTGCTCGATGGCGTATCGCTGAGCTATGCCGAACTGAACCTGCAGGCCAATCGCCTGGCCCATTGCCTGGTGGCCCACGGCGTCGGGCCGCAAGTGCTGGTCGGGATTGCCGTTGAGCGCTCCTTCGCCATGGTGGTCAGCCTGCTGGCAGTGCTCAAGGCGGGCGGGGCCTACGTGCCCCTCGACCCGAGTTACCCGCGCGAGCGTCTGGCCCACATGCTTGAAGACAGCGGTGTGCGTCTGGTGCTGACACACGCCCACGTGCCTATCGTGCTTCCCGAAGGGGTCGCAGCCTTGGCCATTGACCAGGCAGGACTGGCCGAGTACTCCGGTGAAGACTTGGCCTTGGCGATCGGCGCGGATCATCTGGCCTATGTGATTTACACCTCCGGCTCTACCGGCAAACCCAAGGGCGTTGCCATCGACCACGGCGCCCTGAACGAATTCGCGAGCATTGCCGCCGGCTATTCGCAGCTGACGCCCCAGGACCGCGTGCTGCAATTCGCCACGCTTAACTTCGATGGTTTTGTCGAGCAACTGTACCCGGCCTTGACCCACGGCGCGGCGGTGGTCCTGCGTGGCGCGTCGCTATGGGACAGCGGCCGGCTGTATACCGAGATCCTGAGTCAGGGGATTACCCTGGCCGATTTGCCGACCGCCTATTGGCACCTGTTTGTGCTTGATTGCCTGGCCGCCGGGCCCCGTTCGTATGGTGCCTTGCGCCAAGTGCACATCGGCGGCGAAGCCATGCCGCTGGACGGGCCCGCACAATGGGTACGCGCTGGCCTGGGCCATGTGCGTCTGCTCAATACCTATGGGCCGACCGAGGCGACGGTGGTGTCCAGTGTGCTGGATTGCAGCGCAGCGGATGAAGCCCTGAGCGCTACCGCCAGCCCTATTGGCCACTCGTTGCCAGGGCGCGCCCTGTATGTCCTGGACCGCGATCTCAACCTCGCACCCCTGGGGGCGGTGGGCGAGTTGTATATCGGCAGCGCCTGCGGCCTGGCTCGTGGGTATTTGAATCGTGCGGGGTTGACGGCCGAGCGTTTTGTCGCCAATCCATTCGCTGACGCTGGCGAACGCCTGTACCGCACCGGCGACCTGGCCCGTTATCGCGCCGACGGCGTGATCGAATACGTCGGGCGTGTCGATCATCAAGTCAAGATTCGTGGCTTCCGTATCGAATTGGGTGAGATCGAGACGTTGCTGCTGGCTCAGGCCAATGTCCGCGAAGCGGTGGTGCTGGCCGTCGATAACCAACTGCTCGCGTACCTGGTGGCGGATCAGCAGGAGACTGCGGCGCTGGGTGAAACCCTCAAGGCGGTATTGCGTGAACAACTGCCGGATTACATGGTGCCGGCGCACCTGGTCTTTCTTGACCGCTTGCCGTTGAACCTCAATGGCAAGCTGGATCGCCAAGCCCTGCCCAAGCCTGACGCGCATCTTTCGCAGCCGGCCTGGGTGGCACCGGTCAGCGCCGTCGAGCAACAAGTGGCAGCGATCTGGGCCGATATTCTGGGGATGGCACGGGTCGGGCTGACGGATCACTTCTTCGAGCTGGGCGGTCACTCGTTGCTGGCCATGCAGGTGACCTCGCGTCTTCGCCACGCGCTGGCCCTTGAGGTGCCGCTCAAATTGCTGTTCGAGCAGCCGCGCCTGCAAGGTTTCGTCGCAGCGTTACCCGCCTGCGAGGGGGCCGACCAAGGGCGCGCGCCGGCGCTGGTTGCGTTGGCGCGTGACGGTGGGGTACCGCTGTCATATGCCCAGGAGCGCCAGTGGTTCCTCTGGCAGTTGGACCCGGACAGCCGCGCCTACCACGTGCCGAGTGTGCTGCGCCTGAAGGGGCCGTTGGACATTGGCGCGCTGCAACGCAGCTTTGATCATCTGGTGGCCCGTCATGAGAGTCTGCGCACCGTGCTGCGCCACGGCAGCGATGGCACCGTGCAAGTCGTGCGCGAGCCTGCGCCGGTGGTCATCAGTCACAGTAATGTCCAGGAAGCTGATCTGCAGACGTGTGTGGAAGCGAAAATCGCCCTGACCTTCGATCTGGAGCAAGGGCCGCTGCTGCGCGTGGATCTGCTGCGCCTGGCCGAAGATGATCACGTACTGGTGCTGGTGCAGCACCATATCGTCTCCGACGGTTGGTCGATGCAGGTGATGGTCGAGGAATTGGTGCAGGTCTACGCCGCCTTTAGCCAAGGCCAAGAGGTGCGACTGCCGCCACTGCCGATTCAATATGCCGATTACGCAGTGTGGCAACGCCAGTGGATGGAGGCGGGCGAGAAGGCGCGTCAGCTGAGCTACTGGCGCGAGCTGCTGGGCGGTGAGCAACCGGTGCTGGAGCTGCCGTTCGATTATCAGCGCCCGGCGGAGCAGAGCCATCGCGGCGCGCGTTCGCACATAGAAATACCCGCGTCGCTGGTGGTTGACCTCAAAGCCCTGGCCCAGCGCGAAGGCGTAACGCTGTTCATGCTGTTACTGGCCTCGTTCCAGGTTCTGTTGCACCGCTACAGTGGCCAACAGGACATTCGCGTTGGCGTGCCGATTGCCAACCGCAACCGTGTGGAAACCGAGCGTCTGATTGGTTTCTTCGTCAACACCCAGGTGCTCAAGGCCGATATCGATGGGCAAACCACTGTTGGCGGCTTGCTGCAGCAGGTCAAGCAGCGGGCCTTGGAGGCCCAGGCCCATCAGGACCTGCCCTTCGAGCAACTGGTCGAAGCGCTGCAGCCGGAGCGCAGCCTCAGTCTGAACCCGTTATTCCAAGTCATGTTCAATCACCAGGCCGAACGACGGCAGGCGATGTCGACTGCGGCCTTGCATGAGCTGCGCGTCGAAGGGCTGGCCTGGGAAAGTCATACCGCACATTTCGATCTGGACCTGGATGTGCATGAGTCGAGCGAGGGGCTGGCAGCCTCTCTGGGCTACGCCACCGACCTGTTTACCGCCGCCACCATCGAACGTATGGGCCGCCACTGGCACAACCTGTTGCAGGCAATGGTGGCCGACCCGCAGCAGA
>NZ_JARVSL010000002.1:0-272304 GCF_030209215.1 Pseudomonas sp. efr-133-TYG-23 | reverse complement strand
TCATACATGGACGCCCCCAGTATGCCAAGCACTCAATTCGTGAAAACACAGACGGCCATCGGGGGCAAGCCCCCTCCCACATTGGAATGGGGTTGGCGCTGGGATCAGTGCTCGATCACTTCGCCGCGCATGGGCGCCAGGCGGGCGAGCAGGCGGTTTTGCGTGGGCACTGGGATCCCTTCGCTGTCCATCGCTTTGATCAGATCCTCCACCAATGCGTTGAAATCACTGCGGCTGACGTTCTGGCCTTTGTGGCTCTCGGCCATGCTGTCGCCGGTGTAGGTGCATGGCCCGCCGGCTTCGACGCAGAACTGTTCGATCAGCTTGTTGCGCAGGCGCTGGATGTCGATACGCCGGAAGCGCTCGACGATGCGTTCGTCGCGGGCGATGTTGAGCAGCATGCCTTCGACGATGCGGGTGATGCCGGGCATGGCGCCGAGGTCGCGGTAGAGGCTGTCGTCCTTGGGCGGTTGCTGGGCGCAGGCGCTCAGCAGCACCAGCAGTAGCACGGGCAATACGCGCATCAGAAACTCCCCTGGACGGACAGGTAAGTGCCGTTCTGGTTATCCAACGTGGCGATTTCCCCCAGCCGTGCGTACGCCAGCACAAACGACACATGCTTGCTGGGGAAGTAAGCGAGGAACACGTCCGCCCAGTCGCTTTCTCCGGCGAAGGACAGGTTGTCGGGTTTCTCGCGGTACTCCACACCCAGCGCCCAGCGCGGGTTGAACAGCAGCGCCACCGAGCCTTCCTTTAGCAGGCTGCGGCGGTCGCGGCGGTCGCCGCCAAAACCGAGCAGGCCGGTTTCATTGGCGCGGCTGTAGCGCAGGCCGCCGTTGACCAGCACGTTGTAGCCAAAGGCCGCGCCCATGAACAGGCGGCTGGCGGCCAAGTAGCCTTCCACATCGCTGTCACGCTTGGCGCCGACCAGGCGCGGAATATCGAACGTGTTCTGATGCTTGTATTGCAGGCCCAACGAAACCTGGGGCAAGCGGTCGTAGATCACATCGCCGAACAGCCGCACTTTGACCCCCAGCACATCCTGGCCGAGGTGGTCGTCGGGCAGGTTCAGCTTGTGTACCAAGGTGCCCAGGTCAAAACGTTGCCGAGCGAAAGAGACTTCCACGCGGTTGTCGTAGGCCAGCGCCAACCCGGCGACATCGAGCCGGTAGTCCGGCAGGTCGACCGTGGTGGCAAACGCCGTGGCGCCCCATTCGTGTTGCTCGCCGTAACCGCTGAGCACCGCCCACGGGGTGATGCCGCCGCCCGCCGCGCCTTCCAGGCTGCTGGCGCCGCCGGTGGCGATCAGGCGACCGTTATCGGCCAGGGCGGCGGGCAGGCTCAGGCTGGCCATGCAACCGATCAGTAGAGAAAGACGCACGTCATAGCCCTCAATGCACCTGCGAAGTTTGCGCACTGAGAGGCAAGGCCACCCAGGCTTCGAAAGCGTCGGCGCTCAAGGGCCGACTGATCAGGTAACCCTGCGCCGTATCGCATTGCCAGCGCTCCAGCAGGCGCAGGCTGTGGGCGTACTCGACACCCTCGGCGACCACCTTGAGCCCCAGGTTATGGCTCATCTCGATGGTGGAACGCACGATCACTGCGTCTTCGCTGGTTTCGTCCAGGTTGCGCACAAACGACTGGTCGATCTTCAACTCTTGCACCGGCAGGCGCTTGAGGTGGGCCAACGACGAGTACCCGGTGCCAAAGTCATCCACCGACAGGCTGATGCCGCACTCGCGCAGCAGGTGCAGCACTTTCAAGGCCTTTTCCGGTTCGCGCATCACCGCGCTTTCGGTGATCTCGAACACCAGCTGTTCGGCCGGCAGCCCGTAGCGCCGCAACAGCGCCGAAACGCGGTGGGCCAGCTCATCGCCAAGCAAATCGTCGGCCGAGATGTTCAGCGACAGTTGCAGGTACAGGCCTCGGCGGTTCCATTCGCACAACTGGCGGATGCCCTCTTCGATCACCCACTGGGTCAGCAACTGGATGCTGCCCGAACGCTCGGCCAGAGGGATGAATTCCGCCGGCGAAACCATGCCGAACTGCGGATGCTGCCAGCGCAACAGGGCTTCAGCCTGACGCACATGGCCCAGACGAATATCCAGTTTGGGCTGGTAGTGCAGCAGCAACTGGCCTTGGCCGGGGGCGTGGCGCAGGTCGCGGATCAGGGTGATCTGGCGACGATGAGCAAGGTCGCGGCCCGGCTCGTACACCTGCAAGCGACCGGGCATTTGCGCGGCGTCCTTCATGGCAATCGCTGCGCGTTCCAGCAGGCTTTGTGCAGAGTCGCCATCGTCCGGGTACACAGCGATGCCCAAGCGGCAGTCGAGCGCCAGGTCGTGGCCGGCAATACGCTGGGGGCGCAATAGCAATTGCTGCAGCTTGTCGGCCAGGCCCACCGCCTCGTCACGACCGGCGCCATCAAGCAGCAGCAGGAACTCGTCGGCGATCAGATGCGCCAGGGTGTCCCGTGGGCGCAGCACGGCTTGCAAGCGTCGGCTGACATTGAGCAACAACTCATCCACGGCGTCCGGCCCGGCGGTTTCGCTGGCGGCGCGCAGGTTGTCGATGCCCAGGTAAATCAGCGCCATCGGCCGCTGGGTGGCAATCGCGCTGCCCAGGCGCTCCATGGCCAGCGCGCGGTTGGGCAAACCGGTGAGGCGATCATGCAGCGCGTTGTGGGCCAGTTGCTGTTCACGCTCGGCGATGCCGCTTTGCATCGCGTTGAGCGCCACGGCCAGGCGGCCCAGTTCGTCGCTGCGGGTCAGGATGACCGGGGTCTGGTAGTCGCCATGGCCAATGCGTTCGGCGGCCTGGGCCAAGGCTTGCACCGGACGCGACACGCCCCGCGCCAGCAGCAATGCGCCGACCAGCGACGCCGCCAACGCAACCAGTGCGATGGCCAGAATCTTTTCATCCAATGGCACAAAGGCTTGCATTGCCGAATCCAGCGGGCTTTGCAGCAAGGCCAGCACCTGGCTGTCGGCGTTGCTGGCCAACACCAGCGATTGGCTGAGAAAACGGTGTGCCAGATGCTCGGTGGTGGACACGCCCTCATGGGTGGACGCCCCCAGCATCAGACTGACGATACTGTCGCGCAGCACCTGGGGCTGAGTGCTGACCAGCGTCCCGGGCTGCTGGCGGTCGATGGCCAGGAACGACACTTCCAGATTGCTCAACGAACGCAGTTCATCGGCGAACGCCGTGTCCATGCTGAAGCCCATCACCACCCGCGCAATCGGCAACGGCGCCAACACCGGCGCTTCCACCAGCAGGTGCGGCGTGCCTTGCAGCGGCACGATCAACAACGCGGCCTGGCGCTGGCGGCGCATTTCGCGCAATGCCTGGTCGTAACGAAAGCTCGAACCCTCGGCGACTTCGTCGACGGTGCTGGCCAGGACTTTGCCGTCCATGCCCAGCAAGATCATGTCGCTGGCATTGATGCGTTTGCCATGGTTGAGCAGCACCGAGCGCATCGTCGCCGAATCGCCACTGGCCACGGCATCGCGAAAGCCAAAGTCGGCCGCCAGCAGTTGCACGCCATCGGCCAGGCGCCGGCCACGCACGTCCAGCAAACGCTCGAACACCCGCGTGCCCACCTGCAACTGGGCCAGCGCCTGGCCATGGACAGCCTGGCGGGTGGCCATCTTGACGCTGAAATACAGCGCGCCGATCACCACCAGCGACAGCAGGATCAGGACCGTGGCGACCCGCGCCTGGTAACTACTGCGCAGTTTCACGGGCAGCTCGATTGAAGGCGTCACCGAAGGCGGTCGGCGCCGGTGGCAGGTCTGCCGAGGCGGGTTGCAGGGTGAGCTGCACGCGGTGGCTCAGGCCGGCGGCGGGAATATGCAAGGTGCCGCCGTCCAGCGGCTGCATATCCGCCAGTTGCGGGTGCCACAGGGTGGCGTGGTAATCCCCCGGCGCCAATGGTTCCAGGCGCACACGGCCTTGGGCATCGCTGACACCGAAGTGAGGATCGTCGGTGACATAGATATAGCCGAGCATCCAGTCATGGATATTGCAGCCCAGCACCACCACGCCCGGTTTGTCGAACAGCAGTGGCGCGGTCGGCGTGCCTTCGTACAGGCGCAGTTCGAAACGCTTGGCGGCCGAAAATGAATACACCTGATGGCGAATATTGTCGCTATTGGGGAAGCGCACCTGGGTGCCGGTATGCACCGCCAGCACATGCGGGGCGAAGCGCTGGCCACGTTGGTCCATCTCCGCCTTGGGCGCGACGGCCGCCACAGCGGCCGGGCCTTGCAAAGTCACAACCGCATCGCTGACCGGGCTGCCATCGGCCTGCTGCACCAACACCTCAAGGGTGGCCGCCGAGACGGGCCCTGCCGCCGCCAGCAAGAGCATCATGCGAGATAACAGGTTTACACATCGGGCCATGGGAGATCCGGTAGAAAGCGGCCAGCCTTGGCGGAAAAGAACGGTTACGGCCATGATGCCGCAATCAAGGCAAAATGCCACTATTGAACACAGGAGGACGCTAAACCGTTGGTCGGTAAAAAACTGTGCAAACGGTCAGGCTCCGTAGAAGTTATCGACCATACCTAAAAAAGCTGTAGTCACCTGCAAGGTGTCTAGACCGCCGCGCGTTCGCGCCGCATCCACATCTCAAAAGCCATGGCGTTGAGCGGCCGGCTGATCAGGTAGCCCTGGGCGGTGTCGCAATTCCACTGCTTGAGCAGCTTCAGGCTGGGTTCGAACTCCACCCCTTCGGCCACCACTTTGAGCCCCAGGTTGTGGCTCATCTCGATGGTCGAACGCACGATCACGCCGTCGCCGCCCTCGTTGTCGAGGTTGCGCACGAAGGACTGGTCGATCTTCAGCTCCTGCACCGGCAGGCGTTGCAGTTGGGCGAGGGAGGAATAACCGGTGCCAAAGTCATCCACCGACAGGCTGATACCGCAGCCGCGCAGTTGCTCCAACACGCTAAGGGCCTGGCGAGGGTTGTGCATGATGGCGCTCTCGGTGATTTCGAACAGCAATTGCTCGGCTTGCACACCGTGCTGGGCAAGCAAAGTGGTCACGCGGATCGCCAGGTCGTCGTCGGCCAGGTCGTCCACCGAGATATTCACCGACAACTGGATCAACAGGCCGCGCCGCGCCCATTCGGCGATCTGGCGGATGGCTTCTTCGATCACCCAGTGGGTCAGGCTGGCCATGCTGCCGGTGCGCTCGGCCAGGGGAATGAACTCGGCCGGCGACACCAACCCCAAACTGGGGTGCTGCCAGCGCAGCAGGGCTTCGGCCTGGCGCACCTGGCCGTGCTTGAGGTCGAGTTTGGGCTGGTAACACAGGTGCAACGCGCCTTCGGTGGCGGCACGGCGCAAGTCGCGAATCAGGGTGATCTGGCGCTGATGGGCGAGGTCGCGGTCCTGCTGGTAGATCTGCAGATAGCCCGGCAGCATCGCCGCATCGTGGCGGGCGATGGCGGCGCGGCTGATCAATTCTTCCACGTGCTGGCCGTCATTGGGGTAGACCGCAATGCCGATGCTCACTTCGTGGCGCAGCTCGTCGTTGCCAATGCGTTGAGGCTCGGTGAGCAGCGCATAGAGGCGGTCGGCGCGGGCCACGGCGCGGTCGATGCCGATATTTTCCAGCAACAGCAGAAATTCGCTGCCGGACACCCGCGCCGCGGTGTCGCTCGCCAACAGGCTCATGGACAGGCACCGGCTGGCTTCGCGCAACATGTCTTCAACCCCCTCCGGGCCGAAGCCTTCGTTGATTGCGCGGTAGTTTTCGATGCCCAGGTACAGCAGCGCCACCGGCCGCCGCGCACTGATCGCACTGCCCAAGCGCTCCATGGCCAGGGCGCGATTGGGCAGCCCGGTAAGGGGGTCGTGCAGGGCGTTATGGGCCAGTTGCCGTTCACGCATGGCGATGCCGCTTTGCATGGCGTTGAAGGCGCGGGCCAGCAGGCCGAACTCATCGTGGCCACGCACCCGCACCGGTGTGCGGTAGTCACCGGCACCGATCCGCCCGGCGGCGTCCACCAAGGCATTGAGCGGCCGCGACACGCGTCGCGCCAGAAACAACGCGCCAGCCAACGACACCACCAACACCGCCAGGGCAATCCCGAGGAACTGCCGGTCCAGCGGCGCAAAGGATTCCAGGGCATGATCCAGCGGGCTTTGCAGCAACACCCGCACGTCATCGCCCTCACCGGTATTGGCCAGCGTCAGCACCTGGCTGAGCACACGCTCGCCGTAGAACCGATGGATATGCGCCTCGGGGTCCGGACGGGCCCCACGCAACAGGTTGATCACCGTGGCCTGATAAGCGTCGGGCTGGGTGCTGAATAATTGGCCGACATGCCCGTTGCGCATGCTGAGGAACGACACCTCCAGGTTGCTCATGGAGCGCAGTTCATTGGCGAACAAAGTGTCCATGGGAAAGCCCATGACCACGCGAGCGATGGGCGTTGTGTCGACGACTTCGTCCTGCACCAGCAAGTAGGGGCGCTGGTTCATGGCCACGATCAACATCTGCAGGCCACCGCGCCGGGCCCGACGCAGTGCCTCGGCATAAGGGAAGACCTGACCCCGCAAGAACCCCGGCAAGGTGCTGACCATCACCGTGCCGTCCAGGCCCAGCACCAGCACTTCGCTGGAACGGATGCCGCTGCCGTGACGCTCCAGCACATCCAGGATCGACGCCGAGTTGCCCTCGGCCACCGCGCTTACGAATGGGCCGTCGGCGGTCAGCCAGTCGAGGCCGTATTGCAGGCGCCGGCCCCGCAGGTCCAAGAGGCGTTCGAACACCTGGCTGCCGGTTTTCAGTTGGGCGCGGGCCTGGTTCTCCACGGCGCGGCTGGTGGCGGCCTGCACCGCAAAGTAGGTCGCGGCGACCACCACCAACAGCAGCAGCGCCAATACGCCGGCAATGCGGGTCTGGAACGTATGGCGCCACGTCATCGGCGTGCCCTCTGGCAGCGTTCGTCTGTTTCTGCCACTACGTCCATTTGTCATGTGCATTCCCTGCGACAGCTGACCTGGCGTCAAAAAATACCCGTCCATTGCAGGTATTTGTGTTGAGCAGATTAGCTCGGCGCAGGCGCTTGTCCACCCAATAAAACCGGGGACTTCACCGTCAGCTTATTGGCGACAGAGGCTTGGCTTTTCGGGTCAGGCCGGCCCTCGCGCGCGCATGAAATCGCCCCAGCGGCGCACCAGGTAGTTGTGCTCGTCCATCACCGCGTTCCACACCGCGATATGGCCCATGCGCTGTTCATAGGAGCCGCCGTCGCGCACCTCGCCCCGGTCGATCAGCGGCAGGCCATCGCTGCCCGGCAGTTCTTCACGGGCGGGCTTGCCGGCGTACCAGTAATCCCACTCGGCGGCGCTCAAATGGTCGCGCGTGCGGGCCGGGTTGCCGATGTAATACCCCTGACGCGCCATCACCGCACCGGGCCAGCCGGACAGCCACCAGTTGAGGTACGCGTAGGCGGCATCCAGCACCGGGCCCTGGGCATGGCGCGATAACGACAAACCGCCGAACCAGGCGCGATAGCCTTCGCGCGGCACCGCCAGGCGGTACTTCACACCGGCGCGATGCAGGCGCATCAAGGTTGGAGACCACAGGCTCTGGATATCGATACTGGGGCTGAGCATCAGTTGCGCGGCTTCTTCGTCGTCTGACCAGAACGCCGCGAAGTGCCCCTCCTTCTGCTTGCGCACCAGGATGTCGGCGAGCACGTCGATGTCCTCGATGCTCATATTGCCGATGTCGCGGAAACTGGCGAGCCCGGCGCCCTGCACCGCCAGCGCGGCATCCAGTGCGCCAATGGCGGCGTCGCTTTGCAGTGCGGTGCGCGCGCGCCACGCCGGGTCCAGCAGCCAGCCCCAACTTTCGTTGCCCCGGCAAAAGCCTGCGGGCAGACGCTCGGGGCGGTAGGCAAAACTGTCGGCGTTGTGGGTCAGGGGCAGCATGCTGATACGTTCGGTCACGGTGCTGCCGAGGCTGCCGTCGTGCTGCACGAACAGCCGCTCGCTGGGCACGCTGCCACTGCCCAGGCGGTCGTTGGGGCTCAGGCGCCCGCGCTTGGGCAAGTCGTTGATCTCGTGCCACAGCGCGATGCGGCGCGTGTCGATGGGCTGGATCGCCCGCGCCGGCCAGACGAAGTCGACGTTGTGAAACCATTGATCGTAAAGGTCGTAACTGTCGGGCTGCATCACCGCAATACGCTGGGCCTGCTCGACATCGTGCACCTGATAGACCAGGCGAATGCCAAGTTCCTGCTCGGCCCGCACGCGCAAACATTCGAGCAATGTCACCGAGGTGCCGAGGACGCGCAGTGTGATCATCGGGCCAACCGCCGGGAAAACACCTCGAAAGAACGACGCAACAGCGCAGGGTCGAGGCCGCGCAGGATAAATACCAAGCGCGATTGCCGGTCGCTGCCCGGCCACGCAGGCAGATGCACCGGCGCGTGCAGGCAATGCTGCACGCCATGAATGACGATGGGGGCGTTACTGGCGTTCACGTTGAGCAGTCCCTTGACCCTGAGGATTCGTTCGCCGTGGCATCTTAGCAGCATCGACAACCACACCCCGAACCCTACCCAGTCCAGCGGCTGCTCGAAGGTCAGGCAGCACACCTGCGCCGCGCCGTGGGAGGCGGTGGTGGATCGATGCAGTTGCCAGCGTTGCACTTCATCGGCGGGCGCGGCGCTGCGCAGGCCTTCGCCGAGCAGCAATTGGTCGCCGCTGTGAATGGCGTGGGAGTCGAGGATCGGCGTACCGGCGTTGAGCGCCTGCAAGTGCGCACGCAGCGGGGCGCAATCGCCGGCCAGGTCGGCCTTGCTCAGCAGCAGGCGGTCGGCGGCGGCCACTTGGGCCAGCCATTCCGGGTGCAGGCGTTCTTGCAGGGCGGCGTGGCTGGCGTCCACCAGGGTGATCACCAGGCCGATATGGAAACGCCCGCGCAGTTGCACGTCGTTGTTGAGTGTGGCGAGGATCGGCGCCGGGTCGGCCAGGCCGGTGGTTTCCAGGATCACGCGCTTGAACGCCGGGATTTCACCGCGTTCGCGGCGCTGCAACAGGGCCAGCAGCGCGTCTTTCAACTCGCCGCGAATCGAACAACACACACAGCCGCTGGGCAGCAGCACGGTGTCTGGGGCCACTTCTTCCACCAGCAAATGGTCGATGCCCACATCGCCGAATTCGTTAATCAGTAACGCGATGTCGCCCAGGCTTTCACCCTCCAACAGGCGCTTGAGCAAGGTGGTTTTGCCGCTGCCGAGGAAGCCGGTGATGACGTTCAGGGCCATGCTCATGGGGCGGACTCCAAGTGATCCAACAGCGTCGCATCGAGGGGGTCCAACGCACGGCCGAGCATGCTTTCGGCCGCTTGCCAGAGTTGATCCAGGCCGCTGGCCAGGGCTTGTTTGCCGGTGGCGCCGATCAGTAAATAAGAGGCGCCCTGGAAATCTTCGACCTTGAGCCGGAACACCGCCAGCACCTGATTGATCGCGGCGATGCGGCGCAGCCGTTCCCTGCGCCGGGGCAACTCGTCGCCCAAGGGGTCGCTCCAATGCAGGTCTTCGCCCAGCAGTCCGCAGAGTCCACACATCGCTATACCCCGCTCATGGCATGACGTCGCCGGCGTTCGGGCCAAGCGTCTGGCCGACAAACAGATTGCCGCCGGGCTCGCTGGCCAGCAGCACGGCGGTGGGCGCCACTTCATCGGCCAGGCCGAAGCGACCCAGGGGCAGCTCGGCGGCTTTGGCGCGTTTCCAAGCCTCGCTGATCCCGCCCACTAACGGCGTTTCGATTGGCCCCGGGGCGATGGCGTTGACCAGTACATTGTCCTTGGCCACTTCCAGGGCCAGGGACTTGGTGAAGCCGATCACCCCGGCCTTGGCGGCGGCGTAGTGAGTCAGCTCGGCGCCGCCCTTGATGCCCAGTTGCGAGGCCACATTGATGATCCGCCCCCAGCGCTGCGCCAGCATGTGCGGCAGGGCGCGCTGACTGGCGACGAACACGCTGGTGAGGTCGACGCGCAGCATGTCGTTCCACATTTCGAGGGTCAGATCGACACAACGCGCCTGGGTCAGCATGCCTGCGTTGTTGACCAGGATATCGATGCCGCCGAAGTGCTCGACACACCGGTCGACCCCGGCCTGAGCGCCTTCTAGCGTGCCGACATCGGCCACACACTCGACCACCTCGGCGCCCAGGTTGCGGCAGGTGATCGCGGTTTCGGCGAGGCTGGCGGCGTTGCGGTCGGCCAATAACAGACGCGCGCCTTCAACCGCATAAGCACGGGCGATGGCGGCACCAATGCCGCTGCCGGCACCGGTGATCACAGCGCGACGATCAGTAAGTTGGGGCATATCCATTCTCCAGAAACAAACAAAATTCCAATGTGAGAGGGGGCTGCCCCCGATTGCAGGGGGTCAGCCAGGACAGCTGTGTCTGACCCACCACCATCGGGGGCAAGCCCCCTCCCACAGTTGAAGCGAGTACATCCGTCAGGCCAGTATCATTCCAATGTGGGAAGGGCTTGCCCCCTACCACCGTTGAAGCGAGTACATCCGTCAGGCCAGTGACATTCCAATGTGGGAGGGGGCTTGCCCCCGATTGCAGGGGGTCAGCCAGGACAGCTGCGTCTGGCACACCCCCATCGGGGGCGAGCCCCCTCCCACAGTTGAAGCGAGTACATCCGTCGAACCAGTGGCATTCCATAGTGGGAGCGGGTACATCCGTCAGGCCAGTGACATTCCAATGTGGGAGGGGGCTTGCCCCCGATTGCAGTGGTTCAGCCAGCACAACTGTATCTGGCGCACCACCATCGGGGGCAAGCCCCCTCCCCCCCATCAGTCAGGCCAGCGTACGGTCAGGCCGCCGTCGATGACGATGCTCTGGCCGGTGAGGTAGCTGGACGCATCACTGGTCAAGAACTGCACCAGCGACGCCACTTCATCGGCGCGCCCTACCCGGCCCAGCGGAATAGCGCGGGCGGCTTTGGCCAGTCCTTCGGGGCCGAGGGAGTTTTTGGCGTCCAGGGACTGCGGCGTCTCGATCAGGCCCGGGATCACCGCATTGCAGCGGATGCCCAGAGGCGCCAGTTCCACCGCCAGCGAACGGCACAACCCCGGCACTCCAGCCTTGGCGGCGGCGTAGTGGCTGTGGTCCTGCCAGCCGTACACGCCGCCGGCAATCGACGAAATCGCCACCAACGCACCGCCCTCGCTCATATGCCGACTGGCGGCGCGAAAGGTGCGCATGACGCCGGTCAGGTCGACGTTGAGCATCTCGTCCCACAGCGCATCGGTCATGTCCAGCAACGGTGCGCGACGCAGCAGGCCGGCGTTGGCCACCGCGTAGTCGAGCCGACCGAAATGCTGCACAGCCTGCGCGGCCAAGGCGTCCACCGAGGCGGTGTCTCCCACGTCCAGCGGCAACATCAGGCAGACGCCACCGGCTTCTTGCACCAGGCTCACAGTGATCTGCGGGTCATGGGGATCAGCCGGAAAGTACCCGCCCACCACTGTCACGCCATTGCGCGCATAGGCCACGGCCAGGGCTTGGCCGATGCCGCTGGCGGCACCGGTAATCAAGGCAACTTTACGATTCATCGAATACTCCTTACTGCACGGTTTCCGGGCGGACATGGCGGGCGGCAAACATCAGCGCACCGGACAGGAAGCACGGCACCGCACCGAACCACAGCGCCGCGGTCTGCCAGTCGCTGCCCGCGGACAGCACTTGAGTGGCACCAAAGCCTGCGACCACCGCACCGATGGGCCCCATGGCATGGATGATCGCGCCGCCAGTGGCGCGAATGCTGGTGGGGAAACTTTCACTGATAAAGAACAGCGCCGCCGAGTACGGCCCGATCAGGAAGAACAGGCCCAGGCTGTACAAGCCCACCACCATGGCCATATTGCTCGGGCCGAACAGCATGCCGGCGAACGACAGACCGCCGAGCATCCAGCCCAGGCCGATCACATTGCGGCGGCCGATCTTGTCGCCCATCCAGCCATGGCTGAGGTAGCCGCAGTAACCCACCAGGTTCGACAGCACCAGGATGATCAGCGAATTCTCGAACGAGATGTGGTGCACGCTGACGATCACCGATGTGCCCAGCACACTGAACACCTGGATCGCCGCCCAGTTGAGCAACAGCGCGGCGCCGATCACCAGGGTGGCGCGGCGTGCCGGGCCACGGAACGCGGCTTTGAGCCCGGCCTTGCTGTGTTCGTCGTAGTCCACGCCGTAGGTGGCGGCGACGTTCTGCGCTTCGATCACCGCGCCACTTTTACGCAGTTCGCTGATGCGCTGATGGATCTGGAACTGCGGGCTCTCCTTGAGCTTGCGCGCCATGATTGCAATCACAATGGCCGGGATCGCCGCGAAGATAAAACACCCCTGCCAACCGATGATCGGCAGCAACAAGGCGGTCAACCCCGCCGCAATCAGTGCCCCTACCGGCCAGCCGCCCTGCACCAGGCTGTAGATGAAACCGCGCCGCTTGGTCAGTCGTGGGTCTTCCGACGCGCCATACAGCTCGGTGAGGTAGGTGGCATTGACGGTTTCTTCGGCATAACCCAGACCGCCCAACGAACGGATCAGAATCAACGGCGACTTGCCCCACGCCCCGCCGATCGCGGTCAGCGCCGAACACAGCGCCGAACCGGCCACGGTAAAAATAATCCCTTTGCGCCGCCCCAGTTTGTCGACGATAGGGCCGATGGCCAGGGCGACCACGGCGGTGCCCACCGCTACCCAGGTCGCGATCTCGGCTTGCTCCACTTCACCCCAGCCGAAGTGCCGGCCGATCTCCGGCAGCAAGGTGCCGAACAGAATGAAGTCGTACACCGCAAACACCCAGGCGAAAAACGCGATCCAGGTGGCGAAGCGCACTTCCTGGGACGTCAATTGCCGGGGTTTCCAACCGGTCAGGTCAAGCTTGTTGTAGATGGACATGGGTGGCGCCTCAAGGGGTGGGGTCAGGAACGCGGTTGGCGACGGATAAAGTCGTCGGCGATTTCATCGAACGTGACAAAACGCACGCCGGCATGGCTCTGGATGTGTTCGATCAAGCGTTCGAGCATCAGCAGCACTTGCGGGCGGCCGGATACGTCGGGGTGGATGGTCATGGTGAACACCGCGTGTTCGTGTTCGCGGTAGACCCAGTCGAACTGGTCGCGCCACATTTCTTCGAGGTGACGCGGGTTGACGAAGCCGTGGCTGTTGGGGGCTTTCTTGATGAACATCATCGGCGGCAGGTCATCCAGGTACCAGTTGGCCGGGATCTCTACCAAGTCGGTTTCTTCACCGCGCACCAGCGGTTTCATCCAGGTGTCGGGGTGCTGGCTGTAGTCGATCTTGGTCCAGCTGTCGCCCTTGCGTACGTAGTAGGGGTGGAAGTCGTTGTGCATCAAGCTGTGGTCGTACTTGATGCCTTTTTTCAGCAACAGCTCGTTGGTGACCTTGCTGAATTCCCACCACGGCGCAACGTAGCCGGTGGGGCGTTTGCCAGTGACTTGGGTGATCAGTTCGATGGACTTGTCGAGGACGATTTCTTCCTGCTCGGCGGTCATCGCAATCGGGTTTTCGTGGCTGTAGCCGTGCACGCCGATTTCGTGGCCGGCATCGGCGACGGCCTTCATCTGCTCGGGGAACGTCTCCATCGAGTGGCCGGGGATAAACCAGGTGGTGCGCAGGCCGTAGCGTTCGAACAGTTTGAGCAGGCGCGGCGCGCCGACTTCCCCGGCGAACAGGCCGCGAGAGATGTCATCCGGCGAGTCCTCGCCGCCGTAGGAACCGAGCCAGCCGGCGACGGCATCAACGTCGACGCCAAATGCACAAAGGATGTCTTTAGCCATGGTGTATCTCCTTAAACGTTAAGTACGGATTCGACGGACAACGCGGCGCGCAGCAGGCGCGCGTCCTCCCCCATCGGGGCGCTGAGCAGCATCCCGGTGGGCAGGCCCAAGGCATCGCGGCCGCTGGGCAAGGTCACGCCGGGCATGTCCAGCAGGCTGCCGGGCATGGTCAGGCGCAGGGTGGCGAGGTTGGTGGTGGCGAACAGGTCGTCGTCGGCTTCCAGAGGCGCCAGGGCCGGGGCGACGTGGGCGACGGTGGGCGTGATCAGGATCGCGCCGTCGAGGTCGTCGACCAGTTGGAGTTGCAGGCGTTGGCGTGCCTCGATCAGGCCGATCAACTGGCTGGCGGGCAGCCCGCGGGCGGTTTCGAGGCGGCGGCGCACCCGTGGATCGAGCTGCGCGGCGTCGGTGCTGTCGAGCAGGGCTTGGTGCAGGGCGAAGGCTTCGAAGGCGCCGAGCCAGCCATGTTGCTGGATCAGTTCCAGTGCGCCTTTGAAAGTCGGGCTTTCACGGGTTTCGATCAGCGCACCGGCGGCCTTGAGTTGCTCCACGGCGCGCAGCAGGTTATTGCCTACGGCCGGTTCAACGTGGCTCAGCACGCTGTGCTCCAGCACAAACCGCTGACCCTTTAGGCTGCGTGCGGTATGGGTGTGCGTGCGGCCGTGAAGGATATCGTCGAGGGTCAGGGCATCGCGCACGCTACGCGCCAGCGGGCCGAGACTGTCGAGGGTGCGAGCCAAAGGGAACACACCGTCGCGGTTATAGCGCCGACTGCTGCTGCGATACCCCACCAGGCCATTGAAGGCCGAGGGGATGCGGATCGAGCCGGCGGTGTCGGTGCCCATGGCGATCGGCACGATTCCAGCGGCGACGGCCACCGCCGAACCGGACGACGAACCACCGGGGATACGCGGCTGATCGCTGGCATGGGGATTGTGCGGCGTGCCGAAATGCGGGTTCAGGCCCAGGCCGGAATACGCCAGTTCACTGAGGTTGGTCTTGCCCACGCTGACCATGCCGGCGCGGCACAACAGGCCGACAACGGGCGCATCGAGCGCGGCGGCGGGGGCATTGCGACGGTAGGCGGCACCGGCGGTGGTGACGCTGCCGGCCATGTCAAACAGGTCTTTCCAGGCCAGCGGCACGCCGTCGAACGGGCTCAATGGCTGACCGGCACGCCAGCGGGCAGCGGCGGCTTCGGCTTCACGGCGTGCGCGGTCGGCGGTGAGGCTGATAAACACGCAGCTAGACCGCCGGGCCAGGTCAAGCGAGTGCTCCAGAGCTTGCACCGGGTCGCTGCGACCGTGGGCGAAATCCTCGGCCATTGATGAGGCATCTGACATCAGCGCAGTCCTTTTAAAACGTACATATTCATAAAATGTACATTTTACAAAGGCAGCTTTCGTGCCAGCCTTGGGTGATCTACTGGCGCTTTCCGGGTCGTTAACGCTAGAGATAGCGAACTAGAGCCCTTTCAGGGTTGCAGAATAATCCGACAAGCAGAGGAGAAGTGACTTAGGCTCAAATAATGTATCTTTTATTAATAAGTACATTTTGGTGCAGAAAAGTAACAACGATCCGCTTCAGGCCCCAAAAAAGTGCCCACAACGTGGCGCAGAGTGACACCCACATCTATGAGAGAATCCCCGGCCATCGTCCTACAGGCTCTTGAGAAATCGATGAAAGCAGCGTCTGCCTCGGCCTCACGTTACGCGATGATTCACCAGGTGTTGCGTGATGCGATCGTCAACGGCACTGCCCGCCATGGGCTAGTGTTGCTGGAAGCGCCCCTGGCCGAATTGTTCGGCACCAGCCGCGTGCCGGTACGCCGGGCGTTGGACCTGCTGCATGAAGAAGGGCTGATTTGCCGTTTCAATGGCCGCGGTTACCTGATCAATCCCGAAGGCCTGGCCATGGAGCCGCTGCGCCTGCCCTTGAGCGCTGCGCACCTGGGCTTGAACGGCGAAGATGAGTTGGTGGACACGCGACCGTTGGGCGAACGGATCGTCGATGAAATCGGCGCGGCGCTGTCCACCTGCATCGCCTTCGGCCATTACCGCCTGGATGAACAGGCGGCCGCCGAACACTACGGCGTCAGCCGCGCGGTGGTGCGTGAAGCGCTGATGCGTCTGCGCGACCGTGGCCTGGTGGAAAAGGAGCCCTACTCCCAATGGCTGGCCGGCCCATTGACAGCCCGGGAAGTGACCGAGGACTACGAACTGCGCGCCTGCCTGGAGCCCGAAGCCTTGCGCCAGAGCGCGCCGAACCTCGACCGCGAGGTGCTGCAAGCCATGCTGCAACGGGTACTGGAGGCCCAGAGCACTCCGCACTGCAGCCTGGAAGCCATCGAGCGCATCGAAGAGGACTTGCACCAGCACTGCCTGGCCGGTCTGCAAAACCGCAAGATCGCGGCGCTGATCCGCCAGGGCCAGAGCCCGATGATCATCAGTCGGATATTCCACGGTTTGCTGGGGATCGGCGCCGATCCGTCAATGCTTGCCGAACATCGCTTGATTCTCGAACTGCTGCTGCACGGTGCCTTCGATGCCGCCGCGCTGAACCTGCGCGAGCACTTGCAGCGGGCGCGACAGCGAATGTTGCAGCGCTTGAAAGTACTCTCGGTACTGCCAGAACAGCCGCTGCCTGCCTACCTTCATAAAATCAGCTGACCCCATGGCCGGAACGCCGCCGTAATTTTATGCAATATGTTGCTATCTCAACCCCACCATTGAAACCACCGCTACCTCGCCCCATCTAAGCACCATACTTCCTGATGCAGGTGCCCCATGAGCGACCAGCAAGAATTTCCCGATTACGACCTCAACGATTACGCCGACCCCGAAAACGCTGAATCCCACTCGTCCAATACCGGCCTGGCCCTGCCTGGGCAGAACCTGCCAGACAAGGTCTATATCATCCCGATCCACAACCGGCCGTTTTTCCCCGCGCAAGTGTTGCCGGTGATCGTCAATGAAGAGCCCTGGGCCGAAACCCTGGAACTGGTGAGCAAGTCCGAGCACCACTCCCTGGCCCTGTTCTTTATGGACACGCCGCCGGAAGACCCGCGCCACTTCGACACCTCCAGCCTGCCGCTGTACGGCACCCTGGTGAAGGTGCATCACGCCAGCCGCGAAAACGGCAAGCTGCAATTCGTCGCCCAGGGCCTGACCCGCGTGAGGATTCGCACCTGGCTCAAGCACCATCGCCCGCCGTACCTGGTGGAAGTCGAATACCCACACCAGCCGTCCGAGCCGACCGACGAGGTCAAGGCTTACGGCATGGCGCTGATCAACGCGATCAAGGAGCTGCTGCCCCTCAACCCGTTGTACAGCGAAGAGTTGAAGAACTACCTCAACCGCTTCAGCCCCAACGACCCATCGCCGCTGACCGACTTCGCCGCCGCCCTCACCTCCGCCACCGGCAACGAACTGCAGGAAGTGCTGGACTGCGTGCCCATGCTCAAGCGCATGGAAAAAGTGCTGCCGATGCTGCGTAAGGAAGTCGAAGTCGCGCGCCTGCAAAAAGAGCTGTCCGCCGAAGTGAACCGCAAAATCGGCGAGCATCAGCGCGAGTTCTTCCTCAAAGAACAGCTCAAAGTCATCCAGCAGGAACTGGGCTTGACCAAGGACGACCGCAGCGCGGACGTCGAGCAATTCGAGCAGCGCCTGGAAGGCAAAGTACTGCCAGCCCAGGCGAAAAAACGCATCGATGAAGAACTCAACAAACTGTCGATCCTGGAGACCGGCTCGCCGGAATACGCGGTCACCCGCAACTACCTGGATTGGGCCACGTCGGTGCCGTGGGGCGTGTACGGCAAGGACAAACTCGACCTTAAGCACGCGCGCAAGGTGCTGGATAAACACCACGCGGGCCTTGACGACATCAAGAGCCGCATCCTCGAATTCCTCGCGGTGGGCGCCTATAAAGGCGAAGTCGCCGGTTCCATTGTGCTGCTGGTGGGCCCGCCGGGCGTGGGCAAGACCAGTGTCGGCAAATCCATCGCCGAGTCCCTGGGCCGCCCGTTCTATCGGTTCAGCGTCGGCGGCATGCGTGACGAGGCCGAAATCAAGGGCCATCGCCGCACCTACATCGGCGCCCTGCCCGGCAAACTGGTGCAGGCGCTCAAGGACGTGGAGGTGATGAACCCGGTGATCATGCTGGACGAGATCGACAAGATGGGCCAGAGCTTCCAGGGTGACCCGGCGTCGGCGCTGCTGGAAACCCTGGACCCTGAGCAGAATGTCGAATTTCTCGACCACTACCTGGACCTGCGCCTGGACCTGTCCAAGGTGCTGTTCGTGTGCACCGCCAACACCCTGGATTCCATCCCCGGCCCATTGCTCGACCGTATGGAAGTGATTCGCCTGTCGGGCTATATCACCGAAGAGAAAGTCGCCATCGCCAAGCGCCATCTATGGCCCAAGCAGCTGGAAAAAGCCGGCGTGGCGAAAAACAGCCTGACCATCAGCGACGGCGCCCTGCGCGCGCTGATCGACGGTTACGCCCGTGAAGCTGGGGTGCGCCAGTTGGAGAAACAGCTGGGCAAACTGGTGCGCAAGGCGGTGGTCAAGTTGCTGGATGCGCCGGACAGCGTGATCAAGATCGGCAACAAAGACCTGGAAAGCTCCCTGGGCACGCCGGTGTTCCGTAATGAACAAGTGTTGTCCGGCACTGGGGTCATCACCGGCCTGGCGTGGACCAGCATGGGCGGTGCCACCTTGCCGATCGAGGCGACGCGCATTCACACCCTTAACCGTGGCTTCAAGCTGACCGGCCAGTTGGGTGAGGTGATGAAGGAGTCCGCCGAAATCGCCTACAGCTACATCAGTTCGAACCTGAAGTCTTTTGGCGGCGACCCGAAGTTCTTCGACGAAGCCTTTGTGCACCTGCATGTGCCGGAAGGCGCCACGCCGAAGGACGGCCCGAGTGCTGGTGTGACCATGGCCAGCGCCCTGCTGTCCCTGGCCCGTAACCAACCGCCGAAGAAAGGCGTGGCCATGACCGGCGAGCTGACACTGACCGGGCATGTGCTGCCAATTGGCGGAGTGCGCGAAAAAGTAATCGCCGCGCGGCGCCAGAAGATTCATGAACTGATCCTGCCGGAGCCCAATCGCGGCAGTTTCGAAGAATTGCCGGAGTACCTGAAGGAAGGCATGACGGTGCATTTCGCCAAGCGCTTTGCGGATGTGGCGAAGGTGCTGTTCTGATAGACCGTTAGCCCTTGCACTGGCCTCATCGGGGGCAAGCCCCCTCCCACAGGCTGATTTGTGAACATACTCAAGTGTGGGAGGGGGCTTGCCCCCGATGCCGTAAGTGGCCCCAACCTGTATCCACCCTGTAACACCTTGTCTTATCTTCGGTTATGCTCGGTCTTCGTCGCCAAACAACGGAGCCCTCATGACCGCTGCCCGCCTGCTTCTCCCCTTGAGCCTTGCCCTGCTGGCCGCCTGCGCCAGCGCTCCCAAGCAAAACGTCACCGTGGAAAACCAGAGCGCCTGCCCGCTCCAGCTGAAAACCGGGCAAAACCTGATCCTTACCCTGCCCAGCAACCCCACTACTGGTTACCGCTGGGCGATCCAGGATTCGGCCGGCGGCGTGCTGCGTGCGCTGAGCCCCGAGGTCTACAGCAGTAGCGAATCCGGGGTGATCGGCGGCGGCGGCCAGTCGACCTGGCGGTTCCAGGCTTTCGCGCCGGGTCAGGGTCGCTTGCGCCTGACCTCCCAGCAGCCCTGGGAGCCGGAAGCCGAACCCGTTGAAGCCTTCGACTGCGCCATTACGGTGAACTGATATGCCGTGGCTGATTCTTGCGCTGATGGGCGCCGGCACTTTTATCTACGGCCTGACCACCCACGCCACGCTGCTGTGCCTGCTGGTCAAACCCTTGCCGGTGCTGGCACTGCTGGGCTGGCTGCACGATGCGCCGCCCACCGACTATCGCCGCTGGATCAGCCTGGGGCTGATTTTCTCACTGGTGGGCGATGTTCTGCTGGCCTGGCCGGGGGACCTGTTTATCTTTGGCCTGGGCGCGTTTCTGTTGGCGCACTTGGCGTACCTCAAGGCTTACTTCAGCGATTGCCGCCGCTTGGCACCGCTGCCGTTGATCCTCGCGCTGGGCGTGGGAGCGGTGCTGTTGAGCCTCCTGATTTCCCATGGCCTGGGGGATTTGTTGATACCTGTGGTGGTTTATGCCCTGGTGATCAGCGCCATGCTCTGGCGCGCGCTGGCCCGCTTAGGCGGAGATGTGCCCAAGCGTTCGGCGCTGCTGGCCGCGGCGGGAGCCGCATCCTTTGTGTTTTCCGACACGCTGATCGGCATCAATCGGTTCGTGGTCGCGTTCGAGGCCGCGCCGTATTTGCTGATTACTACCTATTGGCTTGGCCAGTGGGGAATTACAGCCGCGGCATTCTCAGTAAGCGCCTCTAAGCGCACTCTTTAAACTCAATCAATAAAACACTCATTAGACAATTCAGCGCGAAACCTTATATCAAATCCGTCTATCAAACTGTCATAGTTGACAGTATTCCAATTTTCAAACCAAGAATAGATTACTTATACGTCCAACATGTAATGTTTATTCAGAAAATTGGAGACTAAAATCATGAGAAACCAAAAGAACGCAAATGGAGAATTTTCGGGTACTGTTTCCAAGAACGATGCGCCCACAGACTTCGTCGGCGAGAGCTTTTACTTATATTATGACGACAGGGAACTTGAGATCTATGCAGGGGATAAGGTTTCCGAAAATCGTTGGTCGTCAATAACCTTGACACTGGCCCCAAACATTGTTGCAGGCAAACATGTTTTAGATAACTTTTCCAGTTTCAGAAGCGCCATGGTAGTTCCAGCAGAACTTGATAGCCTTCAAAACTACGAAGGCACCCTTGATATCACACCTGATCATACTAATCGACATTACAAAGGCACACTTTCCCTCACTGCCAAAAGCAATGGTTCAGACACTTACAAAATAGACGCAACGTTTGATCTCCAAGAATCAACTTAGCTACCGTCATTACCCACCGCTTACGAAGACTGCACCCGCTAACGAGCCCGTGCAGTCTTATCTGAACCGATAATGGCTTTCAGACAAACCGCGCACTCCTCCTTCAACTTGGCTAAAATGCCGGCCTTTCCCCCAACGTCGCCGGAACAACCGTGAGCCAAGAACCCGATCGCCTGTTCGCCCAGCCCCTGCCCCAGGTGCCGGACTTCGCCTTTAACGAGGATGTAGTGCGGGTGTTTCCCGACATGATCAAACGCTCGGTGCCTGGGTATCCGACCATTGTCGAGAACCTCGGCGTGCTGGCCGCGCAGTTTGCCCAACCCCACAGCGTGCTCTACGACCTGGGCTCATCCCTCGGCGCGGTGACCCAGGCTCTGCGGCGCCATGTGCGCACCGAGGGCTGCTCGGTGATCGCGGTGGATAACTCGGCGGCGATGGTCGAACGCTGTCGCGAATACCTCAATGGCCAGGACTCGATGTTTCAGGAGTTGCTGCCGGTGCAGGTGGTCGAGAGCGATATCCTCGCGTTGCAGCTCCAGCCGGCTTCGGTGGTGGCGCTGAACTTCACCTTGCAGTTCATCGCCCCCGAGGAGCGCCTGGCGTTGCTCGGCCGCATTCGTCAGGCGCTGTTGCCGGGCGGCGCGCTGATCCTTTCGGAAAAGCTGCGCTTCAATGACCTGGAAGAACACGCACTGCTCACCGACCTGCATGTGGCGTTCAAACGCGCCAACGGCTATAGCGAACTGGAAATCGCCCAGAAACGCAGCGCCATCGAAAACGTCATGAAGCCCGACAGCCTCGAAGAACACCGCGAACGCCTGCTGGCGGCCGGGTTCTCGAAAGTCGTGCCGTGGTTCCAGTGTCTTAACTTTGCCTCGTTGATTGCCTTGCCATGATTGATCTGTCCCCCCTCGCCCGCCATCTGGTCGGCACGCCCCTGGCCGTTTGGGCCCAGGGCCTGCAGGCGCAACTCGACAGCAAAATGGAGAAAGGCCACGGCGACCTCGCGCGCTGGCAGAGCGCGCTGGACGCACTGCCGCCCCTCGCGCCCGACCACGTCGACCTGCTGAACGGCCTGACCCTGGACGCCGACTGCGACGACGCCACCCGCGCGCAGATGCACACCGCACTCATGGGCCTGAGCCCCTGGCGCAAAGGCCCGTTCCATTTGTTCGGCGTGCACGTGGACACCGAATGGCGCTCGGACTGGAAGTGGTCGCGGGTGGCGCCGCACCTGAACCTCAAGGGCAAGCGCATCCTCGACGTCGGCTGCGGCAATGGCTACTACATGTGGCGCATGCTCGGCGCCGGTGCCGACAGCGTGATCGGCGTGGACCCCAACTGGTTGTTCTTCTGCCAGTTCCAGGCGGTGCAACGCTACCTGTCCGAGCCCAAAGCCTGGCACCTACCGTTCCCGTTCGAAGACCTGCCGCCCAACCTGGAAGGCTTCGACACGGTGTTTTCCATGGGCGTTTTCTACCACCGTCGCTCGCCCATCGAGCACTTGCTGGCGCTCAAGGACACACTGGTCAAGGGCGGCGAGCTGGTGCTGGAAACCTTGGTGGTGGAAGGCGATCAGCAACAAGTGCTGGTGCCGGAAGATCGCTACGCGCAGATGCGCAACGTGTGGTTCCTGCCCTCGGTGCCGGCGTTGATGCTATGGCTGCGGCGTGCCGGGTTCAGTGATGTGCGGTGTGTGGATGTGAGTGTGACCACGGTGCAGGAACAACGTGGGACGGAATGGATGAAGTATCAATCCCTCAGCGATTTCCTCGATCCGGATGATCACAGCAAGACCATTGAAGGGCTGCCGGCGCCTATGCGGGCCGTCATCATCGCCAAAAAGTAAGCCCCCGTCCCGCTGGAAAAATAAAGCTCAAAATATGGGAGGGGGTTTGCCCCCGATTTCAGAGTGTCCGTCAGCATAGCCTTAGCTGACCCGCCGTCATCGGGGGCAAGCCCCCTCCCACATTTGATCTGCTGTGTTCTTTAGAGGGCGGGTTTGGCACGGCGGGCTTTGAAGAATTCGCTCAGCACCGTGCCGCACTCTTCAGCCAGTACACCGCCTTCAAACAACACCCGATGATTCAAAAAGCCCTGGGTAAAAAACTGCCCCTGGCTCTGCACGATCCCCGCCTTAGGCTCCAATGCGCCGTACACCACTCGTGCGATGCGTGAATGCACGATCAGCCCGGCGCACATGCTGCACGGCTCCAGGGTCACATACAGCGTGCTGCCTGGCAGGCGGTAGTTGCTGACGGCCTGGGCGGCGGCGCGGATGGCGACCATTTCGGCGTGGGCGCTAGGGTCGTTACCGCTGATGGGGCAATTAAAGCCTCGTCCGATGATTTCACCGTCTTGCACCAGCACTGCGCCGACCGGCACCTCACCCAGCGCTGCGCCTTGGGCGGCGAGGGCCAGGGCTTCACGCATAAAGTCCTGGTCCCGGCTGCGGTCGATGATCGCCGTGGGGCGAAACTGACGCATCACGCCACCTCAATGGCGGCCATCAGGCCGGTTTCCATATGGTCGATCACATGGCAGTGGAACATCCACACCCCAGGGTTATCCGCCACCAACGCCACCCGGGCGCGCTCGTTCTTGCCCAGCAAGTAGGTGTCGGTGAAATACGGGATCACCTTGTGGCGGTTCGAGGCGATCACCTTGAAACTCATGCCGTGCAGGTGGATCGGGTGCTGGTACTGGGTCATGTTCTTCAATTCGAAAATGTAGCTCTTGCCCTTTTCCAGCTTGGCGATCGGGCGGTCGGCGCAGGTCTTGTCGGTGATGTCCCAGGCCTGGCCGTTGATCTGCCACAGGCTCGGCGGCTTGCCGTTGTCCACATTGACCGAGACCGAACCGACCCACTCGAAATTGAAGTTGAGTTTCTCGGCATTGGCCAGGTCCGGCTCGCTGATCGGGTTGGCCGGCAGCGCCGGTGGCCAGTCGGTGGGCGCGTCGGTATTGGCCACTGAGCGGAAGGTGCCCAGGCGCACCGGGCCGTTGCGGATCGACAGTTCTTCACCCGCCGCCGGCGCCTTGACCGCCAGGCAGATACGCATGCCCGGGCCCAGCCAGTACTCCTTGCCCAGCGGGCGCGGTTCGATAGGGTTGCCATCCAACGCGTAGATGCGCGCTTCGACGTCGGGAATATTGATGCGATAAGTCAGGGTGTTATCCAGGTTGAGCAGACGCACACGGGTGATCTGCCCGGCCGGCAAGTCGATCACCGCCTGGGACACACCGTTGATCGTCGACAAGCGCCCGGCCGTACCGCCACGCGCCGCTTCGCGGGGGATGCTGAAGGCGACAAACGCGCCCTCTTCGTCCACGTGCCAGCTCTTGAGGCTCAGGGTGCATTCGTGTTTGAAACCGGTAGGCTCGCGCTCTTCGATGATCAGCGGGCCCACCAGGCCACGGCCGAGTTCTTCGCTGCTGTTGACGTGAGGGTGGTACCAGTAGCTGCCGGCGTCGGGCACGCGGAACTTGTAGTCGAAGTATTCGCCAGGCAGCACCGGCAACTGCGAGACGTAGGGCACGCCGTCCATTTCCAGCGGCAGGCGGATGCCATGCCAGTGGATGGTGGTGGCGACCGGCAAGTGGTTGATAAAGCGCACTCGCAACCACTCACCCTGGCGCACGCGCAACTCGGTGCCCGGCGCCGACGGGCCGAACGCCCAGGCCTCGGTCTTATGTCCCGGCACCAGCTCAACATCCAGCGGCGCCGCGATCAGTTCGTAATCGTGCCCCGCCTCGGCTTCGGCGACTTTCCCCAGCCAGTAGCGGTAGCCGCCACCGGCACCGACACCTACTACAGCCAGGCCTGCAAGACCACCCAGGATTTGTCGACGGGAAAAGGATCGGGACACAACAACCTCGCGTATCGGCCAGCAGGCGCATAGCCTGCAAAGGGCGGATACGATACACCCACACGGGCTAAACAGTAAGGGTTCTCATGTGGGAGGTAACGCCCTCCCACATTGCGGCTTGGCTGTTTTTAGTGCTTGGCGGCGGCCAGGATCAGGGCCTTCATTTCGGCAACCGCGCCTTTGAAGCCGACGAACAGCGCGTGGGCCACCAAGGCATGACCGATGTTCAGTTCGTTGATGCCCTTGATCGCGGCGACGGCCTCGACGTTGTGGTAGTGCAAACCGTGGCCGGCATTGACGATCAAGCCTTCATTGAGACCGCAGTTCACGCCTTCGATAATGCGTTGCAGCTCGTCTGCGACCTCCGTCGGCGTGGTGGCATCGGCGTAGCGGCCAGTATGCAGTTCGATGGCGGGCGCGCCGACGCGGCGCGAGGCCTCGATCTGGCGCAGGTCGGCGTCGATAAACAACGACACTTCGCTGCCGATCTTCGACAAACGCTGCACCGCGGCCTTGATCCGCGCTTCCTGGCCGGCCACATCCAGGCCGCCCTCGGTGGTGAGTTCCTGGCGGGTTTCCGGCACCAGGCAGATATGTGCCGGGCGGATGCGCTCGGCGAACGCCATCATTTCATCGGTGACGCCCATTTCGAAATTCATTCGGGTTTGCAGCACGTCCTTGAGCAGCAGCACGTCGCGTTCCTGGATGTGCCGACGGTCTTCGCGCAAGTGCACGGTGATGCCGTCGGCGCCCGCTTCTTCGGCGTCCAGCGCGGCCTTGACCGGATCGGGGTAGCGAGTGCCCCGGGCCTGGCGCAGGGTAGCGACGTGGTCGATGTTGACGCCAAGAAGAATGCGATTGCTGGTGGTCACGGAAGCGCTCCTGAAAAGGGGAAAGAAACGCTGCACAGCATACACGGGGATGTCAGGGCTTTCGAAACAACTCGCGACTGACCAGCGGCCGCCCGCCCAGGTGCACGGCCAGGGCCTGGCGCATCAGGCGCTTGGCGGCGGACAAGGCGCCGGGCGCGGTCCAGTCGGCTTCGCTCATGGCCAGCAGCTCGGTGCCCTGAAATAGACCGGGTTGCAGCAAGTAGACGCGCTCCAGCCCCGCGTCCACTTGCAGGCGATACATACCATCGGCGGCGATGGGTTCGCCGTGCAGGTCATTGTTCAGTTCAAAGCCGTAACCCAGATCGTCCAGCAAACGCCATTCGAAGGCGCGCAGCAACGGCTCCAACGGCCGACCTTCGGCCAGGGCCAGCAAGGTGGCGGCGTAGTGATCGAAGATCGCCGGGTGCGGATCTTCGGCCGGCAACAGGCGAATCAGCAGTTCATTGAGGTACAGGCCGCTGAACAGCGCATCGCCATTGAGCCAGGCGCAGGTGCCGACGCTTTCCAGGCGGCCGACGTTCTTCAGCTCGCCCTTGCCGCGAAACTCCACATCCAGCGCCACAAAGGGCCGCGCCAATGTCCCGGCCTTGCCCCGCGCACTGCGCAACACCGCGCGCAGGCGACCTTGCGGGGTGAGGAAATCCACCAGGGCGCTGGTCTCGCGATAGGCACGGCTGTGCAGGACATAGGCGAGTTGGCTGGGAGGTGGGGACTGGGACATGGGTTCTCTATCGTGAAAACAACATAAACCTAATGTGGGAAGGGGCTTGGCCCCGATGGCGGTGGCTCAGTCACGTATTTATTAACTGGTCCACCGCTATCGGGGGCAAGCCCCCTCCCACATTTTTTGCCTGCGGTGTACTTACAGGTCGCCGTAGCCGAGGGAGCGCAACGCACGCTCGTCATCGGACCAACCGCCTTTCACCTTCACCCACAGGTTGAGCATGATCTTGGAATCGAACAGCAATTCCATATCCTTGCGCGCCTCGGTGCCGATGCGCTTGATGCGCTCGCCCTTGTCGCCAATGATGATTTTCTTCTGGCCGTCGCGCTCGACCAGAATCAGCGCATGGATATGCAAGGTCTTGCCCTGCTGCTTGAACTCTTCGATTTCGACGGTGATCTGGTACGGCAGCTCGGCGCCCATCTGGCGCATGATTTTCTCACGCACCAGTTCGGCGGCGAGGAAACGGCTGCTGCGGTCGGTGATCTGGTCTTCCGGGAAGAAGTGTTCGTTCTCCGGCAGGTGCTCGGCGATCACGCGCTCCAGGGCATCGAGGTTGTGGCCGTGCTGGGCGGAAATCGGGATGATCTGGGCGTTCGGCAGTTGTTCCTGCAGCCAGCTCAGGTGCGGCATCAGCTCGGCTTTGTCTTCGATGCGGTCGGTCTTGTTCAGCGCGACGATCAACGGGCCGGTGACGTACTGCACGCGCTCCAGAACCATCTGGTCTTCATCGGTCCACTTGGTGCGGTCGACCACGAAGATCACCACGTCGACGTCTTTCAACGCGGCCGAAGCGGTCTTGTTCATATAGCGGTTAAGGGCTTTTTCGCCGCCTTTGTGCATGCCCGGGGTGTCGACGTAGACCGCTTGCACATTGCCTTCGGTCTTGATGCCCAGCATGTTGTGGCGGGTGGTCTGCGGCTTGCGCGAGGTAATCGCCAGCTTCTGCCCCAGGATGTGGTTGAGCAGCGTGGACTTGCCCACGTTGGGGCGGCCGACGATGGCAACATAGCCACAGCGTGTTGCGGTTGAATCAGTCATGGCCATTCTCCACGCCCAGGGCAATCAGTGCTGCAGCGGCCGCTACCTGTTCGGCAATACGACGGCTCACACCCTGACCTCGGCTTTTTTCGTTCAGTAAGGTGATTTCACATTCCACGAAGAACACGCGGCAATGGGGCTCACCCTGGATATCCACCACTTCGTAGCGGGGCAGTTCGCAGCCGCGCGATTGCAGGAATTCCTGCAGGCGGGTCTTGGGATCTTTGTTGGTATCGACCAGGGTCAGGCTTTCGATCTCGGAGGTCAGCCATGCGGTGACCCGCTCCTTGGCCGCTTCCATGCCCGCATCCAGGTAGATAGCGCCGATCAGCGCTTCGAGGGCATCGGCCAGGATCGATTCACGGCGAAACCCGCCGCTTTTCAATTCGCCGGAACCCAGGCGCAAGTACTCGCCCAGGCCGAAACCGCGAGCCAGTACGGCCAGGGTTTCGCCCTTGACCAGGCGTGCGCGCAGGCGCGATAGCTGGCCTTCACGGGCTTGGGGGAAGCGCTCGAAAAGGGCTTCACCGGCAACGAAATTGAGGATGGCATCACCGAGAAATTCCAGGCGCTCGTTATTGCGCCCTGCGAAGCTGCGGTGTGTGAGGGCAAGGACCATCAATTCCTGGTCCTTGAAGGTGTAGCCGAGCTGGCGCTCGAGACGACTGAGAGAAACGGTCACGGTTTATCCATAGTGAGTTGGTGGCACCGGCGGCCATCGACGATTGACGCAGTGTTCAAATTCAAATCCTGATGGGTGTTGCATGGGGCGCGAATTGTCCACGCCCCAGAAAAGCATTCGGCGCTGTGTTCACAGCGCCGCTTGTATTACTTGATCAGCCCGACCCGCGAGAAGTTCGGCAGGTGGCTGAGCTTGGGTTCCGGCCAACTCATCCAGACCGCGAAGGCCTTGCCGACGATATTCTGGTCGGGAACCATGCCCAGCAGCTCTTTGGGAATACTGGGGTCATCCCAGTAGCGGCTGTCATTGGAGTTGTCGCGGTTGTCGCCCATCATGAAATAGTGCCCGGCAGGCACTTTCCACTGGCCGTCAGGCTGGGCGCGATAGCGGCTCATCTCCTTACGGATCTCGTGCTCCACGGCACCGAGCTTCTCCTGATACAGCTCGGCGCTGCCCAGGCTGTTCGGTTCGGAACCGAGCAGTTTTTCGGCCACCGACTCACCGTTGATGAACAGGCGCTTGTCGCTGGTGTAACGGATCACATCGCCCGGCAGGCCAACCACACGCTTGATGTAGTTGACGTTCGGATCGCTTGGGTAGCGGAATACCATCACGTCGCCGCGCTGCGGGTCGCCGACTTCGATGACCTTCTTATCGATCACCGGCAGGCGGATCCCATAGGAAAACTTGTTCACCAGGATGAAGTCACCCACGTCCAAGGTAGGTTTCATCGACCCCGACGGGATCTGAAACGGCTCCACCAGGAACGAACGCAGCACCAGCACGATGAACAACACCGGGAAGAACGACTTGCCGTATTCAACCAGCAAAGGCTCTTTGTTCAGCTTCTCGATCACCACGCCATCGGGCTGGCTGACGCTGCCTTGATAGGACGCGATAGCCGCCCGCCGACGCGGGGCGAAGAACACCAGATCGAGCAACGCCAAGAGACCGCAGACGGCAACGGCGATGACCAGCAACAGCGGGAAATTTAGCGACATAGGACCTAACTATCCAACCTGAGCACCGCAAGGAAGGCTTCTTGTGGAACTTCCACGTTGCCCACTTGCTTCATGCGTTTTTTACCGGCCTTTTGCTTCTCAAGCAGCTTGCGCTTACGGCTTACGTCACCGCCGTAGCATTTGGCCAGTACGTTCTTTCTGAGTGCCTTGACGGAGGTTCGCGCAATGATCTGCCCGCCGATGGCGGCCTGGATCGCGACGTCGAACATCTGACGCGGAATCAGTTCTTTCATCTTCTCGGTCAACTGGCGACCTTTGTAATGCGCATTGTCCTTGTGCACGATCAGTGCCAAGGCATCGACCTTGTCGCCGTTGATCAGCACATCCAGTTTCACCAGATTAGCCGATTGGTAACGATCGAAATGGTAGTCCAGCGAAGCATAGCCGCGACTGGTGGACTTGAGACGGTCGAAGAAGTCCAAGACCACTTCGTTCATCGGCATGTCGTAAGTCACTTGAACCTGAGTGCCGAGGAACAGCATGTCGCGCTGAACGCCACGCTTTTCGATACACAGGGTAATAACGTTGCCCAAATGCTCCTGCGGAACCAGGATATTGGCCCGCACGATAGGCTCGCGCATGTCTTCGATCGACGACAGATCCGGAAGCTTGGAGGGGTTGTCGACGTAAATCGTTTCACCGGTTTTGAGCAGCAGCTCGAAAATAACGGTAGGCGCGGTGGTGATCAGGTCCAGGTCGTATTCGCGCTCCAGGCGCTCCTGGATGATTTCCATGTGCAGCATGCCCAGGAACCCGCAGCGGAAGCCGAAGCCCAGGGCGTCGGAGCTTTCCGGGGTGTACTGCAACGACGAGTCGTTGAGGGTCAGCTTTTGCAGGGCTTCGCGGAAATCTTCGAAATCGTCGGAGCTGACCGGGAACAGACCGGCGTAGACCTGCGGCTGGATACGCTTGAAGCCTGGCAGCACGTCCACATCCGGAGTGGAGCTGAGCGTCAGGGTGTCACCCACCGGCGCGCCGTGGATGTCCTTGATACCGGCGATGATGAAGCCTACTTCACCGGCTTTAAGATCAACGGTCGCGGTGTGCTTGGGGTTGAAGACACCGACGCTGTCCACCAAGTGGATCTTGCCGGTGGACTTGACCAGGATCTTGTCGCCCTTCTTCACGCGGCCGTGGCGCACGCGGACCAGGGACACAACGCCCAGGTAGTTGTCGAACCAGGAGTCGATGATCAACGCTTGCAGCGGATCTTCGATGTTGCCGGTGGGGGCTGGAATGGTGTGGACCAGGCGTTCGAGCACTTCGTCGACACCCAGGCCGGTCTTGGCGCTGCAGGTGACCGCGTCGGTGGCGTCGATGCCGATGATCTTCTCGATCTCTTCCTTGACGCGCTCGGGCTCGGCCTGCGGCAGGTCGATCTTGTTCAGCACGGGCATGACTTCCAGGCCCTGTTCGATCGCGGTGTAGCAGTTGGCGACCGATTGCGCTTCCACGCCCTGGCCGGCGTCGACCACCAGCAAGGCACCTTCACAGGCCGCCAGGGACCGGCTGACTTCGTAGGTGAAGTCAACGTGGCCGGGGGTGTCAATGAAGTTCAGTTGGTAAGTGATGCCGTCTTTGGCCTTGTAGTACAGCGTGACGCTGTGGGCCTTGATGGTGATCCCGCGTTCGCGCTCGAGGTCCATGGAGTCCAGGACCTGGGCTTCCATCTCACGCTCGGCGAGGCCGCCGCACATCTGGATGAATCGATCGGCCAGCGTCGACTTGCCATGGTCAATGTGGGCGATGATGGAGAAATTGCGGATATGACTCAAATCACTCACGGATCAACACTCAAAAAGGCTGCAGGCAGATTGCCCGCTGAAAAATAGCCGGGAATTGTACCTGATGCTCAGGCCAGGCGTCATCTTTGCTGACCAGAACAAAAATGCCCCGATCTCTCGACCGGGGCATTTTTTGTTCATAAGCGCGCGATCAACCGGCGCGGCGCAGCAGCCAGAACCCGGCCAAAGCGCAGATGGCGGTCGGCACCAGCACCGCAAATAGCGGCGAGAAGCCAAACACCAGGCTCGACGGGCCGAGCAGATCCTGGGCAATCCGGAAGGTGAACCCCACCAGTACGCCGGTGAACACCCGCTGGCCCAGGGTCACGGAGCGCAGCGGCCCGAAGATGAATGAGATCGCCATCAACACCAGCGCGGCAGTCACCACCGGCTGCAACACTTTGACCCAGAATGCCAGCCAATAACGGCCATTATTCAGGCCCTGGTCCTTGAGATAGTGGATATAGCTCCACAGACCGGAGATCGGCAGGCTTTCCGGGATCATCACCACGGTGCTGAGCAGTTCCGGCTTGAGGGCGATGTCCCACGCTTCGCTCGGTACGTTGATCACTTCGGTGCTGGCCTTGGTGCCCTGGCCGGGATTGCGGAAATAAGTGGTGGTGACATCGCTCAGTTGCCATTTTTCCGCGTCGTACTGCGCACGTTTGGCGAAACTGGACGACAATATATGACGTTCTTTATCGAAGGTGTAGCGCGTCACCCCGATCAACAAGCCGCCAGGCTGCACGGCGTTGATGTGGATGAACTCGTCACCCTGACGGTGCCACAGGCCATGCTTGGCGCTCTGCGCGTCACCCGAACCCTGGGCCAGGGCGCGATTGGCCTGGGCCGTGGACTCAGCCGGCGGCGCGATGTACTCGCCGATCAGCACGCTGCAGAGCATCAGCAGCAACATGGGCTTCATGACCGCCCATACGATCCGGCCGATGGAGACCCCGGCGGCACGCATGATGGTCAGCTCACTGTTGCTGGCCAGGCTGCCCAGGCCGATCAGGCAACCGATCAGCGCGGCCATCGGCATCATGTCGTACAGGCGGCGCGGAGCGGTCAGCGCCACGTAGCTCAGCACGTCGGTGACGGTGTAGGTGTCGCTGACGTTGCCCACTTCATCGATGAAGGCAAACAACGAGGCCAGGCCCAGGATGATGCCCAGTACCGCCAGGATGGCGATGAGTACGCTGCTACCAATGTAGCGATCGAGCTTAGCCACGAGCCAACTCCTTCTGGCCACGACGGCTCTTCATCTTCAAGCGTATAGGTTCCCAATAAAGCAGCCCCAGGCCGATCACCAGGAAAATCCCGTGTACCCACCACAGGCCCAGGACCGGCGACAGCTTGCCTTTTTCCAGGGAACCGCGGGCGGAAATCAGGATGGTGAGGTAAGCCATGTACAGCAGAATCGCCGGCAACAACTTGAGGAAACGGCCTTGGCGCGGGTTGACGCGCGACAGCGGCACCGCCATCAAGGTCACGATAAACACCAGCAGCGGCAAGGAAATACGCCATTGCAGCTCAGCGATGGAACGCAGTTCCTGGCTGCCGATCAATTGCGCGGTGGGGATGGCATCGCGGTCGGTGACTTCATCACTGACTTCCGGACGGGCCAGCATCACGCCGTACGTGTCGTACTTGATGGCCCGGTAATCGGCCTGGCCCGGGCTGCCGTCATAGCGGTAGCCGTTTTCCAGGATCAGGTAGCGGCTGCCATCGGGGCGTACTTCCTGACGGCCCGAATCGGCCACCAGCACAGAAATGCCACGGTCCTTCTTGTCCTGGCCCAGGCGCTTCTCGGAGATGAATACGCCGCCCAGGTTGGCGCGGTCTTCGGTCATGGTCTCGGTGTAGGTCACCCGAGTGCCGTCGCTGAGGGCCTGGAAGCGGCCGGGTTCGAGGGTATCGAACTCGGTCATCGCGTCCTGCTTGTTCAGCACCAACTGAAATTGCATGGCGCCCTGGGGAGCCAGGCTCAGGCTCAGCCAGGCGACGATCAGGGCGATGCCGGCGGCTGGGATCATGGTCATGCCCAGCAGGCGCTGCTGGCTCATGCCGGTAGCCGACAGCACGGTCATTTCGCTTTCAAGGTACAGACGACCGTAGGCCAGCAGAATGCCCAGGAACAGGCCCAACGGCAGGATCAGTTGCAGGAACCCTGGCAGACGAAAGCCCATGATCAGGAACAGCGAACCTGGGTCGAGCGCGCCGGAAGCGGCCTGAGCCAGGTATTTGACGAAACGACCACTCATGATGATGACCAGCAGCACCGCACTCACGGCACTCAGGGTCAACAGGACTTCGCGGGACAGATAACGGAAGACAATCAAACCAGACACTCCAGGGTTGTCAGGCTAAGGCGGCCAAACAAGCAAGCATACCGAGTCAGCCCCTTTTACACAGGGCCGGCTAAAAAGATGGCGCATTATCCTGTGATTGACCGCGCCTGTCACTGCGCAACCTCATGCACACGCACAAAGCGTGCGCCAAGGGTTGTCAGGCTCTGCCGGCGAGGTTCAAACTGCGGCCTTTGTCGCGGGTGGTTGACACGACTGCCACGCTTTAAAGCCTGGGTACAAACGCCAGGCTCATAGACCTTTATAAGGGACCCGAACATGGAATTGGTTGTAAAAAGCGTTAGCCCCGAAACGTTGAAGACCGCCACCCTCGTGGTCGCCATCGGCGAAGGCCGCAAGCTCGGCGTCGCCGCCAAGCAGCTCGATGAAGTGAGCGGCGGCGCCATCAGCGCGGTGCTCAAGCGCGGCGACCTGGCCGGCAAAGTGGGTCAGAGCCTGCTGCTGCAAAGCCTGCCCAACCTCAAGGCCGACCGCGTATTGCTGGTGGGCGTGGGTAAGGACGACGAGTTGGGCGACCGCCCGTTCCGCAAGATCATCAGCGGCATCCTCAGCACCCTCAAAGGCCTGGGCGGCAGCGATGCAACGCTGGCGCTGGATGAAATCGTCGTCAAGGGCCGTGACAGCTACGGCAAGACCCGTCTGCTGGCCGAATCCCTGGTGGACGGCGGCTACGTGTTCGACCAGTTCAAGAGCCAGAAAGCCGAACCCCGCGCCCTGAAAAAAATCACCCTGCTGACCATCAAGGCCGCCCAGGCTGAAGTGACCCGCGCCGTGACCCACGCCCAAGCCATCGCCAACGGCATGTCGTTCACCCGCGACCTGGGCAACCTGCCGCCGAACATCTGCCACCCGACCTACCTGGGCGAGCAAGCCAAGGCGTTGGGCAAGGAATTCAAAGGCCTGAAGGTTGAAGTACTGGACGAGAAGAAGATCAAGGACCTGGGCATGGGCTCGTTCTATGCCGTGGGCCAGGGCAGCGACCAGCCGCCTCGCCTGATCGTGATGCAATACAACGGCGGCAAGAAGTCCGAGAAGCCTTACGCCCTGGTGGGTAAAGGCATCACCTTCGACACCGGCGGCATCAGCCTCAAGCCTGGCGCCGGCATGGACGAGATGAAGTACGACATGGGCGGTGCCGCCAGCGTGTTCGGCACTCTGCGTGCCGTGCTGGAACTCAAGCTGCCGATCAACCTGGTGTGCATCCTGGCCTGTGCCGAGAACATGCCGAGCGGCGGTGCTTCGCGCCCAGGCGATATCGTGACGACCATGAGCGGCCAGACCGTGGAAATTCTCAACACCGACGCCGAAGGCCGTCTGGTGCTGTGCGACGCCCTGACCTACGCCGAGCGCTTCAAGCCACAGGCCGTGATCGACATCGCCACCCTGACCGGCGCCTGCATCGTTGCCCTGGGTTCCCACACTTCGGGCCTGCTGGGCAACAACGACGAGCTGATCGAGCAACTGCTCAGCGCCGGCAAGGCTGCCGACGACCGCGCCTGGCAACTGCCGCTGTTCGACGAGTACCAGGAACAACTGGACAGCCCATTCGCCGACATCGCCAACATCGGCGGGCCGAAGGCCGGCACCATCACTGCGGCGTGCTTCCTGTCGCGCTTCGCCAAGAACTTCAACTGGGCTCACTTGGACATCGCCGGCACCGCCTGGACCAGTGGCGGCAAAGACAAGGGCGCCACCGGCCGCCCGGTTCCGTTGCTGACGCAGTACCTGCTGGATCGCGCCAAAGCCTAAACAGTGCCCGTCCCGCCCTTGCGTCTATAAAGGGTGGGACGGGACGTTGCAGGAACCCACATGCCCCAAGTCGACTTCTATATATTGCCCAGCGCCGATCCCCTCGCGCGCCTGGACTTCGCCTGCAAACTCACGGAAAAAGCCTGGCGCATGGGCCATCGCATTTACCTGCATTGCAGCGATGCCGCCCAACGCGAGGAGCTCGATGCCCGTCTGTGGCGTTTCAAGGGTGAAAGCTTTGTACCCCATGGCCCCGCAGAAACCGAACCCGAAGGGCTGGTGGTACTGGGTTTGGGCGACAGCTGCGGCGCGCATCACGACCTGCTGGTCAACCTGGACCTGAAAGTACCGCCCTTTGCCCAGGCATTCGCCCGCGTGGCGGAGGTGGTGGTGGAAGATCCGGCTATTCGTCAGGCTGCGCGGGAGAGTTTCCGTTTCTACCGCGAACAGGGCTATCCTTTGCAAGATCACCGGCTACAACGACTTTGAGCACACGATGGACACTTTCAACCCGTTAAAAAAAGATGACCACCTGCTGGACGACCTTGAGTCGATCCGTCAGTTGCTGGGTGATGAAGGTTTGCAACCGCCACTGCTGACCGAGGCGGTCACAGGCGAGGTACAGATTCCGCTGTTGTTCGACATGGTCGGCGGCAAACCTGCCGTGCCTGAACCCGTCGCGCCAGCCCCCGTTGCGCAACCCGCTACCGCCACTGAAAAAACCCCCGACGCCTTGCTGCTGCACCTGGACAACGAACTGCGTGCCGCCGCACAACTGATCATGCAAGACGTGATCGACGACTTTGCCCCGCATATCGAAACCGAGATCAAACGTCGGTTGGATGCGCGGATGGAGCGGCTGATCGCCGCTGCTACAAACAACTAACCACAAGCCGCAAGTTAAAGCACTGCACTCCACTTGCAGCTTGTGGCTTATAGCTTGCAACTGCTTCACACCGCTATACTTGCCGGCTTTCCTGAATTAATGCCAACTAGGGTCCCGCCGCGCATGGATAAGACCTACCAGCCCCACGCTATCGAAACTTCCTGGTACCAGACCTGGGAGTCCGAGAATTATTTCGCCCCACAAGGTGCGGGCGAGTCCTACACCATCATGATTCCGCCACCGAACGTCACTGGCAGCCTGCACATGGGCCATGGCTTCAACAATGCGATCATGGATGCGTTGATCCGTTTCCGCCGCATGCAGGGCCGCAACACCCTGTGGCAACCGGGCACCGACCACGCCGGTATCGCCACCCAGATGCTGGTGGAACGCCAACTCGAAGCCACCGGCCAAAGTCGCCATGATCTGGGCCGTGAGAAATTCCTGGAAAAAATCTGGGAATGGAAGGATCAGTCCGGCGGCAATATCAGCCGTCAGATCCGTCGCCTGGGCTCGTCCGTCGACTGGAGCCGCGAGCGCTTCACCATGGACGACGGCCTGTCCGAAGCGGTCAAAGAGGCTTTCGTGCGCCTGCACGAAGACGGCCTGATCTACCGCGGCAAACGCCTGGTCAACTGGGACACCAAGCTGCACACGGCGATTTCCGACCTCGAAGTGGAAAACCACGACGAGAAAGGCTTCCTGTGGAATCTCAAGTACCCACTGGCCGACGGCGCCAAGACCGCCGAAGGCAACGACTACCTGATCGTCGCCACCACCCGCCCGGAAACCATGCTCGGCGATGCCGCCGTCGCGGTTAACCCGAACGACGCGCGCTACCAGGCGCTGATCGGCAAGTTCGTCGAACTGCCATTGGTCGGCCGCCGCATCCCGATCATCGCGGACGATTACTGCGACCCTGAATTCGGCACCGGCTGCGTGAAAATCACCCCGGCCCACGACTTCAACGACTACGAAGTGGGCAAGCGCCACAACCTGCCGTTGCTCAACATCTTCGACAAGAACGCCACTGTCTTGCCGGCCTGCCAGGTGTTCAACCTGGACGGCACCCTCAATGACAGCGTCGACGGCAAGATCCCGGCTGAATTCGCTGGCCTCGACCGCTTCGAAGCACGCAAGCAGATCGTGGCCGCCTTCGACGCCGCCGGCCTGCTGGTCAGCGTTGACGACCATGGCCTTAAGGTGCCGAAGGGCGACCGTTCCGGCACCGTGATCGAGCCTTGGCTGACCGATCAGTGGTACGTGTCCACCAAACCGCTGGCCGAGCCCGCTATCGCCGCCGTGGAAGACGGCCGTATCCAGTTCGTACCTAAGCAGTACGAAAACATGTACTTCTCGTGGATGCGTGACATCCAGGACTGGTGCATCAGCCGCCAACTGTGGTGGGGCCACCGCATTCCGGCCTGGTACGACGAGTCGGGCAAGGTCTACGTAGGCCGCGACGAAGCCGAAGTGCGCGCCAAGCACAACCTCGGTGCCGACGTTGCGCTGCAACAGGACAACGACGTACTGGACACCTGGTTCAGTTCGGGCCTGTGGACCTTCTCCACCCTGGGTTGGCCGCAGCAGACCGAGTTCCTGAAGAAATTCCACTCAACCGACGTGCTGGTCACCGGTTTTGACATCATTTTCTTCTGGGTCGCCCGGATGATCATGCTGACCATGCACTTGGTGAAGAACGAAGACGGCACGCCGCAAGTGCCGTTCAAGACCGTGTACGTACACGGCCTGGTGCGCGATGGCCAGGGCCAGAAGATGTCCAAGTCCAAAGGCAACGTCCTGGACCCGCTGGACATCATTGATGGCATCGACCTGGAAACCCTGGTGCAGAAACGCACCTCGGGCCTGATGCAGCCGAAACTGGCGAAGAAGATCGAGAAGCAGACCCGCGATGAATTCGCCGATGGCATTGCCAGCTACGGCACCGACGCCCTGCGCTTTACCTTCTGCTCGCTGGCGTCCACCGGTCGCGACATCAAGTTCGACATGGGCCGCGTCGAAGGCTATCGCAACTTCTGCAACAAGATCTGGAACGCCGCGCGCTACGTCCTGGACAAGGGCGAAGACTGCGGCCAGAACGGCGAAGCCTACGAGCTGAGCCTGGCGGACCGCTGGATCATCTCGCAGTTGCAGCGCACCGAAGCCGAGGTGACTCGCCAGCTCGATCAGTTCCGTTTCGACCTGGCGGCCCAGGCGTTGTACGAGTTCATCTGGAACCAGTATTGCGACTGGTACCTGGAGCTGTCCAAGCCGGTCCTGTGGGACGAAAACGCGCCGGTCGAACGTCAGCGCGGCACCCGCCGTACCCTGGTGCGCGTGCTGGAAGTGGCGCTGCGCCTGGCCCACCCGTTCATGCCGTTCATCACCGAAGAAATCTGGCAGCGCCTGGCGCCACTGGCGGGTATCGAAGGCAAGACCATCATGTTGCAACCTTGGCCGGTGGCCAATGAAGCCCGCATCGATGAAGCGGCCGAAAGCGATATCGAATGGCTCAAGACCCTGATGCTCGGCACGCGCAACATCCGCGCCGAGATGAACATCGGTCCGGGCAAACCACTGGCGGTGTTCGTTAAGAACGCCAGCGTTGAGGATCAGCGTCGCCTGAGCGAAAACGATGCACTGCTCAAGAAGCTGGCCAAGCTGGAGTCGATCACCGTATTGGCTGCCGATGCCGAAGCACCGCTGTCCGCCACCGCACTGGTCGGCGACATGGAAGTGCTGGTGCCAATGGCTGGGTTGATCGACAAGGGCGCGGAACTGGCCCGTCTCGACAAAGAAATCGCACGCCTGCAAGGCGAAGTGCAGCGAGTGGGCGGCAAGCTGTCCAACGCGGCATTCGTTGACAAGGCCCCGGCCGAAGTGATCGAGAAAGAACGCGCCAAGCTGGCCGAGGCTGAACAGGCCCTGGGCAAACTGGCGGAGCAGCATGCGCGGATTTCCAGCCTCTAAGGCTTGGTTCGCGTCGAGAAAGAGACCTTCGGGTCTCTTTTTTTGCCTGCATTTTCCCAATCCCTTGCTGGCAGCACTGCCACCGCCCCTCCCACATTTGACCAAGCTTTCCTCGGGAATGTGTGACAATGGCCGCCACTTTGAGCCAACACCAGAATCATCATGACCGCCCCCACTACGCCCAAACCTCCGCGCAAGAAGCCTAAATCCGCCGCCCCAGCCAAGCCCGTGGTGCCGCGCAAAGAGGCGACTCTGCACCCGCGCAACCGCCACACGGGCCGTTACGACTTCCCGGCGTTGATCAAGACCACGCCCGAACTGGCGCAATTCGTGATCACCAACCCCTATGGCAAAGAAAGCATCGACTTTGCCAGCCCGGATGCGGTGCGGGTGTTCAATCGCGCGTTGCTCAAGGCTTTCTACGGTATCCAGCATTGGGATATCCCAGCGGATTACCTCTGCCCGCCGGTACCGGGGCGTGCCGATTACGTGCATTTCCTCGCCGATCTGCTGGCCAGTGTCAACGACGGCAAGATCCCACGCGGCTCGATCGTCAAGGTGCTGGATATTGGCATGGGCGCCAACTGCGTCTACCCGCTGATTGGCTATATGGAGTACCGCTGGAACTTCCTCGGCTCGGAGGTCGACCCGATTGCCGTGGCCGCCGCCAAGGCCATCGTGCAGTCCAACGACCTGAGCAAGGTCATCCAGCTGCGCCAGCAGACCAACCCCAAGCAGATCCTGCTGGGCCTGCTGGAGCCGGGCGAGCGCTTTGACCTGACCATGTGCAATCCGCCGTTCCACGCGTCCATGGACGAAGCCACCAAGGGCAGCGAACGCAAGTGGCGCGCCCTGGGCAAGGCCGATCCCAAGCGTAAGTTGCCGGTACTGAACTTCGGCGGCCAGTCGGCCGAGCTGTGGTGTGAGGGCGGCGAGGCGCGGTTCGTGACGCAACTGATCGCCGAGAGCGCGCACTTTGCCCACAAGGTGTTGTGGTTCAGCACCCTGGTGTCGAAAGCGTCGAACCTGCCCGCCATCGAGACCGCGCTGAAAAAAGCCGGCGCGCTGGAGAGCCAGGTGGTGGAGATGTCCCAAGGCCAGAAACACAGCCGCTTCGTCGCCTGGACCTTCCAGACCAAGAACGAGCAGCAGATCTGGCGGACATCTCGATGGATGAGATAAACAATTGAGGATGACGCTAAGTTCACAGTGCCCGCGATAAATTTATTAAATGCGCCCTGCCCGGATCAAACGTTATTGATCGATAGGGCGCACTTGATAAATTCAAGAGAGGTTGCACAGTTGGCCGCCTACTGAAAGCAGCTCAATACCCACTGTTGTAGGTTTTGAGTGAAACTCAGTACCGCTCGCGTCGGTATACGAGTAACTCAGTGTCAATTCACCACGCCGCACTGGAGCGAGTAGCTCATTATAAGGTTTGAGGAATGTACGGCCATCGTGACCGGGCGTTACACTTAACATTACTTTTACGTCGGTCCCTCCTGAGGTCGAATCTGCAGTGGCATGCCAGTGAAATTTCATGTTCTGACTGATGCTGGGCACACGCACCCAGATACCATGAGCCGTATGTTCTTTTTTTATACTCTCACAGGTAATAGCGCCATTAACTAAGTAGAGAATTTCCGGGGCAGGTAACTTATCGGCGGACATGATGACCTCGCAATAAATAAGAGTTAATCGGCCCCCTCATATTTCGTGGGGCGTTGCTCCAAGGTTTTAGCCTAGGCAGCTTCGCTATTAACCTTGTTTGTCTTTCACCTCGCAACTGTCAACTTTGACAGTGGTGAACCTTCAAAAATCTGCTAAAGCGCTCCTGAAAACGCCACGATCCACGGTTATCAACCCCAAGGTATGCCGCCCACCGATTATGCTTTTCGACAGGCAACAAAAAACCGTGCCCGGATCGCTCCGAAGCACGGTTTTTTTTGCTGCGTCTTACTTGTTAACAGCGTCGGTCAGGCCTTTGGCCACAACCAGCTTGATAACTTTCTTGGCAGCGATTTCGATGGCAGCGCCAGTCGAAGGGTTACGGCCAGTACGGGCAGGACGCTCGGTCACTTTCAGTTTGCCAACGCCTGGCAGAGTGATTTCGCCGCCGTTTTCCAGCTGATCGGCAACAACCTGGCTCAGTTGGTCCAGCAGAGCGCGCACGGTGGTTTTCGGTGCGTCTACTGCTTCAGCCAGGTCAGCGATCAGTTGGTCTTTAGTAATAGCCATTGTGGTGTTCCTTCCCTATCAAATTCATATGGATTGCAGAGTGCAGTGTCAGCCGTCGAGCCCGACCGTCTAGGTCTGGCACCCCAGGCTATAACCGCGGAGATCGGGGTTATAGATGCTTGAAACGGGGATTGGTTCGACCTGACAAATGCTGAATGCACGCTTATCGCCGAGACTTGGCGTAAGACCGGGCAAAACTAGCACAGAGACGGGGAAATATCCGCTTCTACCTACCCATTTGGTCAGCTTTATCGCTCTAAACCGTGAAAAAAAGGCATATGCCCCGTCGGACGGTGTGCAAAACCCCCTTCGAGGCGTGTCTTGGCCAATGGGTGCGGTACACTGGGCAACTTTTCGGGGAGGCCAACCGCTCCCCTTCAACCAGCCGAGAAGCCTATGCCGATCCGTCATTGCATCGTCCACCTGATCGACAAAAAACCCGACGGCACACCTGCGGTTCTCCATGCCCGCGACTCCGAGCTTGCCGAGTCCGCCGCCATCGAAAACATGCTCGCCGACCTCAACGAGAGCTATAACGCCAAACAAGGCAAGGCCTGGGGTTTCTTCCATGCCGAGTCCGGCGCGCACCCTTTCAGCGGCTGGTTGAAGGAGTATTTCGATGGTGGCCAGGACTTCACCACGTTCAGCCGCACGGCGGTCGAGCACCTGCAGAAGCTGATGGAAGAATCCAACCTCTCCACCGGCGGCCATGTGCTGTTTGCCCACTACCAGCAAGGTATGACCGACTACCTGGCCATCGCCCTGCTGCACCACAGCGAAGGCGTGGCGGTGACCGACGAGCTGGACGTGACGCCCTCGCGCCATCTGGACCTGGGCCAGTTGCACCTGGCGGCGCGCATCAACGTGTCCGAGTGGCAGAACAACAAGCAGTCCAAGCAGTACATCTCGTTTATCAAAGGCAAGAACGGCAAGAAGGTCTCGGAGTACTTCCGCGACTTTATCGGCTGCCAGGAGGGCGTCGACGGCCCCGGCGAGACACGTACCCTGCTCAAGGCCTTCAGCGACTTTGTCGAGAGCGAAGATCTGCCGGACGAATCCGCTCGCGAGAAAACCAAGACCCTGGTGGATTACGCCAGCAGCCAGGCCAAACTCGGCGAGCCCATGGGCCTGGAAGAACTGTCCGGCCTGATCGATGAAGATCGGCCCAAGGCGTTCTACGACCACATCCGTAACAAGGATTACGGCCTGTCGCCGGAGATCCCGGCCGATAAACGTACCCTCAACCAGTTCCGCCGCTTCACCGGGCGCGCCGAGGGCTTGTCCATCAGTTTTGAAGCGCACCTGCTGGGCGACAAGATCGAGTATGACGAAGCCGCCGGCACCTTGATCATCAAGGGCCTGCCCACCCAACTGACCGACCAGCTCAAGCGCCGCAACTGATGCTCGGCGGGGTGTTCAAGAAAGTCCTGCTGGTGTTGCTGGTGGTGGTGGTCTTTCAGAACTGGGGCAAGATCGAGCGAGTGTTCAACCCGTCCCAGGTGGTGTCCGAGCAGGTTCGCGCCAATGCGCGCGTGGTGCTCTACACCACCGAATGGTGCGGCTACTGCAAGCAGATTCGCCGCTTCCTGGACCAGAAAGGCATTCCCTATCAGCAATTCGATATCGAAAAAGACGCCCAGGCGCGCAAGGCGTACGAGGCGCTGGGCGGCGGCGGGATTCCGTTTGTGGACGTCAATGGCACGCTGATTCGCGACTACCGGCCCGAACAGATCATGGCGGCGTTGAAATAATCAGCGCACCACGATCAGCCGTCCCAACAGGTTGTGTTGCTCGAAGCCCAGCACCGCCTGCAACGCATTCAGCACTGCCTGTGGATCTTTGCTCGGGAAACTGCCGCTGACGCGCTTGGCGCCCATCACGTCGTTTAGCAACAGGATGCGGCCTGGGTAGTAACGTCCAAGGTCCTCGACCACGTCGGCCAACGGCGCTTTGTAGTAATTGAGCCAACCATCGCGCCAAGCCAGGCGCGATGCGCTGTCGACGGCATGCAGGGGCTGGGCGATGCCATCGGCATAAGCGATCTGCTGGCCGGCGGTCAGTACCTGTTGCCGGCCTTGTTTCGACGCTGTCACCCCAACACGCCCAGCCAACACCGTCACCTGCGCGCCCGCCGGTTGCAGACGCACTTCAAATTGCGTGCCGAGCACCCGTGCTTCACCGCTGCCCGCCTCCACCACAAACGGCTCACCGGTGTGGCTCACGCTGAAAAAGCCGGCGCCACGCCGCAACTGGATATGCCGCTCGCCGTGGGTGAAATCCACCGCGATGGCGCTGTCGGCATCCAGGGTCACTTGAGTGTTATCCGCCAGGGTCACAGTCTTGACCTCCCCCGGCGCGCTCACATAGTCGGCCCCGAAGTCATCGACCCAGCGCGACGGCTGCCAGCCGGCGCCCATCGAAATCATCAGCAGCAGGCACGCGGCCATGGCCAGTGCGCCCGACCAACGCACCGCCCGCGAACGCTTCGAGCGGTTCATCGCATCAAGGTAGCCCTGCAGCGCTTGGGCCTCTTCATTCGCAAGCTGGCGTGCGGGCACTTCGCTCAACTCCCACAGCACTTGGGCCTGGGCATAGGCTTCGACGTGGGCCGGGTCGGCGCGCAACCAGCGGCTGAACGTGGCCTGATCGCCGCTGCTGGGCTGGTCGTGCAGCAGGCTCAGCCAGGCCAGGGCGGCTTTTTCCTGGTCGGGCGTGGGGGTGAGGTTCACGGTGCTTTCCCTGGCGTGCGTGGGGTCGATGGCTCGCGAAGGCTGGCCTTGCAGGCTTCGAGGGCACGCATCATATGTTTTTCCACGGCACTTTGGGACAACCCCATGGCCTTGGCGATATCAGCGTATTTGCGCCCGTGGATACGGTTGAGCAGAAAGATGTGCCGGGTGCGCTCGGGCAGGCTGCGCAGGGCCGCTTCGACATGCCGCAGATCATTGCCCGCTTCCAGCGCCGCCTGGGGTTCGCAGCCCTGGTGGTCATGCTGTTCCGGCAGCCAGCCTTCATTGCTACGCACCCGCGCCCCTTCGCTACGCAGGTGATCGATGGCGATATTGCCCGCGCAACGCAACAGGTAGGTGCTGAGTTCTTCGACCTGCACCAGGGGCCGACGCCAGAAGCGTAGGAACAGGTCCTGCACCAAGTCCGCCGCGGTGGCGCGACAGCCCACGCGGCGATTCACCAGGGCTTCCATCTGTGAACGCTGAGATAGGAACACCTGCAAAAAATGCGCGCGTCCACCCTGCGCATCGGCCTGGGGCGGGTCCTGGGAATCCGGTGGGGTGCCGATCATCATGCAAAGACGCTCAGAGGGTGGCGAAGGCTGCAACGGGACTGGCCAGCAGGCCCACGCCCGCCAGGATCAAGGCCAGCCTTGGCCGATACGGCAATAACAGCACCAGCAGCAAAGCGCTGAGCATCAACACCGCGCACCACTCCACCAAGCCTTGAGCCCAGCCGGCGACTGCGACCGCCGGCGCTATCGACAGCGTCAGCAACAACCAGCCCGCCACACGTAAGCCCAGGCGCCGAGCGGGCGACGGTTTACTGCGCAGCAGTTCGCCATGGTGACGGTCGGTGGCCAGGCACAACGCGGTAAACCCGGCGTAACACATCAACAACGCGATCAACATTCAGTGGGCCTCGCGCTTGAGAGTCAAGGTTCGTGGGCGCTCTGGCTTGGCCGCCGGCGCGCTGCGACGCTGCATCTTGCGGGCGGCCCAAGCGAGGAACAGGCCGCTGGCCAGACACGTCAGGTCGAACCCGGCCATGGCCCAATCGCCGCTGGCCAGTGACACCCCCAGGTGATGGGAAGTGGTCAGTGCATTGAGCACCGGGATTGCCATAAACAGCAGTGCGGCGACGCTCAGTTGCTCGACCCAGCCCTGGCGGCCTCGGCGCAGGATCGCGTGCAGCAGGCTCAAGCCCCAAGCGATGAAGAACGCCTGCACCTCCCAACTGGAACGCTCGGCGAAGCTCACCGGCAGCAGCCGGTTGGCCCAGAAAAACGCCGCAATGGCGATCAACAGCCCGGACATGCTGGCGATGTTCAGCACTTCCACCAGACGCAGTTCAAACGGCATCCCATCGGTTTTGGCATGTTTGAGTTGCCGCTTACCCAGCCAGATCACCAGCCCGGTGCCGATCATGGCCGTGCCCGCCAGGCCACAAATAAAGTACAACCAGCGCAACACCGGCCCGGCGAAATGGCCCATGTGCAGACCGTAGAAACTGCCGCCGACCACCGCCGGCAACGATGGCTCGCCGCTGACCCGCAGCAGCTCGCCGGTGGTGCCGTTGAACGACACGGTGCTGCCAAAGTCATGCACCACGCTGTCGGAACCGGCGCGGAACACATTCACTGACGCATTCACATCGCTGGGATTATTCACCGCCACACGTCCGACATGGCCGCCCGCCCACTGCGCTCGCGCCTGTTCGTACATCGACGCCAACGGCAGCAAGCGGCCAGGCTGGCCGAGGGCCGGGGCGTTATCGGTGGCCGGGAATACTTCGCTGAAGAATGCCCGTGTGTCGTTGCCGTAGGAGGCCAGGATCGGCGCCGGCATCACCATGCTCATGAAAATCACCAGGCTGCTGTAGGTGATCATCAAATGGAACGGCAATACCAGCACACCCACGGCGTTATGCCCATCGAGCCAGGAACGTTGGCCTTTGCGCGGGCGGAAGGTGAAGAAGTCCTTGAAGATTTTTTTGTGGGTGATGATGCCGGTGATCAGCGCCACCAACATCACCATCGCGGCCAGGGTGGACAACCAGCGCCCCCACGGATGGGGCATTTGCAGTTGGAAGTGGAAACGATAGAAGAACTCGCCGCCCATGCTTTCCCGAGCCTGCACGGCGAGGCCGGTCAGCGGGTCGAGGGTTTTCTGTATGAAATTGCCGCGTTTGCCGGGGTCAACTTTGTCTTGCCACATCACCGAGAGGCCGGGGTCGCGGGCATCCGGCAGGTTGATAAACCAGCGCGCGGCGGTCGGGGCGTTTTCCTGCAAGTACTGTTGCGCCACATTCAGGCTGCGCACGTCGTCCAGCGGATGCGCCTGTACTTCGGGCTGCATCCAGTGGCTGATCTCTTCCTTGAAATAGGCCAGGGTGCCCGTCAGAAAAATCGCGAACAGCAGCCAGCCGAAGATCAACCCGGCCCAGGTGTGCAACCAGGCCATGGCCTGACGGAAGCCTTCTTTCATGTGCGCGCCATCCAAAAGCCCAGACCCGCCAGGGTGGCAAACACCGCACTGGGCAGCATCACGCCGAGCCAGGCGCGCATGGCGCTACGGCAGGCGAAGCACCAGAGCACGGCCAGCAGATAGAACACAAAGGAACTCATCATCCCGGTGATCACCGCGTCGGCACGAGAAGTCGGCAACCACAGCGCCAGGCAGATACTGGCCAGGGAGGCCATCAGGTAGCCGCCAATGACCGCCGCCAACACACGTGACGTGACGGCAAAGCGGTAAGCCAGAGGCAGTGAGGGTTTGCTTTTCATGGGAGGGCGCCAGGTTCGTCAGCGCGCAATATTAATGATAAATATTCTCATAAGCAAAACAGAACGGATGAATCACCTCCCCGTTGCGATTGCCGAACCCCGTTGCCGGCCCTACAATGCGAACAATTCTTGTTCTCTAACGCCTACCGATGCTTGCGGAGTGTTCGCGTTGTCGCCGTCCAACACCGTCGAAGTTTTGTACAACGACCATCACCACTGGCTCACCGGCTGGTTGCGACGCAAGCTCGGCTGCCCGGAAAGTGCCGCCGACCTGGCCCAGGACACCTTTATCCGCGTGCTCACCGCCCGCGAAACCCCGACGCTGATCGAACCGCGCGCCTTCCTCACCACCGTGGCCAAGCGCGTGCTGTACAACTTCTATCGCCGCCAGGACCTCGAACGCGCCTACCTCGAAACTCTCGCGCAGATGCCCGAGCAGGTAGCGCCCTCGGAAGAAGAACGCGCAGTCATCCTGCAAACCCTGATGGAGCTGGACCAATTGCTCGACGGCCTGCCCGTTCAGGTCAAACGCGCCTTTCTGCTGGCCCAGCTCGACGGCCTCACTTACGCGCAGATCGGCGCCGAGTTGGGCATCGCCATCGCCACCGTCAAACGCCACCTGCATAAAGCGGCGCTGCGCTGCTACTTCGCCCTATGAACGTTTCCCACCAGGTGGCTGAACAAGCTGTGCACTGGCTGCTGGAAATGCAGCAAGGCGCGCTCACCCCGCGTCAGCAGGCCGCCTGGCAGCAGTGGCTGAACGCCCACAGCGAACACCAGCGCGCCTGGGAGCATATCCAACGCGTCAATCAACGCCTGCGCGGCATGCCTTCGCCTTTGGCCCACGCAGCGCTGAATGCGCCAACCTCCAACAGTCGGCGCCAGGCGTTGAAGTTGTTGTTGATCCTGGGTGCCGGCTCGGCCGCGGCCTGGAGCCTGCGCCAGCAGCATATCCTGCCGCCGCTGACCGCCGATTACCGCAGCCCCGTCGGCCAGCGACGCAAGGTACAGTTGGCGGACGGCAGCCAATTGCAGCTCAACACCGGCAGCGCGGTGGATGTGCATTTCGATGGCGAACAACGCCTGGTGCGCCTGCTCGAAGGCGAGATCCTGCTCAACGCCAACTCCGGCAGTAGCCCGCTGCAAGTGCTGACCGGCCAGGGCCTGCTCAGCAGCCAAGCCGCGCGCGTCAATGTGCGCCAGTTCAACGACCACACTCAAGTGGCGGTGCTCAATGGCCGCGTCGAGGTGATGCCCAACACCTACAGCGGCCTGCCGCTGACGGTGGAGGCGATGCGCCAGGTCAATTTCACCCGCAAGGGCTGGGACACGCCGCGCGCCACCGACGCCAACAGCGGCGCCTGGGCCGAAGGCATGCTGATGGCCGCCCATATGCGCCTGGAAGACTTCCTCGGCGAACTGGGCCGCTATCGCCGCGGCCAGCTCAATTGCGATCCGCAGGTGGCCAATCTGCTGATTTCCGGCAGCTATCCGTTGGATGACAGCGAGCGCATCCTCGACCTGCTGGAAATAAGCCTGCCGGTGAAAGTCCGGCGTTTCACCCGCTACTGGGTCACGGTGCAGGCGCGCGCTTAAATTATTTCCAAACACCGTGAGCCGTTTTCCGTACCTCGCGTGACAGAGAAGGAAAGCCCCCTTGATCCTTCCCTTCTCAGGACCGCCCGTCATGCCCCAGCAACCCACCCTTCTCGCCCGCACCCTGCGCCAACTGCTGCTCGGCGCCAGCCTCAGCCTGACGGTGCTGCCGTCGGTGATGGCGGCCGAGACCAAGCCTTATCACATCGCCCCCGCCTCCCTTGAGGCGGCGCTCAATCAATTTGGCCGCGAAGCTGGTGTGTTGATTTCGTTCGGCTCCGAGGTCACCGCCGGCCTGCAGAGTCGCGGCCTATCCGGCAACTACAGTGCGGCCGACGGCCTGCAAAAGCTGCTGGAAGGCACCGGCCTGCAAGCACGCGCCGAGGGCGACAACGCCTACAGCGTGCAACCGGCCAGCGCACCGGCCACTATTGAGTTGGGTACTTCCAGCGTGGTCGGCGACTGGCTCGGCGATGCGGCACAGACCAACGTATTCGAACACCCCGGCGCCCGCGACGTGATCCGCCGCGACGAGTTCGAACGCCAAGGTGCCACCCAGGCCCGCGATGTGCTTAACCGCATTCCCGGCGTCAACGCCCCGGACAACAACGGCACCGGCAGCCACGACATGGCGCTCAACTTCGGCATCCGTGGCCTCAACCCGCGCTTGGCCTCGCGCTCTACTGTGCTGATGGACGGAATTCCGGTGCCGTTCGCGCCCTATGGCCAGCCGCAGTTGTCCTTCGCGCCGATCAGCATGGGTAACATGGACGCCGTGGACGTGGTACGCGGTGGCGGCGCCGTACGCTACGGCCCACAGAACGTCGGCGGCGTGGTCAACTTCGTGACCCGTGCGATCCCGGACGCGCCCACTGTCAAAGGCGGCCTGCAGACTGAAACCAGCCCATCCTCCAGCCACGATGGCTTCAAGACCACCGGCAACTTGCTGGCCGGCGGCACTGCCGACAATGGCCTGGGCGGCGCGCTGCTGTACTCCGGCACCCGTGGCGGCGATTGGCGCGAACACAGCGACACACGCATCGACGACCTGATTCTCAAAGGCAGGTACCAACTCGACGACGCCAACAGCTTCAATGCCATGGCGCAGTACTACGAAGGCCAGGCCGATATGCCCGGCGGCTTGAACGTCGCGGACTACAAGGCCGACCCGTATCAGTCCACCCGCCCCTACGACAAATTCTGGGGTCGCCGCACGATGTTCAACGTTGGCTACCGCTACGAGCAGGACCGTCGCGAATTCACCGTCAACAGCTTCTTCACCAAGACCCTTCGCAGCGGTTACCTGGACCAGGGTACGTTCCTGTCGCTGTCGCCGCGTGAATACTGGGTACGCGGTCTGGAAACCCGCTTCGCCCAAGGCTTCGACCTCGGCCCGACCAGCCATGAAGTCGGCGTCGGCTACCGCTATATCAACGAAGCCGGCCACGAACTGCGCTACCGCACGCCGATCAACGCCAATAACCAGCAGCTCCCCAACACCGATAGCCGCAACGACCGCGACACCCGGGGCGGCACCGAAGCCAACGCGTTTTTCATCGACGACCGGATCGATATCGGCAAATGGACCCTCACCCCGGGCATTCGCTACGAGATGATCGAGTCCCAGCAGACCAACAACCTCACCAACGTCAAGTACAAGGGCGACTACAACACCGCGTTGCCGGCGCTCAACGTGCTGTATCACGTCACCGACGATTGGAACCTCTACGCCAACACCGAAGGTTCGTTCGGCAGTGTGCAATACAGCCAGATGCCCAATCGCGTGACCAGCGGCGAAGTCAAACCGGAAAAAGCCCGCACCTGGGAACTGGGCACCCGCTATGACAACGGCACCCTGCGCGCGGAAATCGGCGCGTTCCTGATCAACTTCGACAATCAGTACGAAAGCAACCAGACCAACGATTCGGTGATCGCCCGTGGCGAAACCCGGCACCAGGGCATCGAGACCAGCGTGAACTACGCCCTCGACGGTTTGAGCCCGGCCCTGGCCGGTTTCGACGTGTACGCGTCCTACGCCTATGTCGACGCCACCATCCGCGAAGACGGCCCAAACAAAGGCAACCGCGTGCCCTTCTCGTCCAAACACAAGGGCACGCTGGGCGTGGGTTACACCGAAGGCCCCTGGAAGCTCAACCTCGACAGCAGCTACCAGAGCAGCCAGTTTGCCGACAACGCCAACACCCGTGCCGAAACCGCCGACGGTGCCAATGGACGCATCCCCGGCTACATGCTGTTCAGCAGCCGCGCGGCATACGACTTCGGCCCGCAGCTGTCGGACCTGAACGTCGCGGTCGGGGTGAAAAACATCTTCAACAAGCAGTACTTCACCCGTTCGTTCGATGACAACAACAAGGGCAAATACGTCGGCGAACCGCGCACGGTGTATGTGCAGACCTCCATCGCGTTCTGATCAACTGCCCGCCAGGCACGAGGGCGTGCCGGCCACCAGCGCGTCGATGGCACAGCGCGTCTTGGCCGGCAGGTGAGTGGCCGTTGGCCAGATCACATGGATCGGTGCGGGCTGCTCACGGCAGTCCGGCAGCACCACCAGCAATTGCCCACGCAGCACGTAATGGGCAATCAACCAACTCGGCAACCACGCCAGGCCGACACCCGCCATCGCGGCATCGGCCACGGCCTGTAGGTCGTCCATGATCAACGGCGAGGCGATGCCGGCACGCTGCGTAGGTTGGCTGCGATAGGCGATGCTACGGCGACTGGCAAGGTCGTCGACATGATGGATCGGTCCCGTGCGTTGCAAGTACGCCGGTGACGCGGCCAAGCCCATCACTTGTTCGCCCAGGCGTCGTGCGCTGAGCCGGTCGGTATCGGGCAATGCGCCGATGCGTACGGCAATATCGAACCCTTCCTGCGCCAGGTCCGTCAGCCGATCGGCGAAGCAAATCTCCACCTCCAGCCCTGGATACCGGTCCATCAAGCCCCACAGCGCCGGCGCCGCGTAGTGATGACCGAACGCCAACGGTACGCTCGCCCGCAGGCGCCCGCGCGGTTGCTGCCGACCGCTTTGCAGCACCGATTCGGCAGCCTCCAGCTCCGCCTGGGCGCGCAAGCAATGTTCGTAGTACGCCTGGCCATCCTCGGTCAGACGTTGACGGCGGGTGGAGCGCTGTAGCAAACAGGTGCCCAGCCGCGCTTCCAGCCGCGCCAAGCCCTTGCCAACGGCGGACCGCGTGAGGTGCAAACGTTCGGCGGCCTCAGTCAGGCTGCCGCTTTCAACGATCTGCAAAAACAATTCAACGCCATCGAAACGGGGGGTGACCATGATGTGATTGTCGCCTTTAATTCCCTAACTGGCGGAAAACTTATCACGGATAAAGAATTCAATTCCCCTGAAAATAGCTAATCCATTTTTGTTTACAGGAGAATCCCATGCCCGCCGCCGATACCTTGACCGCCAGCCCCGCGCGCGCTCCCCGACAGGCCATCGCCCTCACCGCCGTGTGCCTGGTGGCGCTGATGTTCGGCCTGGAAATCTCCAGCGTGCCCGTGCTTCTGCCCACACTTGAACATGCACTCGGCACGGGTTTCCAAGACGCCCAATGGATCATGAATGCCTACACCCTGGCCTGCACCAGCGTGCTGATGGCGGCCGGCACCCTGGCTGATCGCTTTGGGCGGCGACGCGTGCTCGTGCTGTGCTTGTGGCTATTTGGGCTGGCGTCACTGGCCTGCGGGCTGGCCGACAGCGCCGCCACCCTGATCACGGCACGCTTTGTTCAGGGCATCGGCGCCGGGGCGATGATGATTTGCCAGTTCGCGATTCTCTCGCATCTGTTCCGTGAACCGGCGGCACGGGCGCGGGCATTCGCCATCTGGGGTGTGATCGCCGGTATCGGCCTGGGCTTCGGGCCGATGGTCGGCGCGTTGATCCTCGCGGTCGCGGATTGGCGCTGGGTGTTTCTGGTGCATGTGCCGCTGACACTGTTCACCCTGTTGCTGTTGCGCATCAGTGTGCAGGAATCCCGCGATCCGGCCGCCTACCGCCTGGATATCGGCGGCATGCTGACCCTGACATTGGCGGTGTTTGCCCTGGTGTATGTCATCACCCAGGGCAGCGAAAACGGCTTCGCCACGCCGGCGATGCTGGGCTGGGCCAGTCTGTCAGCGGCCGCCTTATTGTTGTTCGTGCAGATCGAACGGCACAGTGCGCACCCGATGTTCGATTTTTCGGTGTTCCGCATTCGCCGCTTCAATGGCGCGCTGATGGGGTCGATCGGCATGAACGTCAGTTTTTGGCCATTCATGATCTACCTGCCGCTGTATTTCCAGACCGGCCTGGGCTACGACACCCTCACTACCGGCGCTGCGCTGCTCGCCTACACACTGCCCACCTTGCTGGTGCCGCCTCTAGCCGAGCGCCTGGCATTGCGCCATGGTGCCGAGCGCATCATTCCGCTGGGCCTGGGTTTGATGGGGGCGGGTTTTCTGGCGATGGCCGCCGCTAACCAAGCCGAGCACGCCGCTGTCGGATGGATACTGGCCAGTTGTGTGATCGCCGGCGTGGGCCTGGCGCTGATCAATTCCCCAACCACCAACACCACTACCGGTTCGGTGTCGGCGGATCGGGCGGGAATGGCGTCGGGCATCGATCTGAGCGCGCGCCTGATTACGTTGGCGCTCGCTATTGCGCTGATGGGCCTGGTGGTATTGCTGGGCATCAGCCACTACCTGGGCAGTGTGCTGCCTGCCAGCTCGGCCCAGACATGGCCGGCCATCAGCCAGCAACTTGCAGCGGGCAAACTCAACGCGGCGGGGCTGACAACGGCGGATGCACAGGCGGCGCTGCGCCACGGGGCTGGCTGGGCGATGGTATTCGCGGGGTTGGGAGCGGCTGGGTTGGGGCTGTTGAGCGGGTACTTTTTCCGACGAGTCCAGTAACGAAAAACGGGCCTGCGTGTGCAGGCCCGTTTCCAGAGGGGATGACAGAACGGTCAGTGATCAGCCGTTGAAAACGGCGCGTTCTTTTTCCAGGAACTCCTGTTCAAGCTCATCTTCGTTGACTTTGGTGGTCGGCTGGCCTTTGCCGGCAGCGCGAGGCTTGCCTTGCAGTTTACCGAACAGGTGTTCCAGCGCGTGGTCCAGCTTGGTCGCTGCACCGTCGATCGCTTGTTCCAAGGTATCGGCCTTGTGCAATACCGACAGCGCTTGATGGCCTTTTGGCCGCGCTTCCAGGCGGCAACTCAGATCATGGGGGCCAGGCTTGTCGCCGTTCTCATCCCGCAGGTAGACCTCGACACGGGTCAGGTCTTCTTCATAACGTTCGAGCGTGCTCTCAATGGTAGTACGTACCCACTCCTCCAGTCGGATGCTGCTTTCAATATGGTTATCGCTATTGACTTGGATTTGCATAGTTCTTCCCTTATTTCAGCTAGCTCGCGAGAGATCACAAACTGCAACACCGTTGTGGTGAAACCATGACCTCTTGATTACACAATTGAGCACCTGCGGAAACAATTCAACCCCTTTGCAAAGATAAATCCTACATTACAAATTAACCCTGACGACAAGCAAAAACGCTGGTAGGGTGGGGAGTTAGTTACATCTTCTTACGTCCTATCGATCTTCATCATTGCGCCTCTCCCAACGGGTGCAAACTGCGAAAAACCCCCGCTTCCTCTACCAGCCAGTCATGTACCGCGCGCACGCCCGGGTGGCTCAACGCGCCTGGCGCGTACAGCAACACGTAACGTTTGTGGTTCGGCACGGCAAGGCCGAACGGCACGATCAAGGTGCCGCGCTCCAGCTCATCGTTGAGCAAGGTACGCCGCGCAATGGCCACCCCCATGCCGGCGATGGCCGCTTCGATGGTCAGGTGGTTGCGGTTGAAGGTATGGCCGCGGCGCACATCGGCGTCGTGACAGCCGATGGCATTCAAGTAGAACTCCCACTCGGCGTACTCATAACTCCCACGCCAGGCGGTGATGTCGTGCAACAGCGGGAAATGCGCCAGGTCGACGGGGCCATGCAACGGCGGGCGTCCGCGCAGCAGGCTCGGCGCGCACACCGGGAAGATCTGTTCGTCGAGCAAGGCTGTGGATAAAAGGCCAGGGTAGCTGCCGTCGTTGAGGTCGATGGCCAGGTCGAAGTCGCCTTCGTGCAGGGCGACGCTGCTGTCTTCGGCGACCAGGCGCAGTTGGATATCCGGAAAGCGTTGCTGCAGACGCGGCAAGCGCGGGGTCAACCACTTACCGAGGAACGACGGGATCGACCGCAGCCGCAAGGTGCCGCTGATCATGCCCGCGTCCAGCCGCCGCAACTCGGCGTCGATGCTGCCGTAGGCCTCCCCCACCGTCGCCGCTAATCGCTGCCCCTCGGCACTGAGTTCCACGCCCCGGGCGCGCCGATGGAACAGGCGAAAGCCTAGGCGCTCCTCCAATTGGCGAATCTGCTGACTCACCGCCCCCGGCGTGATGTGCAGTTCTTCGGCGCAGCGGGTGAAAGACAAATGCCGCGCCGCACAGGAGAAAACATGCAGCCAGACGTACGTCTGACCATGGAGTGGCCGAACCATAGGGTTTAGTCCTGCTAAAGGGTTTCTTAGGAGAATTCGTTGGTCAGTGGTGTTACAGGCGCTCAGTATCGCGCCAATTGCGCTCGTCCTACAAAAAATGGCAGCGATTCCCACTCCATTGCTTGTAAGGCTTTAGCATGGCTATCAGTGTTTTCGACCTATTCAAAATCGGCATCGGCCCGTCCAGCTCTCACACCGTCGGCCCCATGCGCGCAGCCGCGACCTTTGCCAAGGCGCTGACGGAGCAACAATTGCTCAGCCGCACCCGCCGCGTCGAAGTGCGCCTGTATGGCTCGCTGTCCGCCACCGGTGTCGGCCATGCCACGGATCGCGCCTGCTTAATGGGGTTGATGGGCGAGTGGCCGGATCAGGTCGACCCCTCCTCGATCAATCCGCGTATTCAGCAACTGCGCGACAGCGGCCGTTTACTGCTGGCAGGCACCGAGGATATCGCCTTCAACTGGCACGCCGACCTCCTGCTGCTCGAAGAGAGCTTGCCCTACCATCCCAACGCCATGTCCCTACATGCCTATGGCGACCATGGCCTGGTGAGTGAAGAAACGTACTACTCGGTGGGCGGCGGTTTCATCATCGAGGCGGCCGAGGCGGCGTCGGGCATCACGCCGGTCAGCGATGTGGCATTGCCTTATGACTTTTCCAGCGCCGCCGAACTGCTGGCGCTGTGCAAGCAGCACGGTTTAAGGGTGTCGGAGCTGATGATGGCCAACGAACGTGCGTGGCGCAGTGACGCAGACATTCGCAGCGGTCTGCTACATATCTGGTCGGTGATGCGCGAATGCGTCGAACAAGGCTTGCGCGATGAAGGCATCTTGCCTGGCGGCCTCGACGTTCCGCGCCGCGCGGCAAAATTGCACCGCAACTTGTTGGAAATCGGCAAACCGAATGTCATCACGTCCACCTTGTCGGCAATGGAGTGGGTCAACCTGTTCGCCCTGGCCGTCAACGAAGAAAACGCCGCGGGCGGGCGCATGGTCACGGCACCGACCAACGGCGCGGCCGGCATCATCCCGGCGGTGCTGCATTACTACATGAAGTTCAACGCCGACGCGTCTGACGACGACGTGGTCAATTTCTTTTTGGCCGCAGCCGCCGTCGGCATCCTGTGCAAGAAAAACGCCTCGATCTCCGGGGCCGAGGTCGGTTGCCAGGGCGAAGTCGGCTCGGCCTGCGCCATGGCCGCCGCCGGCTTGGCCGAGATCCTCGGCGCCACGCCCGGGCAATTGGAAAACGCCGCCGAAATCGGCCTGGAACATAACCTGGGCCTGACCTGCGACCCCGTCGGCGGCCTGGTGCAAGTACCGTGCATCGAGCGCAATGCCATCGCGGCGGTCAAGGCGATCAACGCAACCCAAATGGCCTTGCGCGGCGACGGCAAGCACTTCATTTCCCTCGACCGGGTGATACGCACCATGCGCGACACCGGCGCCGACATGCATGACAAGTACAAAGAAACCTCTCGGGGAGGCCTGGCGGTGAGCTGGGTGGAGTGCTGATTGCGCTGTGTGAGATCGTTTTGCCGGTAGTGCCCTGAAATAGATCACGGGCCTGAAACAATTGTGAGAGAGGGCTTGCCCCCGATGGCGGTGGGTCAGTGGTAGATGGGCTGACTGACCCAGCGCTATCGGGGGCAAGCCCCCTCCCACATTGGGATGGTCGGTATACGGCACGGCCCTTGCTGTAAGGCTCTTGAGGCAAACGGAATTTGTGCCCCTCAGCGACGAATTGGCCGGTGGTCAGGCAATGCGAACTAATCCAGACACCGGTCGTCAATGACTGCATGTTCTTATCAGGCGGTAACGCACCATGGACAATCCTTTTCAGATCATCACCGACACATTCAGCCCAAAATATCGCGTCAACCTGAGCATTCAACGGCTCGACGGCAGCATCATGCTCACCCTCTCGAATGAGACGGGCGTGGTAGCCAAGCGCATGATCAGTGCCGAGCAACGCAACGACCCCGAACGGCTCAAGCGCCTGGTGCAGAGCATCCAGTTCGGCATCGCCATCGAGCAGGGCCACAGCGCCATGGAAATCCTGGCGATCATGACCGACGGCGACAACCACAAACTTATGCAGCCACCGCCGGCCCGTGACCTGCCGTTCAGCGTCGGGCTTTAAAGCTCACCCTTCTCGGTCTCCAGGCTCGCCTCGCCTTTGCGCCGCGGGCTTTCGACCTTCACCGAAGGGAACGACGACGATGCGTAACGCACCACCAGGATCGCGAACGCTAACAGCAGAATCCCGCCGCACAGGTAGATGATGCCCAGGTCCGGCGGGTTGTGATGGGATACGTTGGAGATCAACAGACGTGTCAGCGCAGTGATCGCAACGTAGATCAGGAAGCGCACGGGCATGTGGTTGGTCTTGAAGTAAATCCCAACCATCGCGCCCAATTCCAAATAGATGAACAGCAGCAAGATGTCATCGATCTTGATGTGCCCGTTCTCCAGCATCCCCAGAAACTCCATCACCGCCGCCCAGGCCGTGACCGCGCCAATGGCGAACAGCGCCAGGTAGTGGAACGACTCCACAAACAGGTTCCCCAGCGACTCGGCCAGGCCATGGACCTGGTGGCGCAACTTTTCGGCCCAGTTGATTTTCACGATGATGCTTCCTTAGGTCGGTTCGACCGGATAATGCGGGTTGGACGTGACGGTTGTTCTGCATGCAGAAAAAAGGCCAGAGCGTAGAAAGTGAGATGATGTCAGCATGACATGAGGCACACCGGCAGCCTGATAGCCTTGATGCGTCGTCCCACACGTCCATTTCCCTACTACATTAAAAAACTGCTACCCAAACCCCACGGTTTGGCTTACCCTTTTCGCTGTATATAAATACAGTAGTCGCAAAAGACAACTATCGTGAAGGCATGTGAGGTGGTGAATGGCCGTCGAAGTGGTATACCGCAGCAGCCGAGATCTGGAGCGTTTGTTCATGGATAAAGCCGAAGCTGACCGTCATGACAAAATGCTTGAACTCGCTGAGTTGCTGGCAGAAGTGTTGCAGAAAGCCGTGCCGTCCTTGAGCGAGCAGCAGGTGGAGGAAGCCGGGATCTACATGGCGAAGAACCGCGATGTATTTGCCAAGGCATTCAAGAGTCAGCCGGACGCGTTGTCCGAGTTGCTCAACCCGCCGGCAGAGTAAAGCCCGAATTGAACAGGCCCTGAATCATTGATTCAGGGCCTTTTTAATCGCCGCTCATTGGTAGAGCAGGCGCTCGGCCAGTTCGTCCGCTACCCGTGCGGGCGAGCGTTTTTCGGCTTGGGCATGGGCATAGATTTCGGTCAGGCGTGAGCCAATGTTCGACAGGTGCGCGGTGATGGTGGGCAGTTCGGCGCCGCTGTGTTTGAGCGCGACGTAGATCAGGCCGCCGGAATTGATCACATAGTCGGGCGCATAAAGAATGCCGCGCCCCTCCAACTGATCGGCCACTTGCAGGTTGGTCAGTTGGGCGCTGGCGGAACCGGCCACGGCGGCGCAACGCAGTTGGCCCACGCTGGTACGGTTGAACACCGCACCCAGGCCGCAGGGCGCAAGAATGTCGCAGGGGGTGCTGAGCAAGGCGTCGTTGGCGATGGGGTGTGCGCCGAACTGCTCCATGGCCAGTTGCACCTTGCCATGGTCGATATCGCTCACCAGCAATTCGGCGCCGGCGGCGTGCAGCTGTTCGGCGAGGGCGTAGCCGACGTTGCCCAGGCCTTGTATGGCCACCCGCAGGCTTTCGAGGTTGTCGCTGCCCAAGCGCGCCATGGCCGTGGCGCGGATGCCGGTAAACACGCCCATGGCGGCGTGGGGTGCAGGGTCGCCGGCGGCGGTGGTGCTGGTGACGAAACGGGTTTGTTGAGCGATGCAATCCATGTCGGCCACCGAGGTGCCGCTGTCGATGGCCGTGATGTAGCGGCCATCCAGTTGTTCCACGCAGCGCCCAAAGGCTTCGAACAGCGCCGCGCGGCTTTCAACATGGGCGGGCCGCAGGATCACCGCGGTGCCACCCCCTACCGGCAACCCGGCCAGGGCGGCTTTATAGCTCATGCCTTGGGCCAGGCGCGCCGCATCGGCCACGGCCGTTTCGTCGTCGGGGTAGGCAAGGTAACGACAGCCGCCCAGGGCGGGCCCCAGGCGGCTGTTGTGAATAGCTATGACCGCCTTCAAGCCTGTCACCGGGTCGATGCTCAGGTGCAGCGATTCAAGGCGGGTGCGGTGCATGAGAGCAAACATCGTCGAGCTCCCGAATCACTTCTTGTGTCGCCAAGTATAGGCTTGCAGCAGAAAACTGCCGAAGTGCGCTGGAATAAGTCGTCCGATTTTGTAGGTTCTGCGACATAAGCGCGCAGGATCTTTCTTAAGTCACTGGACGAAAATTCCCAGCAAGGCTAAAACGGGGGCATCCGCCGGAGAATGCAATGAAGCCCCGCCAAGCCTTTTTCGCCTGCCTGGAACGCTCGCCCCCTGCACTGTTCGAGGCCGCGCTGTGGATTGCCGCCGAACATGACGCGACGGTGCAACCGTTGCAGATTCTGCAAGAACTGGGGTTGCTGCAACAACAGGTGAGCGCAGGCATGCCCGTGCTGCCGGCGGATGAATTGGGCCAACCGCTGCTGCGGCGCATGAACGATCTGGGGTTTGCCCAGGATGACTTCACGCCCCTGCGCCCCGCCGCTGCGCTGTTGGATAAAGTCCTGCTGCGCAAACGCGGGCAGCCCCTGGCCATGGGCTTGATTGCCATGGAACTGGCGCGGCGCCTGCACATTCCCATGGTCGGCGTGAACTTCCCAGGGCACTTCCTGCTACGCGTCCCCGGCGCTGATCACTTGTTGGACCCCTGCGGCGGTCGGCGCCTCTACACCAACGATTGCCGCGAACTGCTGCAACGCCAATATGGCCCCAACCTCAAGTTGCAGGCCGAACACCTGCATACCGCCGAACCGCGCTCGATGCTCCAACGCTTGTCGCGCAACCTGCGCCAATTGCACTTGGCCAATGACGATCCACTGGCGGCGCTGATCGACGCCGAGCGCGTGCTGGAACTGGGCAATGCCAGCGCCGCCGATTACCTGGCACGGGCCAGTCTGTATCAACGCCTGGACTGCCCCAACGCCGAACGCTTCGATCTGGAACATGCGCTGCTGCTCAGCGAAGATCCGATCCAACGCCTGCGCCTGACCGAGCGGTTGGGGCATCTGCCGCCCAACACGGTGGTGCATTGACCAACACGTTGGCTTCTAGTTAAGGCGCGAGGTTTTTTGTGGCGAGCGCACCTGGATGATCAACAACGCGGCCATCACCGCCGGAATCGCGCAGAAGAAAAAAATCTGCTGCACCGGTATCTGCATCGCCAGCAGCAGACTGCCCAGCAACGGCCCGAGGATCGAGCCGAAGCGCCCCACTCCCAGTGCCCAGCCCGTGCCGGTGGCGCGCACGTGGGCCGGGTAGAAGTTGCTGGCGAAGGCATTCAAGGTCAGTTGCCCACCGATGATGCAGAAGCCGGCGGCAAACACGCACGCCACCAAGTAGCGCGGATTATCGTGGTTCAAGCCCAACAGCACGGTGCACAGCCCGGCCGCGAACAACACGCCGCACAGCAGGCGGACTTTATTTTTCAGGCGGTCGGCAAACCAGGCCATGCCGATGGCACCCAAGGTGCCGGCAAACAGGAACATCGACGTCACCAGGTTGGCCTGCTTGAGTGCCAGGCCACTTTCCAACAGCAACGACGGCAGCCAGCTGATCATGAAATACAGCAGGATCAGGCTGACGAAAAAGGTTGCCCAGATCAGCAAGGTCGGGCGGGCGTAACCGTTGCGAAACAACTCAACCACCGTCAATTGGCTGCCCCGCGCCTGCTGGTCATCGGCGGTGCTTGCCAACGGCGGTTGCCAGTCGGGCAACAGGCGCGCCGTGACCCGCTGCAGACGCCAGTAAGGCGGCGCGTCCTGCAATAATCGCGGCAAGGATTCGGGCAGCAGCCACACCAGAAACGGAAACAACAGCAGCGGCGTAACACCGCCTGCCAGGAACACCGCCTCCCACCCGTAATGCTCAATAAATCCTGCAGCCACGAACCCACCCGCCGCGCCACCAAACGAAAAGCCGCACGCGGCCAAGGTCACCATCAGGGTGCGCAGGCGCGGTGGCGAATAGTCCGACATCAAGGCCATGGCACTGGGCATCGCCCCACCCATGCCGATCCCGCAGATAAACCGTGCGGCCATCAGCGTGGTCAGCGAGTCGGCGAACACCATCAGCACCGTGAGGCTGGCGTAGATCAGCACGCAGGCCAACAGAATCCGGCGTACGCCGAAGCGGTCCGCCAGTGGCGTCACCAGCAGTGAGCCAAGGGTGAGCCCCAGCAAGTTGGCACTGAATACCGGGCCGAACGCGGCTTTTTCCAGCCCCCAGTCCGCGGCCAGCGCCGGCACTACGTAGCCCAGCACTTGGGCATCGTAGCCATCGGTCACCAGCAGCAACGCCAGCAACAAGAGGATCAACCACTGGAAGCGCGACACCGGACGGGCGTCGAGTGCCGCGCGAAAGCTGGCAATCTGAGTGTGCATCGCAAGGTACCTGTCTTATTTTTATGGGTGTCGCACAGCGGATTTACGGGGCCTCAGGGGTATCCGGTTGATTGGCGGGATGGGCTTGAATAAACGCCGGATGCTGCCTGGCCAAGGCCGCAACACGGCCGATACGCGGGTAATCGGCCAGCGACACTTTGAACCGCTCGGCTGCGTACAACTGTGGGATCAAAAACACATCGGCCATGCCTGGCTGGTCGCCAAAACAAAACCCTTGATCACCGATCAGTTGCTCCACCGCGCCGAGGCCCTGGCTGATCCAATGCCCGACCCACGCCAGCACCTGCGTTTCGTCATGCCCCCACTGGCGCAACAGGTTCTGAGTGCTGGAGTTGTGCAACGGGTGGATGTCACAACCGATGATCGATGCCACCGCACGCTCGTGGGCGCGGGTCGCCAGGTCTTGGCTCAGCAGCGGCACCTGTGGATAACGTTCGTCGAGGTATTCGATGATCGCCGGCGACTGGATCAACAGGTCGCCGTCGTCAGTGCGCAGGGCCGGCACGCGCCCCTGCGGGTTGATGGCCAGGTACGCCGGCTGGCGGTTGGCGCCCCCTGCCGGCACCAGCAGGTTGACCGGCACCGCCGTGAACGCCAGCCCCTTGAGCGCCAAAGCGATGCGCACGCGATACGACGAAGTAGAGCGGTAATAGGTATAGAGTTCCATCCCCCGCCCTCCTCAGCGCGCTGCGACCACAGTGCCACGGCATTCGCCAAAACCGATGGAGGCATAGCCTTCACGGTTGCAGCGCGCACGCAGAATGATTTCGTCGCCGTCTTCGAGGAATTTACGCACTTCGCCGGACGGCAGTTCGATCACTTTTTTACCGCCCTCGGTGATCTCCAACAGGCTGCCGAGTTGGCTGGCTTGCGGCCCGGACAAGGTGCCCGAACCGAACAGATCGCCGGGCTGCAGTTGGCAACCGTTAACGCTGTGGTGGGCCACCAATTGCGCGGCGGTCCAGTACATATGCAGGCTGTTGCTCAGGGCCAGGCGATGGGCCGGCAGGTTTTGTTCGCGCATGGCGGCCGTGGTCAGTAGCACTTCCAGTTCGATATCCAAAGCACCGCCGGCCTGATCGCGTTGATCCAGCAAGTACGGCAGCGGCTGCGGATCGCCTTCGGGGCGTGCCGGTTGAGCCTTGCGGAATGGCGCCAACGCTTCAGCCGTGACCACCCAGGGCGAGACGGTGGTAATAAAGCTCTTGGACAGGAACGGCCCCAGCGGCTGGTATTCCCACGCTTGGATATCCCGCGCCGACCAGTCGTTGAGCAGGCAGAAACCGGCGATATGTTCGGCCGCGTCACCGATGGCGATCGCTTCGCCCATGGCGTTGCCCTGGCCGATCCAGATGCCCAGTTCCAACTCGTAGTCCAACCGCGCACAGGGGCCGAAGGTGGGTTCGGATTGGCCGGCAGGCAGGGTCTGGCCTTTGGGGCGACGCACAGCCACGCCCGAGGGGCGCACGGTGGAGGCGCGGCCGTGATAGCCGATCGGCACATACTTGTAGTTGGGCAGCAACGGGTTGTCGGGGCGGAATAGCTTGCCGACGTTCTGCGCGTGTTCGATACCAACGTAGAAGTCGGTGTAGTCGCCGATTTTGGCTGGCAGGTGCAGTTGGCAATCAGCCGCGCGGTGCAGCACCTGCGCCTCGCGGGCTTGCAGCGGGCTGCCCTCGACCAGCAGCTCCAGCAGGCGCTCGCGCAGGGCCACGCGTGGGCCGCGGCCCAGGGCGAACAACCCGTTCAGTTGACCGCCGGCAGTCGCCTCCACGGCACGACGGGCCTCGCCGTCGAATGCGTCCAATGCCGCGTGAAGATCCAGGATGAAATCCCCAATCGCCACGCCGCTGCGCGGGGGCTCGCCATTGCGACTGAAGATGCCCAGCGGCAAGTTCTGCAGCGGGAAATCCGCGTGACCGTTGGCGGACGCTACCCAACTACGGGCAGGGGTGGGCTGAGTCATGGGTTATCTCCGATTCGGGTTGAAGGTGACGGGCAGCGAGGCCCAGCACGCGTCGTAAGCAGGTTGCAGGTGCGGACAGTCCAGGGCGAACTGGGTGGGACGCAGCACTTGGCTGGTCTCGAACATGAACGCCATGGTGTTATCGATCTTGTGCGGCGCCAGTTCCACATTGATGGCCTTGGTGCAGGTTTCGCCATCCGGGCCGTGGGCGCTCATGCAGCTGTGCAGCGACGCGCCCCCGGGCAGGAAACCCTCGGCCTTGGCGTCGTAGGCGCCTTGGATCAAGCCCATGTATTCGTTCATCAGGTTGCGGTGGAACCACGGCGGACGGAAGGTGTTCTCGGCCACCATCCAGCGCGGCGGGAAAATCACGAAGTCGAGGTTGGCCAGGCCGTGCACGCTGGTGGGCGAGGTCAACACGGTGAAAATCGACGGGTCCGGGTGATCGAAACTGACGGTGCCGATGGTGTTGAAGCGGCGCAGGTCATATTTGTACGGCACGTTGTTGCCGTGCCAGGCCACCACGTTCAGCGGTGAATGGTCGAGCTCGCAGGCCCACAGTTCGCCGAGAAACTTCTGCACCAACGTCGTCGGTTGCCGCAAGTCTTCGTAATGGGCGACGGGGCTGAGGAAGTCCCGTGGATTAGCCAGGCCGTTGCTGCCGATGGGCCCCAGGTCCGGCAGGCGCAGCGGCGCGCCGTGGTTCTCGGCGATGTAGCCGCGGGCCTGAGCGTCCAGCAGTTCGACGCGGAATTTAAGGCCACGGGGCAGCACCACGATTTCCAGCGGCTCCACTTCCAGCACGCCCAGTTCCGTGACGAGACGCAGGCGCCCCTGCTCGGGGACGATCAACCATTCGCCGTCGGCGTTGAAGAACACCCGCTCCATGGAGCGATTGGCGCGATAGTGGTGGATGCTGATACCCGAGGGTTTCTCCGACGCCGAATTGGCGACCATTGCGACCAGACCATCAATAAAATCGGTCGGTTTGCTAGGCATATCCAGTGGGTTCCAGCGCAGCCGGTTGGGCGTCACCGCACCCAACGGACCGCCGGCCAATTGCCGTTCCAATTTGGCGAACGCTGGGTGATTGGCCGACGGCTGGATGCGGTACAACCAGGTACGCCGGGCTTCGCTGCGGGTCATGGTGAACGCAGTGCCGGAGAACAGTTCGGTGTACAGGCCGTAGGGTGCTTTTTGCGGGGAGTTCTGGCCGACCGGCAAGGCGCCGGGCAGGGCTTCGCTGGCGAATTCATTGCCGAAGCCCGACAGGTATTCGAGGGTCATGGATCGTCCTCTGAGCGGAAGTTGTTTTTATCGTAATCCAGTTACGCATAACGTAATTTGATCACCGTCGAGCGTCAAGCTATAAAGACGCCCATTCATCTTTCGGAACCCCGCCCCTCCATGGAAAAGCCCCGCGACACCGGTAAACAAAAAGTCCGTTCGGCCGAAGTGGGCACCGATATTCTCAAGGCCCTGGCCGAACTATCCCCGGCCACGTCGCTGTCGCGCCTGGCCGAGCATGTGCAGATGCCGGCGAGCAAAGTGCATCGCTACCTGCAAGCATTGATCGCCTCGGGGTTCGCCGAACAGAACACCGCCACCAACCATTACGGCCTGGGCCGCGAAGCGTTGCGCGTGGGCCTGGCTGCGCTGGGCAGCATGGACGTGCTGAAAGTCGGCGCGCTGCCCCTGGCGGAACTGCGCGACCAACTGAACGAGACCTGCTTTCTGGCGGTGTGGGGCAATCAGGGCGCGACCGTGGTGCAGATCGAGCCGGCGGTGCGCGCGGTGACGGTGGTGACACAACTGGGGTCGGTGTTGCCGCTGCTCAGTTCGTCCACCGGGCTGGTGTTCAGTGCGTACCTACCCTCGCGGGAAACCGTGGAGCTGCGCCAGCAGGAGATCGAGGCGGGCATCGCCCACGCCCTGGCGGACGATCAAACCTACGCCACGGCCTGCGAACAGATCCGCCAGCGTGGCCTGCACTTTGTGCACGGCTTGCTGATGCCGGGGGTGGACGCCTTGTCGGCACCGGTGTTCAACGCCATCGGCCAGGTGGCGGCGGTAATGACCGTGGTTGGCCCTACCTCGCTGTTCCACGCCGATGAAGACGGCCCGGCGGCCCAGCAATTACTGGCGGCGACCCGGGCCGTAAGCTGGCGCATGGGCTACCAGCCCTGAACTAGTCCCGCCACTGGGCCAGGGCCTGGGCCACGCGATTTTCCACGGCGCGCACCGGCGCGGCGTTGCACAGGTAGTTGTTGCTGACCATCGAAAACACCAGACGCCGGCCGTCGGCGTCGGTGATATAGCCACTCAATGAAGACACGCCGGCCATGGAGCCGGTCTTGGCATGCAGGTTGTTTTGCGCCGCCGTCCCGCGCAGGCGATAGCGCAGGCTGCCACCCACCATGCGGTCCGCATTGCCGGCAATCGGCAGTGCGTTATACCAAGCGTCGAACCAGGGTTGTCTGGCGCTGGCCAGCAGCAGCTCGGTGAAGGTCAGGGACGACACCAGATTGCGCCGCGACAAGCCCGAACCGTCCACCTGGCTCAGGCTAGCCGGGTCCAGCCCCTGGCGTGTCATAAAGCCCGCCACTGCCGCCACGCCGGCCGCCGCGGTGCCTGCATTCGCAGTCTTGCGGCCCATGGCCTTGAGCAGGGCCTCGGACATATTGTTGTTCGAGAGTTTGAGCAGCGGCGTGATCAACTCCTGCAACGGCGCCGACTGATGTTCGGCCAACAATGCGGCCGTCGCAGGCGTGGCGCCACCGATCACGCGCCGGCCCTGCACCTTGATGCCCTGCTGAGCCAGCGCCTGTTCAAACAGGTTCGCCACCAGTTGGGTCGGCTCCCACACACTCACCCACTGCCGGCTCTGCTTGCCGGGGGCCAGCGCACCGCTCAGTTGCAGCAGGTTGGTGCCGTGCTGGCGGGTAATGCCGTACGTGTTGCCGGGGCCGCTGATGGCGCGATTGCTCAGTTGCACGTAGTCGGTGGCCGGGCTCACGGTAACGCTCACCGGTTGGCCGACGGCCACGGGCGCTTTCGCGGTGACGATCAAGGTACCCGCGTCGAAATCCGTGTTGGGCGACACCGTCAACGCGGAGATCTGCGCGCCGTAGTAGGTGCTTTCGTCATCCTGGGCCCAATCGACGCCCAGGCGCTCGGCATCGAACCAGGTGTCGTCGAACACCAGATCGCCCTGCACTTCTCGCACGCCATCGCTGGCCAACTGTGCCGCCAGCGCCTGGTAATCGGCGAACTGCACGGTGGGATCGCCCAAGCCGCGCACGTACAGATTGCCCGCCAGCCGCTCGCCCTGGCGGCTGCCGGTGCTCAGTACCTGAGTGGAAAACCGGTATTGCGGCCCCAGCACATCCATCGCCGCAGCAGTGGTCAACAACTTGAGGTTTGAGGCCGGCACCAGACGCGTGCGCGGGTTGTGCTGGTAGAGGGTGGTGCCGCTGCGGGCGTCGCGCACCATCAAGGAGACCGTGGCGCCATTGAAGGCCGGGTCGGCCATGAGATGGTCAAGGATGGCCGGGGTGGAGGTTGGCGAAACGCTCGCGCAACCGCCCATGAAAACGCTCAAGCACAGCAGGGGTAGCCATCGTCCAACATGCATCAGTGTCAAATTCCGCAAAATCTTCAGTGGCGGCAACGCTAACAGCTCCACCTGCCCGTGGCGAGCGGGCCGGTGGAGCAAGCTGCTGGGGGGCATGGAATTGTCGTGGTGGTGAGCCGGGTTGTCGAATCGTCGCACCGCCCGCGCTGGGTGGCGAAGCCGCTCCATCGATGATGCTGCATAGCTCCAGTTGGCAGTGAGGCGTCTAGAGTTGGGGCCGCTTCGCAGCCCAGCGCGGGCGGTGCGACGATTCGACAAGCCCGCTCACCACAAAAAGCAGTTCACACAGCGTCGCAGCCAACGCGCCCAGCACCAGCCTTAGAATTCCAGCGTGCTCGACACCGACACCTGCCGTGCATCCCCCAGCGATACAAAGAAGCGGCTGGCCGCCGAGGTGTAGCAGGTGCGGTCGAACAGGTTTTTCACGTTGAGCTGGAACTTGACTTTCTGCCCGTCGAGTTTGGTGTCGTAGGTGGCGAAAGCATCGGCCACGGTGTAGCCCGGCAAGGTGAAGTCGTTGGCGGCGTCCCCTGCCCGCTCGCCCACGTAGCGCGCGCCTGCGCCCATGCGCAGTTGATCGCCACCGAACAGGCTGCCGAAGTCGTAGGCCAGCGCCAGCGAGCCGGTGTGTTTGGCGACGTTCTGCAAGCGGTTGCCTTCCAGGGTCGGGTCGTTGTCCTTGATGTCCTCGGCGTCGGTGTAGGCATAGCTGCCGATCACGCTCCATTGGTCGCTCAACTGGCCGGTGGCGTCCAGTTCCAGGCCACGGGAACGCACCTGGCCGGCGATGCTGTAGATCGTGTTCGCGCCGGAACCCACCGAGACCAGCACATTGCGCTTGTCGATGGTGAACAACGCCGCGCTGGCGGTGATGCGCCCAGGAATGTCGAGCTTGGCCCCCAGTTCCCAGGACTTGGCCTGCTCGGGCGTAAGATCGCCGGTGAGGGTGCTGCCATCGGCCAAGGCGGCGATGGTGGAGTTGGGTTTGAACGACTCGGTGTAACTGCCATAGAACGACAGTTGATCGGTGTAGCGATACACCAGCCCGGCACGCGGCACCCAGGCCTGGCCGTTGCCATCGGTGTTGGCTTTGAACGGCACGCCTTTGCCGGCGTATTGGTCATACATCTGGTAGCGCGCACCGGCTACGAAAATCCATTGGTCGGTCAGGTGAATCGAATCCTGGAAGAACAGCGAGTCGCTGCGCAGCAGGTCGGTCTGGGCGCTGTCGGCGGCGCTGACGGTGCTGCCCGCCACTTCGTTGCCGTATACCGGATTGTTGTAGTTGAACGTGCCCCGCGAGGCCTGGCGGATCAGGTCGGCGCGGTAGATTTTGCGGTACTCGTCATCCAGGCCGAACACCAGGTCATGTTGCATGCCCAGCACGCTGACCTTGCCTTCGAGGCTGGCGGTGGCGAACCGGTCGGTGGTAATTGCGCCCTGGGTGCCGTCCATTCGGCGGGTCAGGGTGCCATTGGCGTTCACCGCGCTGACGCGTACTTGGCTGGCGTCGTAGGTTTCACGGTTCCAGCTGTAGCCGAAGTGAGCTTTCCAATCGTCGTTCAGATCGTGATCGGCTTCGAAGCGGTACAGGTCGGAGCGGCCTTCCATATTGTTGAACGGCTCGTCCAGGCGGCGGGTCGCCGGGATATCCAACGGATGGTTGGTCTTGGGATCGATGGCCGTGCCGCGGTCGAACGGTGAGAGAAACTCACGGTGCTCATAAGCGAACAGCAGTTGAGTGGAATCGCCGTACCAGGCCAGGGACGGCGCCACCAGCGATTCGCGGTGAGTGCCGAAGTTGCGCCAGTAATCTTCGTCTTCGTGATCAACGATCAACCGGTAGGCCAGCCCTGAATCGCCCAACGGCCCGGTGGTGTCGAGGTTGCCGCCGCTGCCGTTCTTGCCGTCGCCGAAGGTGGAACCGCGCACAGTCAGGGCGGTGGATGGGGTCAATTCAGGCTTTTTGCTGACGATGTTCACCACGCCGCCCGGGTCCTGGATGCCATACAGCAGCGACGACGGGCCCTTGAGCACTTCAACCCGCTCGGCAGTGGCGTTCAACGCGCGGCCCTGCACCACCGGCATGCCGTCGCGCATGATCGAGCCGTTACGGTTGTCGCCAAAGCCGCGCAACATCACCGCGTCCTGGGTGCTGGCCAGGGTGTTGGCCTGGGTGATACCGCTGATATTGGCCAGGGCGTCATCCAGGTTGCGCGGGGTCTGATCGCGCAGCGCCTGGGCCGGCACCACGTTGACGGTTTGCGGGGTTTCCAGCAATAGACCGCGCGAGCGCATCACCGAGCTGGTGGGCGGCGGCTGGTAGCTGGTGCTGTCGTCAAGTTGGCCTATGCCGCTGATGGTGGTGGCGCCCAAGTTGAGTGCGCCTTCGGTGGGCACGGGTTCCAGGGCCAGGGTGCGGGCGTCGATCTGGCGGAAGGTCATGCCGGTGTTGCCCAACAGGCGTTGCAGGGCCTGGGTCGCGCTCATCTGCCCGCGCACTGCCGGGGCGCTGAAGCCATAGGGCGCTTCATCGGTGTAGATCACACTGATTCCGGTGACCCGGCTGAAATCGCTGAGAGCCTGGGGCAACGGTTTGGCCGCCAGGGCAAAGTCGAACTGCGCGCTTTGCTGCTCCTGCGCCCGCGCCACGCTCAACGGCAGCAAAGCCACCGCTGACACCGCCAGTACCGAGGCTCCCAGCCACTGTTTTACCCAACCGCCCGCCATCGACTTCATGCTGTGAGAACCCGTGTAGAAAACGCTGTTAATGCGAATTGATCGCAGTTTCAAGCACTACACGGATGGGCGGATGGTTTACCTCACCTGTTGTGGATAAATAATTTCATTCACTGCGCCTGGATACGGAAACCGAAGCGCGGGAAGTGCACATGCACAGTGCCTGCGCGCTCGTCGCTACGGCGCAGGATCAGCTCCTCGCGCCCGGCAAACAGCAGCTCGCCGGCCACTGGGTCGACGCCGTAGTCGATCGCGCTGATGGTCACCGCCTGGCCGGGATGGAAGCCGTTCAAGTCTTCAAACGCTTCGTCCGGCAACGCCGCCGGGGTGGCGTTGCGCGCAATCTCCAGCGCTTGTTCGGCGGTCATTTGGCTGGGCGTGCCGTGGCCGAAACCAAGCACGCGCCCCAGCCACGCGCACACTGCCGGGTAGGCGTCCACCAGGGGTGCTGTGACTGGCGTGGCTTTGAGGAACCACAGCGAATGGGCCAGGGAGAAGTCGGCAATCGAGGGCTCGCCAAACAGAAAATCCCCCGCCTCGCGCTGCAACTGTTGCTCCAGGCGCGTCATGATCGCTGGCCATTGATGCTTGGCCACGTCGGCGCTCAGCTTGCTCGCCGAACCGCCGCTGAACAACGCGGCGCGGTCGGCCATAAAAGCTTTGATCGCTTCCGGCGGCAATTTGCCGAAGCGCACCGCCACCGATTCCGGCTGGAACACCAGGCTCACCGCGTGAGCGAACACCACGCTGTCGGCCCAGGTGGCGAAGGTCTGGGTGATCATTTCCTGGCCGAGAGGGAACAGCGCCGGCGCGGCTTTTTCCTGCTCCAGGCGTCGGGCGATCAGCGCGGTGTCACAGTAGATATCGGCGCCGACCTGCAACACCGGAGTCTTGCGGTAGCCGCCGGTGAGCGCGGTCAGGTCCGGTTTGGGCATCACCGGCGAGATCAGCACGGACTGCCAGGACAGGCCTTTGAAGCCCAGCAGCAGCCGAGCTTTTTCTGCAAAGGGTGAGGTGGGGTAGTGGTGAAGAATGAGCTCAGACATGCCAGGGTCCAGTTGTCAGGTTGAGCTGCCAGCTTAGCGCGCAATGGGTGGCGATGCCGTGATGGGAACCCATCAGTCGAATCTATGCACCACTGGCGGCCAGGCACTCCTTGGCGCTCTTCTTGAGTTTTTTGATCAGCCGTTCCTGACGCAAGGCGTCGCCTTTGCTTGCACATTGCTCGGTGTACACCAGCGCCACCGCCGGGCTGGACTGAAAAAACCGCGCGCCCTTGCCGCTTTGATGCTGAGCGAAGCGGCGCATCGGGTCATTGCTGATGCCGCAATACAGCGCGCCGTTGGCGGCGCGCACCAGGTAAACGAACCAGGGTTTGGGGTCGGTGGGAGTCGTCACGGATCGAGTCGGTCAACCAGAAGAGCGCCCAGCTTATCAACGACTGGCCTGGAATGCCTTGAGACCTTTGCGTGCCTGGGCGCGTACGGCGTTTTTCACCAGCGGCGTCCAGCCCAGCAACAGACCTTTGGTGCCCAGGGCCTGACGCGACCAACGCCACAGATCGAAGTGGTCGTGGTGCTCGCAGATCTTGCCGTCACGGAACACAAAACGCGCCTGGATATCATTGACCACTGTGTTGCCGGTGGCGCTGAACAGGTAGGTCGCCACCCAATGGGCGCTGCCGCGGGTGTCGTCGCTGCGCACTTGGTCGAAGGTCAGCGAGAAGTCCTTGGCGCGGGTGGTGAGCATGCGCCACATATCGCCGACGTCCCGACCGCGCAGCTCACCGAACGCCGGGTCGCTGAAGATCACGTCGTCGCTATAGCAGGCGCTCATGGCGTCGGCGTCCAGGCGTTGGAACGCGCGGTAGAACTCGGTGATCAGGGCGTTGTGGGCATCACTCATGGGCAGGCTCCGTCGACGGCGAAAAAGATAGGCGCACGATAAGCCGCTCGCGCCGCCAAGGCTACTGACATTCACCGCGCCAATAGCCCGCCTCAGGGCACCATGCCGCAACTGCGGGCATAGGCGAAGAGGTCTACGTCGGTGGAAATGCACAGCCGGTTCATGGCAGTGCTCTTCTGCTTGCTGATGGTGGACACACTGCGATTGACCCGCGCCGCGATCTGGCTGACGGTCATGCCGCTGGCCAGCATGCGTACCACCTCACGCTCTTTTTCGGACAATTGCGGCTGTCGCGATTGGTCACCCGGCCCGGCTTCCACCAGCTGGGCCCGCAGGCATTCACTGACAAAGGTCTGGCCCGCGCTTACGGTCTTGATCGCCAGCGGCAGCTCCTTGGCCGACGCACTTTTGGCCACGATAGCCCGCGCGCCGTGGGCAAAGGAGGCTCGCAACGTGGCGATATTGGCAAACATGGTCACCAGGATCACCGGCAACGTCGGGTACTGGCGGTGCAGCAGGCTCAACAAACCGTAGCCGTCCGCCTGCTGGCCACCAGGCATGGCGAAATCGGTCACCAGCACATCGCAGGGTGTGGTCGCCAGCACACGCAGCAGTTGATCGGGACCGTCAGCCTCGCCCACCACTTTGCACCGTCCATTCGCCTCGATCACCACTCTCTGCCCGATGCGTACGATGGGATGATCGTCAGCAATGATTACGCGAAGCATAAATACCCACAGATGATGGCCACTAGATTCCGCGCAAAATACCCCCGCCGCCATCCCTCAACAACCGCAGAAGTCTCGGCGTTTTTCCTCACGATCAATGTTTGATAGCCGCCGCTTTTGGACCTACAAAATAAAAAGAAAATACCTACAGCTATTACCCTCAACACAGCCTTCCCTTTCCCTACAAATGTCTGCGGGCATCACAATGAGCCCAAGTAAGTGAGGTAAGCACGTAGGTCGGTCTGGAAGGCGTCCAGGTGCGCCTCATTCAACACCACGCCCTCGGCATGCACCCGCTCGATCAGGCTCATGCCGCGTAGCTCCAGCTCGGCCATGCCCAGAAAAGCCAGGCTACCCACCAAGCGGTGCAGGCTTTCGGCGGTCAACGACGCGTCGCGGATTTTGCGTGCATGGTCGAGCATCAGGGTGTCTTCCCGCGCTTCGCGCAGCAGGCTGACGAGCATCTGGTCGACAACCCGCGCATCCCCGAAGGCTTCGATGAGACCCGCACGGGTCGGCCAGCCCGTGGTCTTGGGCAGCACCGGCACCACATCGGACGGCCCCGGTAACCAGCACGCCAACACCCCATGCAGTTGTTCAAGGGTCAACGGTTTGACCAGCCAGGCGTCCATGCCGGCGTCGCGACAGCGCTGCGGGTCGTCATGCACCAGGTTGCCGGTCAGGGCAATGATCGGCACCCGCCGCTGTGCGTTGGCATGTTCGCGCAGGCGAATCGCGCGGCTCATGGTGTAGCCGTCCATCTGCGGCATCTGACAATCGCTGATCACCAGGTCGAAGGGGGTCTCGGCCAGGGCAGCCAAACCGTGCTGCCCGTCATTTGCCAGTTGGTGGCCCAAGCCGAGCTTTTTCAATAGCCACCCCATCAAGACGCGGTATGTCGCATGGTCTTCCACCACCAGGACCTTCAGGTGCCGCCAATGGCGGGGCGGCTCGGTCGAAGGTGTCAATTCACGGGAAAGCACTGCGTCCGAAGATACGTCAGTCTCCATGGTCACCTCATGGTTGCGGTCGTTTTTGCAGCGCGCGGTATTCGCAACAAACCGACAGCGCTGACGTAGCAGCCAGGCGAACAGAGTCGAAACACTCACATGACTACTTATCGCGACGTCACGCTATCTCCATGGGTGGCGTCATGACGATGCAAAAACTACGAAAAAACCAACTTTCCTACATATTCGGCAAACCTATTCCGACAAGCATCCGACACACGTCTGCCGCTCGATCATTCTCGTAATAGTTGTATTCCCCCTCCTGTGCCCCGTCGCTAGATTGCACCCCACCCCGATCACTGGGAACGGACGACCGCACCGCGGCGCCTCGAAACCGACATGCTTGCCAACCACCGACTTTGTATTGGAACAACCTGAAATGAACACGTCGTTAAACCTGGTGGGTGCCGCCCTCTTGCTCGCCAGTGCCTCATCCGCGTTTGCGGCCAGCTCCGTGGAGCTGACCGTCAAGGGCACCATCACCCCCAGCGCCTGCACACCCAGCCTGCCTGGGGCCGTGGACTTTGGAAAAATCTCGGCCAAGGACCTGACCCCCGACAACCACACCGTGCTGGAAGTCAAAACCCTGCAACTGACGGTGAGTTGCGAAGCGCCGACGCTCTTTGCCATCCACCCCGTCGACAACCGGGTAGGCACCTCGACCCGCTCCGGGGCTTATGGCTTGGGGCTGGTGGACGGCACCACGGAGAAACTGGGCCGGTATTTCCTGTCGCTGCGCAACCCCGTGGCGGATATTCCGTCGACGTTGTTGGGGCAGTACACGACGGATCGATGGTCGCCCGTGGATGAGGACGAGGCGATCATCCCCGGCATGCTGGTGGCTTTCGGCAGCCTCGACGCCCAAATCGGCTGGCTCCCCCATCCCCTGCAAAATGCCGCCGCAGAGTTCGTCTTCAACACCGCGATTGCCCCGGCAAACGACCTGACTCTTACCAACGACGTGGCATTGGACGGCTCCGCCACGCTGGAGCTGAAGTACCTGTAACCCACTCAACACTGCGTTGACCTCTCCCGAAAGGACTCTGTGCCCATGAAAGCCTTTGCTTACCGGCTCCTGCTGACACTGCTGTGTGTACCGCCGGCGTTCGCCGCCAGCTCCACCGACCTCGCCGTCAAGGGCAGCATCACCCCCAGCGCGTGTGCGCCATTGATGTCCGGCGGCAGCGAAATCGACTTCGGAAAAATGACCGCCAAGGACCTTAACTCGGATCACTACACCTCTTTGCCGGGCCAGTCCCTGCACCTGAGCGTGGTGTGTGAGGGGCCGACGTTTTTTACCTTAAATACCATCGACAACCGCGCCGGCACTTCCGCCAGCCCCAGACATTGGCATGGCCTGGGCATGACGCCCCATGACGAAAAACTCGGCGGCGTGGCCTTCCGCGTGCGCAACCCCGTGGCCGATGGCGCCGTGGTGAGGATGGTGATATCCAGCGACGGTGTGACCTGGAACCCCAGCGACATCCTGAGCTACGCATTCAAAAGTGCGGTCGCCAGCGATTCCGGCCAACTGGCGCCCATTGCGGTGAAGGACTTTAACGCCGATCTCAGATTATTCACGCGGGTTGCCCCCGCAGACGAGTTGACGCTGATCGATGAGGTGCCCATCGACGGTCACGTCACCGTACAACTCAACTACCTCTAACTGCCCATTGACTCGAAAGGAACTCGCTCCCGATGAAAAGCCTGCTCACTCCCCTCGCCACCGGCCTGTTGTTGCTCGGCTCTGCCGCCACTTATGCGGCGTCCACGGTCGACTTGACCGTCAAGGGCCTGATCGTACCCAGCGCCTGCACGCCGAGCCTGACCCGGGGCGGCGTCATCGATCACGGCAAGATTTCCGCCAAGGACCTGCGCCCGGACAACCCAACGCTGATCGGCACCCACACCATGACCATGGCGGTCATCTGCGATGCACCGATTCAATTTGCCCTGCATTCCGTCGACAACCGTGCCGGCTCATCGGCCTCTCCCGCCAATTACGGCCTGGGCCTGATAAACGGCACCCAGAAACTGGGTTGGTTTCTGCTGACCGTGCGCAACCCGGTCGCCGATGGCGCGCAGATGCAGTCGATTGTCTCCGGCGATGGCGGCAATACCTGGTACGGCGATAACGCCTGGGACGCCGGCCTGTACGTGTCGATCGCCACCATGGCCGACCCTAGCCAGCCGGCCTCGGTCAAGGAAATGGTCACAGATCTGGAAGTGCAAACCGTGATCGCCCGTACCGATGGCCTGGACCTGAGCAACGAGGTCACCATCGACGGCTCCGCCACGCTTGAAGTGAAGTACCTGTAACCCTGGGTGCCCATGCCTGGCTGACGCGTGCAGCATGGGCTTTTTTTCGGATCTGCCGAGCTTGCCTCGGCCAATGGCGCAATCGATGAACACCTACCCCTGCACTGCGGTGATCGTGTTTTGGCTGACCAGCGCCGCTGCGGGCCACGCCGCATCGAAGGTGGACGTCACCGTGACCGGTCGGCTGACCCCGGACGCCTGCCTGGTGACGCTGTCCGACGAAGGCGTGATCGACCACGGCAAAATTCTTTCCCATACCCTCAGCGACGACGTGGTCACCGAGCTGCCCAGTCGCGTACTGCAACTGCATGTGCAGTGCGGCCGGCCGATGCTGTTCGCCCTGGTGGGGCTCGACAACCGAGCGCAATCCTCCCTGGACCCTGATGTGCTCTATGGCCTGGGCCGAAATATCCATGCCCCGGCCGAGCGCCTGGGCTCGGTGGCCCTGTCATATCGCAACCCGGTGGGGGACGCCCAAGCCTTGCAAGTGCTGGCCTCCGATGACAGCGGCGAAACCTGGCGCCCGGCGTCCGAAGCCTGGCCCAAAACCTATATCGGCTTTGCCCCGGTCGGGGATCGCCAGCCCGATTTCATCGGCCAGTTAAGCGCCCAACTCCAGATCGACACGTCCATCAACGCGACCCAGTACCTGACCCTGGATCAGGCGGTGCCGCTCGATGGCTCCGTGGTGCTGGACCTACGCTACCTCTGACCTCTATGGAACCCCTCTCATGACCACAGTGCTCAACCCCGCAACCTGCCTTATGGCCCTGGCGCTGCTGCTCGGCGGCACGGGCGCACGGGCTGACGGCATGGTCCCGGACACCTCCGTGGTGATCGTTCACGAAGCCGAGGGCGAAGCCGCCGTGTCGGTCACCAACACCGACAGCCAACTGGCGCTGCTGCATGTCACGTTGCAAGACATCCCCGAAGACACCGAACCCTTGCTGGTGGTCACGCCGCCGCTGTCGCGGGTGGAGCCGTCCAAATCGCAACTGGTGCGCTTCATCCTGCAAAGCCAGCAACCGCTGCTCACCCAGCGCCTCAAACGCGCGATTTTCGAAGGCATGCCCCAGGGCCGCCCCGCCACGCAAGCCGGGCATGCCCGGGTGGGTGTGACGGTGCGCCAGAACCTGCCGGTGATCATTCATCCCAAGGGCTTGGGGCCCAATCGCACACCTTGGACTGAGCTGACGTGGTCACAGCACGGCAATACGTTGCAGGTGCGCAATACCAGCCCTTATGTGGTGCGCCTGGCCCAGGAGCTGCGGCTGCTGCCCGGCGACGGCAAGGCGATGTTGCCGCGCACCTATGTGTTGCCGGGGGAAACCCTGAGTGTGCCGGCCAGCGGTGGTCCGGCCACCAAGGTCCGGCTGCAACCGGCCACGGTGTACGGCTTTGCCGTGGCGGCCTACGAAGCACCGATTACCTGACGAACAACCCCAGGCGGTTACCGCCTGCATCGAAGTGACGGCTCGATGACCGTCACCAGGACGCTCCAGCGTCCATCATTCGAGTGCCCTTTGTGAAAACAGTATTGAGTTACCGTGACGGCGCCACTGTGCCCGTCACTATCACGCTGCTGCTGGCCTGTACGCTGGCACCCTTGGCCGCCAGCGCCGATGCACGCCAAGGCTTCGATGCCACCACCCTGCGGCAACGCGGGATTGACCCGCACCTGGCCAGCCTGCTGCTGGAAGCTCCGCGCTTTGCCGCAGGGCGGCATGCCGTCAGCCTGCGGGTCAACGGCCAGCACCGCGGTCGGCTTGACGTCAACTTCGATCAACAAGGTGCCGTGTGCTTCGACCGTGCCCTGTTGGACGCCGCCAACCTGCGTGTACCTGACGACAACGGTCCCTGCCACGACTTTCTCGCACAGTATCCCCAAAGCCTGGTGGAACCGGACCCAGCCACGCTCACGGTAGCGTTGGTGGTGCCGACCGAGGCGCTGCGCCCGCTACAACAGGATGTCTCGGGCTATGAAACCGGTGGCGTGGCCGGCCTGCTCAACTACGACCTGACCGGGTTCTATAACCGCTTCGGCGACAGCGACAGCCGCTTCGGCTCGGCCAACACCGAGGTCGGCTTCAATGCCGGCGATTGGATCGTACGCAGCCGTCAGGTGCAGACCTGGCAGGACGGCCTCTCGCGCAGTACGCACCTGGAGGCCTATGCCCAGCGCACCTTTGCCAGCCACCAGGCGGTGCTGCAGGCGGGGCAGGTCAATCTGTACAACCCGGTATTGCCCGGCGCGCAGATCACCGGCGTGCAGGTCCTGACCGAGCAGGCGCTGCAAGAGCAGAGTCAGGGCGCGACCATCGACGGTATCGCCAACAGCCCGGCCCAAGTCGAAGTGCGCCAGAACGGCACGTTGATTCACTCCACGGTAGTTCCCGCCGGGCCGTTTTCCTTGACGGGCGTGCGGCGCCTGAACTCGCGCTCCGACGTCGAGGTGACGGTCAAGGAAAGCAACGGTGGCGAACGGCGCTTTACCGTTCCGGCCGCCATGCTTGGCCTGGGGTTGCCGGCGCCGGGTTACTCGGTGTCGGCGGGGCGCGTGCGCAACATCGGCGATGCCCAGGGAGACGATCCCTGGGTGGTCAGCGCCGGTTGGACCGGTGCCGTACACCCGCAACTGTCGCTGGGCAGCGGCGTGCTGGCCGCCAGCGAATACCGAGCCGCCGGTGTGAGCCTGGGCTGGTTGCCGGGGTTGGACAGCCAGGTACAACTGGCCAGCCAAGTGGCCGACACGCATGCACGGGACCAGGTGCGCGGGGTGCAGACCGACCTGTCGTGGTCCCAGCGCCTGAACGATCAATGGTCGTTCAGCGTGGCCAACGCCTGGCGCACGCCGGGTTATCGCGAACTGGAGGAAGCCACCTACGAGGCCGAAACCACCCAGCAGCGCCGCTCGCGCTATCGCGACCAACAAAGCGCCAGCCTGGGCTGGGCGCATCCGTGGCTGGGTGCAGTCAGTGCCGGGGTGTCGCGCTCCAGCAACTTCGACGGCGACAGCAGCAGCCGGGGCTTAGTGTCCTGGGGCACCAGCGTCAGCGGCGTATCGTTATCGGCCAGTGCCGAGTGGCAGATGGGCGGGCGCCAACAGCAGGACAACGCGTTCTACTTCAACGTCAGCCTGCCCTTGGGGGATAACCGGCGCGTGCGGGCCTGGGTGCGCAATTCAGGCGGCGAGCACCGTACCGGCGTGGGGGTGAACGAGCAGATCGACGACCAACTGAGCTACCGCGTCAGCGCCGAACACGACACCCGCGACCAACAAGTGGAAACCACCCTCGGCCTTTCGGCCCTGCCCCGCTACAGCCAGCTGGATGTCAGTTACAGCCGCTCCGACGCCGAGCGTTCGAGCTATCAGGGCAGCGCTCGCGGTGGCGTGGTGGTGCATGGCGGCGGGGTCACGTTGTCACCCTATCCGGTGCGTGACACCTTTGCCTTGGTCTCGGTGGGCGACATCAGCGGCATCAAGCTCAGCACCCCCAGCGGCCCGGTCTGGACCGACTGGCAAGGCCAGGCCGTGGTCCCTCAGATCAGCCCCTATGGCCGCAGCCCGGTGGAAGTGCAAACCCGTTCGCTGCCGCGCAATGCCGATATCAATAACGGCCTGGCGATGCTCGCGGCCGGACGCGGCGCCGTGGACCGCGTGGAGTTCGGCGTGAGCCTGACCCGTCGCGTGCTGCTCACCGCCCGCACCGAACAGGGCGTGTTGCTGCCTCGCGGCGCCAGTGTCAGCACCGCCAACGGCGAGTTCGTGACCTTGGTTCAGGACGGCGGCCAGGTGTTTCTGCCCAATGTGCTGGCCTCGTCCGGCCTGTGGGTCAGTGCCCCCGGTTTGCCCCGTTGTCGCTTGCAGTTCGAGCTGCCGGATGAGGGCGATCCCGAGGTGTATTTCGAAATCGCACTCGCGCGCTGTACCCCATCATGAGGACCGTAACCATGCCCCCTATTCGCCTGCTGCGGCAGTTGACGGCCGCATCGCTGCTCATCGTCGGCGCCACAGCCAACGCGTTGGCCAACGACGAGTGCCAGTTGACCCTCAGCGAATCGCTGCTGGACCTGGGCCTGATGAACCGCCTGGCGCAAACCGACAGCGCACCCCAGCGCCTGCTCGGCGAGCGCCGCTTGCGCCTGACCCTTGCGTGCCCGCAAGCGCAGGACCTGAGTGTGTTCTATCGCGCCCTCGCCGCCAGTGCCGAACGTCTGCAATTCACCGAACACGGCAGCTACGCGCTCGAACTCAGTGACGGCGTAGTGGATGGTCGGTCGGTGGAGTTGGGCTTGATGCCCGTGGCCGGGCAACCGCCAGCCGTGGTTGGCTCCCGCTTGACGTGGCGCACTGGCCACCTGGTGGCCCCCGTGCAAGGCGGCGCGGTGGTACAGGGCAAAAACTTTTCCCTGCAACTGAGCCTCAGCGCCTGGGCGGACAGGGCCGCAACCTACGTGCGGGACGCCACCACCTGGGAGGTCAACGGGACGTTCGAGGCCCAGCGCAGCGGTCGTTACCGTGAACTGACCCTGCGCGCGCACTTCGCGCCGGTGGCGTGCACGCCGCAGTTGTCCAACGGCGGACTGGTGGATTACGGCACCTTGCTGGCCAAGGACCTGAGCGTCACAAACGAAACCCCATTGCCCACCCGCACCCTGCAAATGACCGTCAGTTGCGACGCGCCCGTGCCCTTCGCCTTGCGCATGCACGACAACCGCGAAGGCTCGGCCACCGGCGGCACCGACGAGACCGCCTACGGCCTGGACCGCGACGGCAGCCAGAACAAGATCGGCCGCTTCTACGTAAACATCGACCCGGAAGACTTTTCCGCCGATGCCTACGGCGCGCTGTATCGCACCGACTCCACCAGCAACGGCGCCGCCTGGAGCAGCGCCAGTGCGCGGCAGATCCCTATCGCCGCCAACAGCTATATGGGCTTCACCCACCTGGCGGGCAGCACCCAAGGCCCGGTGGCGATCCAGCACCTGAGCGGCACGTTACGCATCAAGGCTTACCTGGCGCCGACCCAATCCCTGGATCTGCGTCAGGTGGTGCAGATCAACGGCTCCGGCACCCTCGAAATCATCTACCTCTAACTTCTCGAATTGACGCCATGAACGCTTATCCCATCGTTTTTTACAGCCTGCTGTTATTGACCGCCACGGCCCACACCCAGGCCGCCTCCAGCGTCGATCTGACGGTCAAAGGCGTGGTCACGCCCACCGCCTGCGACCCTCAGTTGTCCGGCGGCGGGCTGATCGACTACGGCAAGATGTCCCAGCAGGATCTGAACCTGGAGACCAGTACGCGGCTGCCGATCAAACACCTGCAAGTGAGCATCGCCTGCACGGCGCCAAGTCGTTTTGCGCTGCGCATGCGCGACAATCGCGAGGGCACCGCAACGGTCAACAGCGAGATTTACTACGGGCTCGGGCTGGACAACAGCGGCAACCGGCTTGGGCTTTACTCGATGACCTTCGACCCCCGCAACACGCTGGTGGACAGCACCGTGACGGTGTACGGCACCGAGTCCACCACCGGCGGGCTGGCCTGGCGCACCGCCAACCTCAACCCCATCGATATTGGCGCCAATAGCTACCTGGGCTTTACCGCCAGGCAGGGCAGCACCGCCGGGCCTTCGGCGATCCAGGAGCTGATCAGCACGGTCAAGGTCCAAGCGGTGATCGACGCACGGCAGAACCTGGACCTGAGCACCGACACCCTGCTCGACGGCTCGGCGACCCTGGAAGTGATCTATCTCTAGCGTTTCTCGCTGGTGACCTGCACATAACGCGCACGCCCTGCGCCCAGGCCGGCAATGATCGCGCCCAGGCCGATCACCGCGAAAATCCAGCCGATGGCGCTCCAGCCGCCGGTCCAGTCGTGCACCAGGCCGACCGCAAACGGGCCAAGGGACGCCAGGGTATAGCCGAAACCCTGAGCCATGCTCGACAGGTTCGCGGCGACGTGGGCATCCCGCGAGCGCAGCACAATCAAGGTCAACGCCAGGCTGAAGGTGCCGCCCTGGCCCAGGCCGAGCAGGATCGCCCAGCCCCACAGACCGTCCAGCGGCGCATAGAGGCAACCGAACAACCCGCCGAGGGTCAGCAGCATCACCACCACGATCGCCAGGCGCTGGTCGCGGCCACGAGTGGCCAACCAGGGCGCGGCCAGCGAACTGATCAATTGCAGGATGATCGAGCCGGACAGCGCCAGCCCGGCCTCGGTGGCGCTGAGGCCGCGGCTGATCAGAATCGACGGCAGCCAGCCAAACACGATGTACGCCAGGGACGATTGCAGGCCCATGTACAAGGTCACCTGCCAGGCCAACGGATCGCGTAACAAGCCTTTGACCTTATACGCGACGCGATGGGCGCCGTGTCGTTGCCCGACCTGGGGCCACCACACCAACGCCGCCACCACCGCCGGCACCATCCAGAAGCCCAGGCCCATGCTCCAGCGGTCGCCGAACACATGGCTCAGCGGCACTGTCGCCCCCGCCGCCAGCGCGGCGCCCAGGCACAACGCCATGGTGTACACGCCGGTCATGGCCCCGGCCTGGCGAGCGAAATCACGCTTGACGATGCCCGGCAGCAACACGCCGATAATGCCGATGCTCGCCCCGGCAATCAGGCTGCCGGCAAACAGCCCGACCTCACCGAATGCACTGCGCAGAATGATGCCACCGGCCAGTGTCAGCACGATCCCCAGCACCACACGCTCGGCGCCGAATCGCCGCGCCAGAATCGGCGCCAATGGCGCAAACAGCCCCAGGCACAGCACGGGCAAAGTGGTCAGCAAACCGGCCTTGGCCGCCGACAAGCCCAGGCTGGCCGACACATCGCTGAGCAACGGCGCCATGCTCGACAACGCGGGGCGCAGGTTCAACGCCACCAGCACCAGGCCCAGCAGCAACAGCCACGGGCGGCTGACCTGCGGCGGGGTGTGCTGGACCTCGTCGTCATCGGCCTCGGCATCGATCAGCAGTTCTTCGAGTTCGGGTGTGCGTTGGGCTTCAGGGTTCATGGATCAACTGTCGGCAGAGGGATTTGGCGCGTTCCGGGTCTTGCTGCTCCACCGCTTCAAGCAAGGCGCTGTGCAGGTCGAACACCGCCTGGCGGCGTGGTGAAACACTGAGGGTCTGGCGCAACTGGGCGCCGACGATGGCGGAAAAATACTGGTACAACTCGCTCAACGCCGGGTTGTGGGCGGCATCCACCAGACGGGTGTGGAACACCAGGTCGGCGTGGATATAGGCCTCCAGGTCACCGTGATACAGCGCGGCGCTGGTGCGCAGGGCTTGATGCAACCCCTGAAGGTCTTGCTCGGTACGGCGTTGCGCCGCAAGACCAATGGCCTCCACTTCGAGGATCTGCCGGGTCTCCTGCGCCTGCACCAAGGTGCAGTGGGACAACGCACGCATCGCCCCCAAGGGATCAGTCATCGAGCGCAGATAACTGCCGTCTCCCTGGCGGATCTCAATCAACCCGGAAAACGCCAACACCCGCATGGCTTCACGCACGGTATTGCGGCTGATCCCCAGCTCGGCGGACAACTCCGGCTCGGTGGGCAAGCGCTCGCCGACAGCCCATACGCCCTGGGCTATGCGCAGGCGCAACTGTTCAAGGGCCTGGTCGACCAGGGAGCGTTTGATCAGTGGGGCGATGTCTGTCATGGATTTTGCGCTTTCGTCCAATCATAGGATGAATTTTCCTACAGCCTATTAGGACTCACCTACAAAGGCAACGCACTAGGGTGAATGGGCGGAAAACGAAGCAAAATTTTCGATTGGTAAAATTACCCTTAAAGGGTAATTATCAACTTAGGTGTCTTATGGAAAAGCACACACCTCATTACGATTTGGCTCAAGTCAAGGAAGAGGTCATCCGGCTAGGTGCGCGCGCTTTCACCGCCAGCGCCCGAGAGGGAGGGCGGCAGCTGGAGTTGAGCCTCGGTCAGATGCGACTTGCCGTTTGCGCTCTGGAAGCTCGAATGTTGTACAAGTCAATGACGACATACGCAGACCATCGGATATGGCAGGACGTCTATCTGATCAAGATTTACGGCACGGAGATTTACATCAAAGTGACCTACCGTCCAAGCGGTGGGCCGCCGGTAATCTCCTTCAAGGAGAAAGCTTTATGAAAACCCGACAATGCGTGAACTGCGGCGCTGCTGAAGGCATGCAGCATTTCGAAGGTCGCACCTTCACGATCAATACCCGCGGCATGCTGCGCAAGATTCCTGATATCGCCGGCTGGGAATGCCAGGTCTGCCATGAAAGGGAGTTCGATATGGACACCGACAGTGCAGAGCGTTATTCCACTGCCAGTGATCAACTGTTGGTCGATGCGCGAAAAGTCATTGCCGCCGAAATAAAGCGAATTCGGCGCAAATTACATCTGACCCAAAAGGAGGCTGTGAGGCTGTTGATTGGCCGCGGCCACAACGCATTTTCCCGGTACGAAAGGGCCGAGGTGTTTCCACCTGAGCCATTACTCATCCTGATGCGCTTGTTGGATAAACATCCCCACCTGTTGGCGGAGATAGAGACGCTCAACGTTGGCGAAGATCTTAACCGGCTGCTCATCGCCAAAGACGCGCAACAGCTTTCAGCTCAGGCGTCCTGACACGGTAGACAGGCAAAAATAAACCCGGCGCCAAGGCCGGGTTTATCTTCAAGCATTACCGCAGGATCAATGCAGAATCTGGCTCAAGAACAACTTGGTCCGATCATTCTGCGGGTTGTCGAAGAAGTCATTCGGTGCCGCTTGTTCCACGATTTCGCCTTTGTCCATGAAGATCACACGGTTGGCCACGGTACGGGCAAAGCCCATTTCGTGGGTTACGCAGAGCATGGTCATGCCGTCTTCGGCCAGGCCGATCATGGTGTCGAGTACTTCTTTCACCATCTCTGGGTCCAGTGCCGAAGTCGGCTCATCGAACAGCATGATTTTCGGTTTCATGCACAGGGCACGGGCAATTGCCACACGCTGTTGCTGGCCGCCGGACAGTTGCCCCGGAAACTTGTGGGCCTGCTCCGGGATGCGCACGCGCTCCAGGTAGTGCATGGCGATTTCTTCGGCCTTGCGCTTGGGCATCTTGCGCACCCACATCGGCGCCAGCGTGCAGTTCTGCAGGATGGTCAGGTGCGGGAACAGGTTGAAGTGCTGGAACACCATGCCGACTTCGCGGCGGATCGCCTCGATCTGCTTGAGGTCGTTGGTCAGCTCCACGCCATCGACCACGATGCGGCCCTGCTGGTGTTCTTCCAGGCGGTTGAGGCAGCGGATGGTGGTGGACTTGCCGGAACCCGACGGCCCGCACAGCACGATACGCTCGCCCTGCTTGACGTTGAGGTTGATGTCTTTCAACACATGGAACTGGCCGTACCACTTGTTGACGCCCTGCATCTGGATAATGCCTTCAGGGCCCACAGGCTGTTTGATTGCTTCGCTCATCAAAAGAACTCCTAACGCTTGTGGCCTGTGTCGAGCTTGCGTTCCAGGTGCATGGAATAGCGCGACATACCAAAACAGAAAATCCAGAACACCAGGGCGGCGAACACGTAGCCTTCAGTGGCCATGCCCAGCCATTTAGGGTCGGCGGCGGCTTGCTTGACGCTGTTGAGCAGGTCGAACAGGCCGATGATGATCACCAGGCTGGTGTCCTTGAACAGCGCGATGAAGGTGTTGACGATCCCCGGAATCACCATCTTCAGGGCTTGCGGCAGAATCACCAGGCCCATGCTGCGCCAGTAGCCCAGGCCCATCGCTGCGGCCGCTTCGTACTGGCCTTTAGGGATGGCCTGCAAACCGCCACGCACCACTTCGGCCACATAGGCCGACTGGAACAGGATCACGCCGATCAGCGCCCGCAGCAACTTGTCGAAGTTCATGCCTTCGGGCAGGAACAACGGCAGCATTACCGAGGACATGAACAGCACGGTAATCAGCGGCACGCCGCGCCAGAATTCGATGAAGGTCACGCAGACCACACGAATCGCCGGCATGTTCGAACGCCGTCCCAACGCCAGCACAATACCCAAGGGCAAGGCGCCGGCGATGCCGACGGTGGCGATCACCAGGGTCAGCATCAGGCCGCCCCATTGGCTGGTGGCCACGGTGGCCAGGCCAAATACACCGCCATGCAGCAGGAAGAAGGCGATGATCGGGTACAGCACCAGGAAGCTCAGCCCGTAGATTGCCTTGCGCGGGAAGCGCGAGATGAACAACGGTGCCACGCCGACGATGGCCAGCCACACGGTCAGGTCCACGCGCCAGCGCAGGTCACCGGGGTAGTAGCCATACATGAACTGCCCGAAACGCTGTTGGATGAACACCCAGCAGGCGCCCTCCTTCGTGCAGTCGGCGCGGGTGGTGCCAACCCAGTTAGCGTCCAGGATGGCCCAATGCAGGATGGGCGGCACCACCAGGTACACCAGGTAGATCGACAGCAGGGTCAGCAGTGTATTGAGCCAACTGGAAAATAGGTTGGCGCGCATCCATGCCATTGGCCCGAAGACTTTGCTCGGCGGCGGCATATCAGGTTTGAAAGTATGCGAACTCATGTGCGTTTCCTCACCGCTCGATCAGCGCAATGCGCTTGTTGTACCAGTTCATCAGCAGGGAAATGCTGATGCTGATCGCCAGGTACACGCTCATGGTGATGGCAATGACTTCGATCGCCTGGCCGGTCTGGTTGAGCACCGTGCCGGCAAACAGCGAAACCATTTCCGGGTAACCGATACCGGCGGCCAACGACGAGTTCTTCGCCAGGTTCAGGTATTGGCTGGTCAGCGGCGGAATGATCACCCGCAGGGCCTGCGGGATGATGACCTTGCGCAGCGTCGGACCGTTGCGCAGGCCCAGGGAGCGAGCGGCTTCGGTCTGGCCATGGCTGACGGACTTGATGCCCGAGCGCACGATCTCGGCGATAAACGCTGCCGTGTACACCGTCAGTGCCAGGGTCAGCGCCAGCAGTTCGGGGATCAATACCCAGCCGCCGACGAAGTTGAAGCCTTGCAGCTTGGGCATTTCCCAGTGCAGCGGTGCGCCGAAGATCAACGCGCACAGTGCCGGGATCACGATGAACAGCGCCAGGCCCGCCCAGAACTTATGGAACGGCACGCCCGTGGCTTCAAAGCGTTTATTGGCCCAACGCGCCATCATCACGATTGCCACGATGGCCAGCACAATGCTCGCCACGAACGGCCAGAAACCGTCAGCGGCCAGCGCCGCCGGCATGTTCAGGCCACGACTACTGACAAAGAAGGTATCGCCGAAATTATGGCTGTTGCGCGGCCCTGGCATGGTCAGGAACACCGCAAAGTACCAGAACAGGATCTGCAACAACGGCGGGATGTTGCGGAAAACTTCCACGTATACCGTCGCCAGTTTGTTGATCATCCAGTTCGACGACAGGCGCGCCACGCCGATGATAAAGCCCAGCAAGGTGGCCAGAATCACGCCGATGAACGTCACCAGCAAGGTGTTGAGCAGGCCGATCACGAAGACCCGGGCATAGCTGTCCGATTCGGTGTAATCGATCAAATGCTGCGCGATGCCGAAGCCGGCACTGCGTTCAAGAAAGTCGAAACCCGAGGTGATGCCCCGGTGCTGAAGGTTGGTCTGGGTATTGTTGAAGAGGTACCAGCCCAGCGAGACCACCGCCACAATCGTGATGATCTGGAAGAGCCACGCACGCACTTTGGGGTCGCTGAAGCTGAGCTTCTGCTTGGGTGCGCCGATTTGATTTTGCATGAAGTGCCCCGGAAAGAATGGAACAGAACATCACCCGGCGGTTGGCCCACCGGGTGACAGAACCATCAGCGATCAGCGCACAGGCGGTGCGTATTGAATGCCGCCGTTGTTCCACAGTGCGTTCAGGCCACGGTCGATTTCCAGCGGGGTGCTCTTGCCCAGGTTGCGCTCGAACACTTCACTGTAGTTACCGACTTGCTTGACGATCTGTACGACCCAGTCCTTCTTCACTTTCAGGTCTTTGCCGTATTCACCGTCAGCGCCCAACAGACGAGCTACGTCCGGGTTCTTGGTGGACTTGGCTTCAGCCTCGACGTTCTTGGAAGTGATACCGGCCTCTTCCGCGTTGAGCATGGCATAGCCTACCCAGCGCACGATGGCCAGCCACTCGTCGTCGCCGTTACGTACGACCGGGCCCAGTGGCTCCTTGGAAATGGTTTCCGGCAGTACCACGTAATCCTTCGGCGAGGCCAACTTGCTGCGCTGGGCGAACAGTTGGGACTTGTCGGAGGTCAGCACGTCGCAACGCCCGGATTCGAGCGACTTGGCGCTTTCGTCGGAGGTGTCGAAGGTGATCGGGGTGTATTTCAGACCGTTGCCACGGAAGTAGTCGGAAACGTTCAGCTCGGTGGTGGTACCGGCCTGGATGCAGATGGTTGCACCGTCCAGTTCCTTGGCGCTTTTGACGCCCAGCTTGTTGTTAACCAGGAAGCCGATGCCATCGTAGTAGGTAATGAAACCCGGGAATTTCAGGCCCATGCCCGCATCGCGGGAGCTGGTCATGGTGGTGTTACGGGACAGAATGTCGACTTCGCCCGATTGCAGCGCGGTGAAACGCTCTTTGGCATTCAACTGGCTGAATTTGACCTTGGTGGCGTCACCGAACACGGCAGCCGCCACAGCGCGGCATACGTCAGCGTCGATCCCCAGGATCTTGCCGCTGGCATCCGGTACCGAGAAACCCGGCAAGCCGTCACTCACGCCACACTGTACAAAGCCTTTCTTCTGCACAGCGTCCAGGGTTGCGCCGGCTTGGGCGAAACCGCTGACACCCAGTACAGCGGCCGCGCATACGATGGCCAGGGTGGATTTCAATACCTTCATTCAAACCTCCAGTTTTGCTCTTGTTGTGTCGGAGCTCGAATCCCAGCGCACCCTTATGAGGCGATATTGACCCGTGTTGGCTTTTTTTAGGGTCAAGCGGCATGGGACTGTCGCATTAATTCCAGCGGCTATCTCCCAAGCGGCACTCACTGATAGTGTTACCGACCGAGGATAGTTCTGACATCGACCTACACATAGCAAGCGCCGTACCAGAGTGACGGCTGAGTCGTTTCAGCCCAGGTTCAAGTGTAAAAGATTCAACGTTGCGACATCTTGTTAACAAATCAACCCGCTGCGCACCGTTCCGACGCACCCAATCGGAGCGAGCGCACGTTTATGGAGCGAACATGACCGACCCCCTTATTCTTCAGCCCGCCAAGCCTGCCGATGCCTGTGTTATCTGGCTGCATGGCCTGGGCGCCGATCGCTATGACTTCATGCCCGTAGCCGAAGCCCTACAGGAAGATCTGCTGTCCACCCGATTCGTCTTGCCCCAGGCGCCGATCCGTCCGGTAACGATCAACGGCGGTTACGAGATGCCCAGCTGGTACGACATAACGGCCATGAGCCCCGCACGCTCCATCAGCCTGGAAGAGCTGGAAATCTCGGCGCAAACCGTAATGGATTTGATCGAAGCGCAAAAAAGAACCGGGATAGACGCATCGCGAATTTTCCTCGCGGGGTTCTCCCAGGGCGGCGCCGTGGTTTACCACACCGCTTTTCTGAAGTGGCAGGGACCGCTGGGTGGCGTGATCGCCCTCTCCACCTATGCCCCCACGTTCAGCGATGAGCTGGAGTTATCCGCCAGTCAGCAGCGCATTCCGACCCTTTGCCTGCACGGCCAGTACGACGACGTGGTGCAGAACGCCATGGGTCGTACAGCAATGGAGTACTTGAAGCACCATGGTGTCACCGTGACATGGCAGGAATACCCAATGGGACACGAAGTGTTACCTGAAGAGATAGAGCGCATCGGCCAGTGGCTGAGCGAACGTCTGCGCTGAAACCCTGGCTTTATGTAGCCGTATGACAGACGCACTACGCCGCGCCCGAATCTTGCATTACACTGGCCGGCGTATATTCCTTAACCAATTAATGAGATCACCGTGCTCAAAGCACTCAAGAAGATGTTCGGCAAAAGCGAGGCTGAGCCGCTCGCGCCTGTTCCCAGCGCCCCTGTCCCGACGCCCGGCAGCCGCAATGACGGTCAACAGCCCGGCCGGACCGCACCTGTGGCCCCGCCCAGGAAGCCATCGGTGACCGCGCCCGAACAGACTGCACCGGCTGAGGCCGCGCCAGCCCCGCAAGCCAAAGCACCGCGCCGTCAACGCGCGCCCAAACCGCCGGTCACCCCATGGAAACTCGAAGACTTCGTCGTCGAGCCCCAGGATGGCAAGACCCGCTTCCATGACTTCAAGCTGGCTCCGGAACTGATGCACGCCATCCAGGACCTGGGCTTCCCGTACTGCACGCCGATCCAGGCGCAGGTGCTGGGCTTTACCCTGGCCGGCAAAGACGCCATCGGCCGCGCGCAGACCGGCACCGGCAAGACCGCCGCATTCCTGATCTCGATCATTACCCAACTGCTGCAAACGCCGCCGCCCAAAGAACGTTACATGGGCGAACCGCGCGCGCTGATCATCGCGCCAACCCGCGAGTTGGTGGTACAGATCGCCAAGGACGCTGCCGACCTGACCAAGTACACCGGCCTCAACGTCATGACGTTCGTAGGCGGCATGGACTTCGACAAGCAGCTCAAGCACCTCGAAGCCCGCCACTGCGACATCCTGGTTGCCACCCCGGGTCGCCTGCTGGACTTCAACCAGCGCGGCGACGTGCATTTGGACATGGTCGAAGTGATGGTGCTGGACGAGGCCGACCGAATGCTCGACATGGGCTTTATCCCACAGGTACGCCAGATCATTCGCCAGACCCCACCGAAAAGCGAGCGTCAGACCCTGCTGTTCTCCGCGACCTTCACCGAAGACGTGATGAACCTTGCCAAGCAATGGACCACCGACCCATCGATCGTGGAGATCGAAGCGGAAAACGTCGCCAGCGAAAACGTCGAGCAGCATATCTACGCCGTGGCCGGTGCCGACAAATACAAACTGCTCTACAACTTGGTCAACGACAACGGTTGGGAGCGGGTGATGGTGTTCGCCAACCGCAAGGACGAAGTGCGCCGCATCGAAGAACGCCTGGTGCGTGACGGCGTGAACGCCGCGCAACTGTCCGGCGACGTGCCTCAGCACAAGCGCATCAAGACCCTGGAAGGTTTCCGCGAAGGCAAGATTCGCGTGCTGGTGGCCACCGACGTGGCAGGCCGCGGGATTCACATCGACGGCATCAGCCATGTGATCAACTTCACTCTGCCGGAAGTGCCGGACGACTATGTACACCGCATCGGCCGTACTGGCCGCGCCGGAGCGGCGGGTGTGTCGATCAGCTTTGCCGGGGAAGATGACTCGTATCAGTTGCCGTCGATCGAAGCGCTGCTGGGGCGCAAGATCAGCTGCGAGACACCGCCGACGCATCTATTGCGGGCCGTAGAGCGCAAACGCCCGTAAGCTGGAATGCGATAAAAAGTGGGAGGGGGCTTGCCCCCGATAGCTATGCCACATTCAACACCTCTGTTGACTGACACACTGCTATCGGGGGCGAGCCCCCTCCCACATTTAATTTCAGCTGATTTTTGACCGTACTACTTCCAGCGATCCGCCGCAGTGTGGTCGCTGTCTCGCCCTTCCACCCAGCGCGCACCTTCCGGTGTGTTTTCCTTCTTCCAGAACGGCGCACGGGTCTTCAGATAATCCATCACAAACGCACAGGCGTCGAACGCCGCCTGGCGATGGGCACTGGCAGCCGCGACGAACACAATCGGCTCGCCCGGCTCCAGGGCGCCGACGCGGTGCAGCACTTCCAGTTTGAGCAATGGCCAGCGCTGCTCGGCTTCGGTGGTGATCTTGGCCAGGGCCTTTTCGGTCATGCCCGGATAGTGTTCGAGGAACATGCCAGACACATCGCGCCCATCGTTGAAGTCGCGCACGTAGCCAACAAAGCTCACCACCGCGCCCACGCCTACATTTGCGGCGTGCATAGCGTTGACTTCCGCCCCCGGATCAAAGGCCTCCACCTGCACACGAATGGCCACGCTCAGCCTCCGGTCACGGGCGGAAAAAACGCCACGTCATCACCGGCCAAGACCGGTTCGTCCAGATCACACAACTCCTCGTTGCGCGCGCACATCAGGCTCGCCTCGTTAAGTACGGCGAACTCGGGGTCGCTGGCCAAGGCCAGGCGCACGGCATCCACGGTGGCAAACTCGCCTTCCATCTCCAGCGAATCGAAGCCCACCGCCTCGGCGTAACGCGCAAAAAACAATACGTTGATGCTCATGCCTGGTCTGCCTTGAAATGCCCGCTCTTGCCGCCGAGTTTTTCCAGCAGGCGAATGTTCTCGATGGTCATGCCGCGATCCACCGCCTTGCACATATCGTAAATGGTCAGCGCGGCGACGCTGGCGGCGGTCAACGCTTCCATCTCCACGCCGGTCTGCCCCGAGAGTTTGCAGCGCGCGACGATATGTACGGTATTTTCCCCTTCAGCGGCCAGCTCGACCTTGACGCCCGTCAGCATCAGCGGATGGCACAGGGGAATCAGATCACTGGTCTTCTTGGCCGCCTGGATCCCGGCGATGCGGGCCACGGCGAACACGTCGCCCTTGGGGTGGGCACCGTCGACAATCATTTTGAGGGTCTCGGGCAGCATGCGCACCCGCGCTTCGGCCACCGCCTCACGGAACGTCACGGACTTGTCGGTGACGTCGACCATATGGGCGCGACCTTGGGAATCGAGATGAGTCAGCACGAGGCCTCCTTGAGGCAGCAAAAAAGCTAAAAGCTGCAAGCGGCAGGTCAAAAGCTCACCGGACCCACTTGCAGCTTGTAGCTTAAAGCTTGCGACTCAGAGATGCGACTCTGCGTATTCCGCCAGAATCGAGCGAGGCACCCCTTGCAGCGCGATATGCACGCCGTTCGGGAAATCCTTGAAGCGTTCGGTCAGGTAGGTCAGCCCGGAACTGGTCGCGGACAGGTAAGGAGTGTCGATCTGTGCCAGGTTGCCCAGGCACACCACTTTGGAACCGGCGCCGGCACGGGTGATGATGGTTTTCATCTGGTGCGGCGTGAGGTTCTGGCATTCGTCGATCAGGATCAGGCTCTGCTGGAAGCTGCGACCTCGGATGTAGTTGAGGGATTTGAACTGCAACGGCACTTTGCTGAGGATGTAGTCGACGCTGCCATGGGTGTTTTCGTCATCCATGTGCAAGGCTTCGAGGTTGTCGGTGATCGCCCCCAACCACGGTTCCATTTTTTCCGCCTCGGTGCCTGGCAGGAAGCCGATTTCCTGGTCCAGGCCCTGCACGCTGCGGGTGGCGATGATGCGGCGATAGCGCTTGGTGACCATGGTCTGTTCGATGGCGGCCGCCAGGGCCAGGATGGTTTTACCGGAACCGGCGGCACCGGTCAGGTTCACCAGATGGATATCCGGATCCAGCAGCGCATACAGCGCCAGGCTTTGGTAGATATCACGCGGTTTCAGGCCCCAGGCTTCCTGGTGCAACAGGGGTTCCTGATGCAGGTCGAGGATCAGCAGCTTGTCGACTTGGATTTCTTTGATCCAGCCCACGAAGCCCTGTTCGTCGATAATGAATTCATTGATATGCACCGCCGGCAGGTTGTCGATCAGTTGTACCTGATGCCAGGTGCGGCCATGGTCCTGACGGGTTTCCACCTTGCTGACGCGGTCCCAGAACGAACCGGTCATGGTGTGATACCCACGGGATAGCATCGAAACGTCATCGACCAGTTGGTCGGTGCTGTAGTCCTCGGCCGCGATCCCACATGCGCGAGCCTTGAGGCGCATATTGATGTCTTTGGTCACCAGCACCAGACGCAGGTCCTTGTCACGCGCGTGCAGGTCGATCAATTGGTTGATGATTTTGTTGTCGTTCAGGTTTTCCGGCAGCAGGCTGTTGGGCTCGCTGCGCTTGCTCATCAGAATCGACAGCAAGCCCTTGGGCCCGCTCTTGCCGCGCTGGATCGGCACACCGACCTCAACATCTTCAGGCGAGGCCTCGCCCAGGGTCTTGTCGATCAGGCGGATGGCCTGGCGACATTCGGCGGCAACGCTGTGGTGGCCGCTTTTGAGTTTGTCGAGCTCCTCAAGCACGATCATCGGGATGGCGACGTGGTGTTCTTCGAAATTGAGCAGTGCGTTTGGATCGTGGATCAATACATTCGTATCAAGCACATAAAGGATTGGCTGGTCGGAAGAAGGGTTACGTCCATGATCATCCATACTCGGTCACCTTTTGTGGGAGCCAGTCGACGCAATACCTGGGCGGTGCTGCGCCTCGATTCGACCACCGAATGCACCTGAGTGACGTCAAGTGCATGCCCACATGAGGAGTCTTGGAAGACGCCACCTGTGCTGCAGGTTTCGGCGATCTGACTTCGTAATACCGCAAAACGTGTGACAGGAAAAAGCACTTTGACGCTTTTTTGAAGTTTATTTTTCAGGATGACGAATAGCACTAGCCGAGTGCCAGCTGCGCCGTTAAAGTCGGAAGTCCGCCTGCATCGAAATGTCGCACAAAATCACCCCGAAACCTGCGCAAACCCAATAGGGCCGGGCACTTCATCGAAACGCTTCGCGACAGTCCTGCCAACCCAGGCCGCTCTGCGCGGTCGCCTGCAGCAACCACGGCAATGCCACCCGCGCCTTGTCCTGAGTGTCGTGAAACACAATCACGCCCTTGCGCCATAACAGCATCAGCGTGAGCACGCGCTGCGCCGACTCTTCAGCCTTGAGCTTGCCCGGCTCGTCCTGGGAATCGATGTCCCACAACGCCACCTGCAAGCCCTGTGATTGGAAAAACCCCTGGCTGTCCGCGCGGCGCTGGCCATAGGGTGGGCGAAACAGTGGCAGGTAGTTTTCCGGCATCAGGTTCTGCACCAACTGGGCGCTGCGGGTGATCGAACTTTGCCAGTCCACCCAATGGCTATGGGAACGGTACTGCCAGCCCTGGGTGCCCACACACTGGCCTTGGTACAGCGCCTGCACGTCGGCGGCGGAGCTGCGCTCCACGCGGGTTTGCAGGCTGCTACCGAGGACAAAGAACACCCCGTTCATCTTCTGTTTGCGCAGATAGTCGGCCAGCCAATCAGTGTTGCCGCTGACGGGCGCGGGGCCGCCGTCGAAGGTCAGCAGGAACAGGCGGTCATTGAATTCATCGCCATTGCGTTCATGGTCGCCGAACCGCGCAACTTCACTGCTGATCTGCGGAAACAGCGCGGCCTTGCGCAGCAGTTCATCCAGGTAGCGCTCATGGAAGGCATGGCTGGGGGCGGCCCAATCTATATAGAAGGAGCTTTCGCTGATCTGGAACTTGCCGGCCTCCTCGCGAAGGTCGTCCATGTTTTCCACCAGGTAGCAGAACGACGCATCCACCTCGCAACTCTGCTGGGCGACGCTGTAGTTCTCCAGCAAGCGTTGCCACAGCTCACGGCGCAGGTCGTTGATGGCCGCCAGGTTGATGATCTTCAATCCCAGGCGTTGTTTAAGGGCCGCTTCATCCTGGGACTCGCTGGCCAGCAGGCTGTGGGCGAACATCAGGATCTCGGCGCGCGAGCCCACATCGAACAGCGCCGGCGTGCTGAGCTTTTCGGGCCAGGCGCCACGGTTCAGGCTGGCCACGTCCACCGGCGCGGCCTGGGCGCTTAGGCACAACAGACAAGCGGACAATAAAAGCGCTATTCGCACACAGGGTCTCCCTTTCCAGAACTACCGGCCATCATAGCGGATCGCGCCTATCGCCATCATAGGTGGAGTCAAATCGCCCAAGCCCCTAGAATCGCGCCCACGATTACAGGAGCCAACTTCATGCTGATGGTGATTTCCCCCGCCAAAACCCTCGATTTCGAGTCAAAGCCGGTCACTGCGCGCTTCACCCAGCCGCAGTACCTGGATCACTCACAGGAACTGATCGAGCAACTGCGCGAATTCAGCCCGGCGCAGATCAGCGAATTGATGCACGTGTCCGACAAGATCGGCGGCCTGAATGCCGCGCGCTTTGGCAGTTGGACGCCCGCCTTCACCCCCGAAAACGCCAAGCAGGCCCTGCTGGCCTTTAAGGGCGACGTGTATACCGGCTTGAACGCGGAAACGTTTAGCGACGCCGATTTCAGCTACGCCCAGGACCACCTGCGCATGCTCTCGGGCCTGTATGGCTTGCTGCGCCCGCTGGACCTGATGATGCCGTATCGTCTGGAAATGGGCACCAAACTGGCCAACGCCCGTGGCAAGGACCTGTACGCCTTCTGGGGCACACGCATCAGCGAATGGCTCAACGAAGCCCTGGCCGCCCAAGGTGACGATTTGCTGCTCAACCTGGCGTCCAATGAGTACTTTTCGGCGGTCAAACGCACGGCCCTGAACGCGCGGATCATCAACACCGAGTTCAAGGACCTGAAAAACGGCCAGTACAAAATCATCAGTTTCTACGCAAAAAAGGCGCGCGGCATGATGAGCCGTTTTGTGATCGAAGAACGCATCAATGACCCCGAAAATCTCAAGGGGTTTGATGTACAGGGCTACCGCTTCAATGCGGAGCAGTCCAAGCCGGACAACCTGGTGTTTCTGCGCGACCACGCACCGGAATAAGGCCGTACCCGCCTCTCTCAGACAAAAAAATGCAAATGTGGGAGGGGGCTTGCCCCCGATGGCAGCGCATCAGTCGATATATAAATTGACTGACACAAAGCAATAGGGAGCAAACCCCTTCCACATTTCTGTTCGCCCTTCACATCGAAAATCGTCATTTATTTGACGTCAAAAAATATCACGACACAACCCTATCAATAGTTTCACTCGACATTCATCAATTTTTTTCGTAGTGGCACCCGTTTTTTTTAACACTAGTGGCACAAAACTATCCCCGCGTGCCAACTCCCCACAACTACTGGCCCAAATAGCAAGTGCTATCAATATAGTACTAGTGCCATCTCCCCTCATATTTCAAGAAATTTCAGGAAACAGGATGAGTGGCTAGGAACTTCATCCTAAAGCGCCGCTCATACCACCGGTAACGAAATTCTCTGTTTCTGTAGGAGATGACTTACATGGCGACCAACGGAAGTAGCGAAGTTGTCATATTCAACTTCGACTCATGGGTCATATTACCAACTGACTAGTTAAAGGCGGCGATAAGGAATTATTGCCACGAACTATAAGGCCAAGGTCGTGCTTACCCCAATGGGTCAGTGATACATCCCAAAGCTTTGATATCTATAGGCTTATTGCCCGTATCAAAGCTCTGCGGCACTGGCGCCAGGCCCTTCTCCCAGGAAGGCCGGCTGCATTTGAGGGCAAGCCCCAATAACAAGGCCACGTTGCGCACAACTTGAGTGCAATAGTTAGTCACTCACTATTTAACATGCCTGTACACGGTAAGTCGGCGTCTATTCGCCTAACTTCCGTGGAAACAGTGACGCTTGCAAACATGAACTCCGGCCATCTATTGGCATGATTAACACCGTCTTCAATGACAATGAGGTAAATGCGATGCGCATCAGCATATTTGGTTTGGGTTACGTTGGCGCAGTCTGTGCCGGTTGCCTGTCTGCCCGTGGCCACGAAGTGGTCGGCGTGGACATCTCCAAGGAAAAGATCGACCTGATCAACGCTGGCAAATCGCCAATTGTTGAACCGGGTCTGGGCGAACTGTTGAGCCAGGGTATCCAAACGGGTCGACTGCGCGGCACCACCAACTTCGCCGAAGCCATCCGCGATACCGACCTGTCGATGATTTGCGTCGGCACGCCGAGCAAGAAAAACGGCGATCTGGAACTCAACTACATCGAATCGGTATGCCGCGAGATCGGTTTTGTCCTGCGTGACAAGACCACCCGCCACACCATCGTGGTGCGCAGCACCGTGTTGCCGGGCACCGTCGCCAACGTGGTGATCCCAATCCTCGAAGACTGCTCCGGCAAGAAAGCCGGCGTCGACTTCGGTGTTGCGGTCAACCCGGAATTCCTGCGTGAATCCACCGCCATCGCCGACTACGACCTGCCACCGATGACCGTTATCGGCGAGTTCGACAAAGCCTCCGGCGATGTCCTGCAGTCGCTGTACGAAGAACTCGACGCACCGATCATCCGCAAGGACATCGCCGTGGCCGAGATGATCAAGTACACCTGCAACGTGTGGCACGCCACCAAAGTTACCTTCGCCAACGAAATCGGCAACATCGCCAAGGCGGTCGGCGTCGACGGTCGCGAAGTGATGGAAGTGGTCTGCCAGGACAAGACCCTCAACCTGTCCCAGTACTACATGCGCCCAGGTTTCGCCTTCGGCGGCTCGTGCCTGCCAAAAGATGTTCGCGCCCTGACCTACCGCGCCGGCTCCCTGGACGTGGAAGCACCGCTGCTCAACTCCCTGATGCGCAGCAACGAGTCCCAGGTGCAGAACGCCTTCGACATCGTCTCCAGCCACGACAAACGCAAAGTCGCCCTGCTGGGCCTGAGCTTCAAGGCCGGTACCGATGACCTGCGTGAAAGCCCGCTGGTCGAGCTGGCCGAGATGCTGATCGGCAAGGGCTACGACCTGAGCATCTACGACAGCAACGTCGAATACGCGCGTGTTCACGGCGCCAACAAGGATTACATCGAAGGCAAGATCCCTCACGTGTCGTCCCTGCTCAACTCGGACTTCGACGATGTGATCAACAACTCCGACGTGATCATCCTGGGCAACCGCGACGAGAAGTTCCGCTCCCTGGCCCATAACGCGCCGGAAGGTAAGCAAGTGGTCGATCTGGTGGGCTTCATGTCCAAGGCAACCAGCGCGAGCGGCCGTACTGAAGGCATCTGTTGGTAAGGGGCAGCGGCTAGTTTCAAGCGGCAAGCGGCAAGTTAGAAGCGATCGTTTTTCAGCTTATAGCTTGCCGCTTGTGGCCCTACTCCCCCGTGACGGACACAAATATGCAACGGTTAAACCAAGCTACTGGCTGGCTAGTATTTCTGGCGCTTTTAGCGCTTCTAGCTCTGGCTTTGCCAGCCAGCACATTCGACTCCGAGTCGAAGAATTTTATTTTCCTGATTGGCGCCGTCGGTATCTGGCGCTACTCGATGGGTGCTACGCATTTCTTTCGCGGCATGCTGTTCCTGTATGTGGTCTACCCGCACCTGCGCCGCAAAGTCCGCAAGCTGGGCAAGGCCGCCGACCCGTCCCATGTGTTTTTGATGGTCACCAGTTTTCGCATCGATGCCCTGACCACCGCCCAGGTGTACAGCTCGGTGATCCGTGAAGCGATCGACTGTGGTTTCCCGACCACGGTGGTTTGCTCGCTGGTGGAAATGTCCGATGAGCTGCTGGTCAAGAGCTTGTGGGAAAAGATGAACCCACCAGAACACGTCAAGCTCGACTTTGTGCGTATCGCTGGCACCGGCAAGCGCGACGGCCTGGCCTTCGGTTTCCGTGCTATTTCGCGTCACTTGCCGGATGACCGCGCGGTCGTGGCGGTGATCGACGGCGACACCGTGCTCGCCGAAGGCGTTGTGCGCAAGACCGTGCCGTGGTTCCAGCTGTTCGGCAACGTCGGCGGCCTGACCACCAACGAGTTCTGCGAAGTGCGCGGCGGTTACATCATGAGCGAGTGGCACAAGCTGCGCTTCGCCCAACGCCACATCAATATGTGTTCCATGGCCCTGTCCAAGCGCGTACTGACCATGACCGGTCGTATGTCGGTATTCCGCGCCAGCGTGGTCACCGACCCGGGCTTTATCGCCGACGTGGAAAGCGACTCGCTGCAACACTGGCGCCTGGGCCGCTTCAAGTTCCTCACCGGTGATGACAAGTCCAGCTGGTTCAGCCTGATGCGCCTGGGCTACGACACCTTCTACGTGCCGGATGCCGCGATCAACACCGTGGAACACCCGCCGGAAAAGAGCTTTATCAAGGCCAGCCGCAAGCTGATGTTCCGCTGGTACGGCAACAACCTGCGTCAGAACTCCCGTGCCCTGGGCCTGGGTGTGCGTCGCCTGGGTCTGTTCACCAGCATCGTGTTGTTCGATCAGCGCGTGTCCATGTGGACTTCGCTGCTCGGCCTGACCGTGGCAATCATCGCCACCTTCAAGTACGGCGGCGCATTCATCCTCGCGTACCTGCTGTGGATCGGCATCACCCGCCTGATCCTGACCCTGCTGCTTTCGTGCTCCGGCCACAAGATCGGCCCGGCCTACCCACTGATTCTCTATTACAACCAGATCATGGGCGCGTTGGTGAAGATCTACGTGTTCTTCCGCCTTGATCAACAGTCCTGGACCCGCCAGGACACCAAACTGACCCGCGATTTGGCCAGCTTTCAACGTTGGTTCAACACCTGGTCGTCTCGGACCATGACCTTCTCCGCCGGCAGCATTTTCGTCGCCGTGTTGCTGATGATGGTCTGACCCAGCCAAGCCTGAATTAACCTAGGAATTACACCGTCATGAACAGCCAAGTAAACGCCAACGTTGTCCACGAATCCGAAGCCCAGCGTCAGCACGCCCGGGTCAAAATCCCGGCCAAGCTGCGCTTCTTCAACACCGACCGCAGCCAGACCGAAGCACGGGTGATCGACCTGTCCGCCGGCGGCCTGGCGTTCACCGCCACCCAGCCGCTGAACGTGGGTGAAGTGCACAAGGGTCGTCTGCAATTCGTCATCGATAACCTTGGCTTGGCCATGGACGTCGAGCTGCAGATTCGCTCCTACGACCGCCAGACCGGCCGCACCGGTTGCCAGTTCCAGAACCTCGACGCCCAGGATATTTCCACCCTGCGCCACCTGATTACCTCGCACCTGTCCGGTGACATCGTGACCATGGGCGACGTGCTGGCGACTCTGCAGCGCGACAACTTCACCAAGGCGCGCAAGGTCAAGGACGGCGGCAGCAACATGAGCGCCTTCGGTCGCTTGCGCGCCGTGACCTTCAGCCTGGCGATCTTCCTGGTGGGCCTGGCAGCGTTCGGGTTTGTCTTCAAGTCGATCTACAGCATGTACTTTGTCAGCCACGCCCAGGCCGGCCTGGTCAGCGTACCGGGCATGAACGTGACCATGCCGCGCGACGGCACCGTGCAGAGCCTGCTCAAAGGTGATGCGGTCGCCGCCAAGGGCGCACCACTGGCCACCTTCAGCACCAGCATGCTCGATGTGCTCAAAGGCCACCTCGACGAAGACCAACTGCAACCGGCCAAAGTCGAAGAGCTGTTCGGCAAGCAAATGACCGGCACCCTGACTTCGCCCTGCGATTGCGTGGTGGCGCAGCAACTGGTCGCCGACGGCCAATACGCCAGCAAGGGCGATGTGATCTTCCAACTGGTACCACGCGGCAGCGAAGCCAACGTCGAAGCGCGCTTCACTTATCGCCAGTTCGCCGACGTGCGCCCAGGTACACCGGTGAGCTTCCAGGTCGCCGACGAAGAACAGACCCGCACCGGCACCATCGTCAGCAGCACCAGCCTGAACAGCGCCGACCTGTCCTCCGACATCCGCGTGCAGATCAAGCCTGATGCCCCGCTGGACAGCACCTACGCCGGCCGCCCGGTGGAAGTGATCAGCGACCGCGGCCCATCGCTGAACTGGCTGATCGACAAAGCCATGGCTCACGGTCTGTAAGCGAGGACATGCCTGTGAACCTTATCTCGACAACAACACTGGCCCCTGTGGGAGCCGGGCTTGCCCGCGATGCTGGCGACTCGGTTTACCAGGCTGACCGCGCCGATACGCTCGCAGGCAAGCCATCTCCCGCACAGCGCAAATCCCACTTCGCCTCGGCCTACTGTGCGCTGGCCCTGGCCATCTCGCTGGCCGGTTGCGTTGGCCTGCCCGACCAACGCCTGGCCAATGAAGCGCTCAAGCGCGGCGACACCGTCACCGCGCAGCAGAACTACCAGCAACTGGCCGACCTGGGTTACAGCGAGGCCCAAGTGGGCTTGGCCGATATCCAGGTTGGCACTCGTGACCCGGCGCAGATCAAACAGGCCGAGGCCACGTACCGCGCCGCAGCGGATACTTCGCCCCGCGCCCAGGCGCGCCTGGGTCGCCTGCTGGTGGCCAAGCCCGGCGCCACCGAGGCCGAGCACCACGAAGCCGAAACCCTGCTGAAAAAAGCCTTTGCCAATGGCGAAGGCAACACCCTGATTCCACTGGCGATGCTGTACCTGCAATACCCTCACAGCTTTCCCAATGTGAATGCCCAGCAGCAGATCAGTCAGTGGCAGGCGGCGGGTTATCCGGAAGCGGGCCTGGCCCAGGTGCTGCTGTATCGCACCCAGAACACCTACGATCAGCATCTGGATGATGTGGAGCGCATCTGCAAAGCCGCGCTGAACACCACCGATATTTGCTACGTCGAATTGGCTACGGTCTACCAGAAGAAAGCCGAGCCAGAAAAACAAGCCGAACTGCTCAAGCAGATGGAAGCCGGCTACAGCCGTGGCACCGTCACCGCTCAACGGGTCGACAGCGTTGCCCGCGTATTGGGTGATGCCTCCCTGGGCAAGACCGACGAAAAGACGGCCCAGGCGCTGCTGGAAAAAATCGCCCCCGGCTACCCCGCGTCCTGGGTCAGCCTGGCGCAACTGCTCTACGACTTCCCCGAACTGGGCGACGTCGACCAAATGATGAAATACCTGGACAACGGCCGCGCCGCCGACCAGCCGCGCGCTGAACTGTTGCTCGGCAAACTCTACTACGAAGGCAAGTGGGTGCCGGCCGATGCCAAGGCCGCCGAAGCGCATTTCGAAAAAGCCGTGGGCAAGGAAGTGGCCGCCGATTACTACCTCGGCCAGATCTATCGCCGTGGCTACCTGGGCAAGGTCTACCCGCAAAAGGCCCTGGACCACTTGCTGACCGCTGCGCGCAACGGCCAGAACAGCGCCGATTTCGCCATCGCCCAATTGTTTTCCCAAGGCAAGGGCACCAAGCCCGACCCCGTCAATGCCTATGTCTTCAGCCAGTTGGCCAAGGCCCAGGACACGCCGGAGGCCAATGACCTGGCCGCCCAGCTCGAAGCCCCGCTGACTCCGGAACAACGCGCCCAAGGCCAACGCCTGGTGCAACAGGAGCTGGCAGCGCGCGGCACCCTGGCCCAAAGCACGCTGCAACTGCACGCCCTGCAAGAAGAAGACGGCGAGGAATCCCTATGAAGCTCAACCCATTCGTCAAGGCCGGTATTGGCCTGACCTTCGCCCTGCTGTGGTCGTGCCCGACCCTGGCCGCGCTGACCGAAGCCAAAAATTTCGGCCTGGAAGTCAAAGCCACCGCGCAATCCGAAGACGACCGCGACCTGGGCACCCAGAAAGGCGGCGACGTCAACGGCGTCGGCCTGGACCTGCGCCCGTGGATCTACGGCGAAAGCGGCAACTGGAGCGCCTACGCCATGGGCCAGGCGGTGGTGTCCAGCGACATTATCGAGACCGACACCCTGCAACAGTCGGCCGATGACGCAGACCAGCCCACCACCAATGACGACCGCAAAGCCAAGAAAAACTACTTGGCGATGCGTGAGTTCTGGGTTGGCTACAGCGGCTTCACGCCCTACCCCGGCGAGATCCTCAAGTTCGGCCGCCAGCGCCTGCGCAACGACGACGGCCAATGGCGCGACACCAATATCGAAGCGCTGAACTGGACCTTCGACACCACTTTGCTCAAAGCCAATGTGGGCGCCGCCGAACGCTTCAGCGAATACCGCACCGACCTCAAGGAACTGTCGCCCAAGGACAAGGACCGCCAGCACTTCTACGCCGACGCCTCCTACCAGTGGATGCCGGGCCAGTGGATCGGCCTGCGCGGCCATCACACCCATGACGACGGCAAGCTGGATTACCCGGAACCGGGCGTGCCCACCGACTCGTTGGATAAGCGCGAGAACGGCGACCTGACCTGGCTCGGCATCGAAGCCAACAGCGACGCCTACAACTGGCGCAACACCAACACCGTCAACTACTGGGCCAGCGTCACCGGTATGCAGGGCGACCGCGACACGGTCAACGCCCTCAAAGCAGACGGCAGCCGCCCGGACCAGGCCAAGCGCAGCGATAACGTGAACGGCTGGGCCACCGACCTGGGTATCCGCCTGCGTCTCGACCCGCAGTGGCAAGTGGGTGCGGCCTATGCCCGCGCCAGCGCCGAATACGAACAGAACGGCCTGCAGAGCAACCGTTCGAACTGGACCGGCACCCAATCCCGTGTGCATCGCTTCGGCGAAGCGTTTCGCGGCGAGATGAACAACATGCAATCCATGAGCCTGTTCGGTTCGTGGCAACTGCGTGAGGACTACGACGCCAGCCTGGTGTACCACAAGTTCTGGCGCGTGGACGGCAACAAGCCAGTGGGCAGCAACGGTATCGACGCGGTGCAAAACAACACCGACGACGTGACCGGCGCGATCCTCTCCAGCACGTCCCTGCCGCTGGAAGACGGAAAGAAAGACCTGGGTCAGGAGATGGACCTGGTGGTCACCAAGTACTTCAAGACCGGCTTGCTGCCGGCCGCGCTCAGCCAGTCGATCGACGAGCCGTCGGCGTTGGTGCGTTTGCGTGCGGGTGTGTTCAAACCGGGTGACGCCTACGGCAGCCAGGTCGACTCGTACATGCATCGCGCGTTTGTCGACGTGATCTGGAAATTCTGATGGGAGCCTGCGCAATGAATGCTCAAAGCCTACTCGTCGCGGCAATGCTGGTGGCCAGTACCACCGCGTTTGCCGATACGACGGCCAAGGCGCCGACCATCGCCAAGGAACTGCAACAGGCCAAGACCTACACCATTTCCAGCCCGCCGACCGCGCCGCTGGAAATGGCCAAGCCGGCCCTGCCCGACCTGTCGGGCTACACCGCCGCGGCCATGGAAAAAAAGATCGTACGCACCAAGCCGGGCAAAATCAGCATCCGTCGCATGATGCAGGAAGACGCGCTCAAGGACTTTATCGGCGGCGATAACAAGATGGCCGAATGGGTGGTGCGCCAGCATGGCATTCCCCAGGCGATCTTTATCGACGACGGCTACATGAACCTCAAGGACCTGCTGGGCAAAGTGCCCAAGCAGTACCTGAGCGAAACCTCGCCGGGCGTGTTCCTGGCCAAGTTGCCGATCGTGGTCGGGCGCAAGGGCATCCTCGAAATCGACAAGCGCACCCAAGAGCTGCGCCTGTCCCAGGAAGGCGGTTCGTTCCTGATCAACGACGGCCAGCTGTTTGTGCGCGACACCAAAATCACCGGTTGGAGCGAAAAGGCCAATGGCCCGGCGCTGTTCAAGTCGCCCAAGGAATTCCGCCCGTTCCTGCTGGCCTGGGGCGGCACCGAGACCTACGTCGCCAACAGCAAAATGGCCAGTTTCGGCTACGCCAACAGTAAGTCGTACGGGGTGAGTATTTCCCAGTACACGCCGAACATGGCCAAGGTGCTCAAGCGCCCTGAGCCGACCGGCTGGATCATCGATTCCGAGTTCTCGGACATGTGGTACGGCTTCTACTGCTACGAGACCACCGGCTTTGTGATCAAGGGCAATACCTACAAAGACAACATCGTCTACGGCATTGACCCCCACGACCGTTCCCACGGCCTGATCATTGCGGACAACACCGTCTACGGCACCAAGAAAAAGCACGGCATCATCATTTCCCGGGAAGTGAACGACAGCTTCATCTTCAACAACCGAAGCTACGACAACAAACTCTCGGGCCTGGTGATCGACCGTAACAGCGTCAACAACCTGATCGCCGACAACGAGATCTACCGCAACCACACCGACGGCATCACCCTCTATGAGAGCGGCGACAACCTGCTGTGGGGCAACAAGGTGATCAGTAACCGCCGCCACGGCATCCGCGTGCGTAACAGCGTAAACATCAAGCTGTACGAAAACGTCGCGATGGCCAACGGTTTGACCGGCGTCTACGGCCACATCAAGGACTTGACCGACACCGACCGCGACATCGCCCTCGACCCGTTCGACGCCAAGGTTTCCCTGATCGTGGTCGGCGGGGAACTGGCGGGGAACGGCAGCGGGCCGCTGTCCATCGACTCGCCGTTGAGTATCGAGCTGTATCGCGTGTCGATGCTGGCGCCGACCAAATCCAGCGGTATCAGCTTCTCCGGCGTCCTCGGCGATCGCCAGGAAGAAATTCTCGACCTGCTGGTGCGCCAGCAGAAAGCCGTGCTGATCGACCCTGTCGAACGCCAGACCGAAATGCAGGACTGAGGATGACCCTTATGCACCCACACATGATCAAACTGCTGAGCCTCTCGGGTCTGACCCTCGGCCTGCTCGCGGCCAGCCAGGGCGTGCGCGCCGACGAAGTCAAGGCACCGACCTTTACCGCCGAACCGTGCTGCAGCCTGTGCCCGGCCGCCCACGACGCGAAGAACTACACCACGCGCTACCAGCAGAACTTCACCACCCTGGTGCAAGCCCAGGGCGACTGGCTGTTCCGTACCCAGGAGGACCTGCGCACCGAGTTCGACACCACCCCGGCCGGCTACAAGCGCATGCAGCAGTTGCATGACGCGTTCAAAAGCAAAGGCGTGGAACTGGTGGTGGTCTACCAGCCGACCCGTGGCTTGGTGAACCGCAACAAGCTCAATCCCGCAGAGAAAGCCTCGTACGACTTCGACAAGGCCCTGACCAACTACAAGACCATGCTCGGCCGTTTCGCCAAGATGGGTTACGTGGTGCCGGACCTGTCGCCGCTGACCAACGAGCAGTTGCCCGACGAACTACCGGCCCACGATTTCTACTTCCGTGGCGACCAACACTGGACCCCATACGGCGCCCAGCGCACCGCGAAAATCGTCGCGGCCAAGGTCAAGCAAATGCCGGAATTCGCCGATATTCCCAAGCGTGAATTCGAAACCAAGCGCTCCGGGCGCATGGGCAAGACCGGCACCCTGCACAACATGGCCGGGCAACTGTGCGGCACCAGTTACGCGATCCAGTACATGGACCAGTTCACCACCGAGCCTAAGGGCGAAGCGGGCGACGGCGACCTGTTCGGCGATTCCGGCAACCCGCAGATCACCCTGGTGGGTACCAGCCATAGCGGCAAGAACTACAACTTCGCCGGGTTCCTGGAAGAAGAAATCGGCGCCGACATCCTCAACGTCGCCTTCCCCGGCGGCGGCCTGGAAGGCTCGATGCTGCAGTACCTGGGCAGCGACGAGTTCCAGAAAAGCCCCCCGAAAATCCTGATCTGGGAATTCTCACCGCTGTATCGCCTCGACCAGGAGACCATCTACCGCCAGATGATGTCGCTGCTGGACAACGGCTGCGAAGGCAAGCCCGCGCAGATGAGCGCCAGCGCCACCTTGAAACCGGGCAAGAACGAATTGCTGGTCAACAGTTCGAACAAAGACCTGCGCAACGCCAACCATCAGGTCGACATCCGCTTCGCCGACACCTCGGTGAAAACCCTGCAAGCCACCCTCTGGTACATGAACGGGCGCCACGAGGACATCAAGATCGAGAAACCCGAAACATCCGATACAGACGGGCGTTTCGCCTTTGAACTGCGCACCGACGAAGACTGGGCCTCGCAGAACTTGCTGGCCGTGGAAGTGCAGGGCCCGGAAAAGGGCACTGCTGCGCAGAAGGTCGAAGCGAAAATTTGCACACGCAACGTATTCCCAAGCGGTGGTCAACAGACCGCCCAACTCGGGAAGTGAGGTTACTTATGCAAAAGCTGATGCTCCCTACCCTGCTGGGCCTGGCGATGTTCGCCGGCTCCGTCAACGCCGCCGCGCCGCTGCGTCCGCCCCAGGGCTATTTCGCACCGATCGAAGCGTTCAAGACCGGCGACTTCAAGGAAAACTGCGACACCATGCCCACGCCCTACACCGGGCCGCTGCAATTTCGCAGCAAGTACGAAGGTTCGGACAAGGCACGCGCCACGCTGAATGTGCAGTCCGAGCAGGCGTTCCGCGACAGCACCGCTGACATTACCAAGCTGGAAAAAGACACCAGCAAGCGCGTGATGCAGTTCATGCGCGACGGTCGTCCGGAGCAGCTCGAATGCACGTTGAACTGGCTGGTGTCCTGGGCCAAGGCCGATGCGCTGATGTCCAAGGACTTCAACCACACCGGCAAGTCCATGCGCAAATGGGCGCTGGGCAGCATGGCCTCGGCCTATGTGCGCCTGAAGTTCTCCGACTCGCACCCGCTGGCCAACCACCAGCAGGAGTCGCAGCTGATCGAAGCCTGGTTCAACAAACTGGCCGATCAGGTAGTGAGCGACTGGGACAACCTGCCGCTGGAGAAGACCAACAACCACTCCTACTGGGCCGCCTGGTCGGTGATGGCAACCTCCATCGCCACCAACCGCCGCGACCTGTTCGATTGGGCGGTGAAGGAATACAAGGTCGGTGTGAACCAGGTCGACGACCAAGGTTTCCTGCCTAACGAATTAAAGCGCCAGCAACGCGCGCTGTCGTACCACAACTACGCCTTGCCGCCGCTGTCGATGATCGCCAGTTTCGCCCTGGTCAACGGCGTGGACCTGCGCCAGGAAAACAACAGCGCGCTCAAGCGCCTGGGCGACAAGGTGCTGGCCGGGGTGAAAGACCCGGAAATCTTCGAGCAGAAGAACGGCAAGGAACAGGACATGAAGGACCTGAAGCAGGCCATGAAATTCGCCTGGCTCGAACCGTTCTGCAACCTCTACACCTGTGCACCGGATGTGATCGAACGCAAGCATGGCATGCAGCCGTTCAAGACCTTCCGCCTCGGGGGTGACCTGACCAAGGTCTACGACCCGACGCATGAAAAAGGCAACAAAGGTTCCTGAGCGAACTCGGTAAAAAATGTGGGAGGGGGCTTGCCCCCGATAGCAGGGTGTCATTCAACACAGATGGCGACTGTTACACCGCCATCGGGGGCAAGCCCCCTCCCACATTTTTGAGCCGGTTTCGTCAGTAGGAATGTAGTACCGCCTCCCGTTTTTTCGTGGGGGGTTTGGGGGGGGCTCTGGCCCTTGACTGTTGGTTAAACATGGAGAGATCGGGATGGTTTTCTCGTCCAATGTGTTCCTGTTTCTGTTCTTGCCGATCTTTCTCGGCTTGTATTACTTGAGCGGGCAACGCTATCGCAATCTGCTGCTGCTGATTGCCAGCTACGTGTTCTACGCCTGGTGGCGAGTGGACTTCCTGGCGCTGTTCGCCGCCGTGACGCTGTGGAATTACTGGATCGGCCTCAAGGTCGGTGCCGCCGGTGTGCGCACCAAACCGGCCCAACGCTGGCTGCTGCTCGGCGTGGCCGTCGACCTGTGCATCCTCGGCTACTTCAAGTACGCCAACTTCGGTGTCGACAGCATCAACGTGATGATGAAGTCGATGGGCCTGGAGCCGTTCATCCTGACCCACGTGCTGTTGCCGATCGGTATCTCGTTCTACATTTTCGAGTCCATCAGCTACATCATCGACGTGTACCGTGGCGACACCCCGGCCACGCGCAACCTCATCGACTTTGCGGCGTTCGTGGCGATTTTCCCGCACCTGATCGCCGGCCCGGTGTTGCGTTTCCGCGACCTGGCCGACCAGTTCAACAACCGCACCCACACCCTGGATAAGTTCTCCGAGGGCTGCACGCGGTTCATGCAGGGTTTTATCAAGAAAGTCTTTATCGCCGACACCCTGGCGGTGGTGGCCGACCATTGCTTCGCCCTGCAAAACCCCACCACCGGGGATGCCTGGCTCGGCGCGCTGGCGTATACCGCGCAGCTGTACTTCGATTTCTCCGGCTACAGCGACATGGCCATTGGCCTGGGCTTGATGATGGGTTTCCGCTTTATGGAAAACTTCAAACAGCCGTATATCAGCCAGTCGATCACCGAGTTCTGGCGCCGCTGGCACATCAGCCTGTCGACCTGGCTGCGTGACTACCTCTACATCACCCTGGGCGGCAACCGTAAAGGCACGCTGATCACTTATCGCAACCTGTTCCTGACCATGCTGCTCGGTGGCCTGTGGCACGGCGCGAACATCACCTACATCGTGTGGGGCGCCTGGCACGGCATGTGGCTGGCGATCGAAAAAGCCATCGGCCTGAACACCGCGCCGCGCAGTTTCAATGTGCTGCGCTGGGCCTTCACCTTCCTGCTGGTGGTGATGGGTTGGGTGATCTTCCGCGCCGAAAACCTGCACGTCGCCGGCCGTATGTACGGTGCGATGTTCAGCTTTGGCGAGTGGTCGCTGTCGGAACTCAACCGCGCCAGCCTCACTGGCCTGCAAGTGGCAACCCTGGTGGTGGCGTATGCGACGTTGGCGTTCTTCGGCCTGCGCGACTTCTACACCAACCGCCCCGCCGACAAAACCAAGCCAGCCGACCCGAGCCTGATCAAGGCCGTACCGGGCGACAACCCCGGCAGCATCCACCAGCCCGGCTTCACCGTGGGCCAGGACGCTGCCGTGCAACCGGCCTACTGGACCGCTGACTGGCCACGCTACGCCATGCGCGCTGCGGTGCTGCTGCTGTTCGTCGCGTCGATTCTCAAACTGTCGGCGCAGAGTTTCTCGCCGTTCCTTTACTTCCAATTCTGAGGGAGCCGACCATGACCCGTTCATTACGCGTCCTCTATATCGGCCTGTTCCTGGTGCTGCTGTTGGCACTGGGCGCCTGGTCGCTGCGCAGCTTCTTCGGCTTTAGCACCAACGCCGACGCCACTGTGCTCAACGGTCGCTGGACCAAAGCCGTCGAAACCCACTACGACGACGAGTTCCCGATCAAACGCCTGGGCACCAACCTGTGGGCCGCGCTGGACTACAAGCTGTTCAACGAAGGCCGTCCTGGCGTGGTGCTGGGCCGCGATCACTGGCTGTACAGCGACGAGGAGTTCAACCCCGCCGTCAACGAAGACCAGAACCTGGAAGGCAACTACGCGCTGGTCGAAGGCGTGCGCCAGAAGCTCAAGGCCCAGGGCATTCAACTGGTGATGGCGATCGTGCCGGCCAAGGTACGCCTGTACCCAGAACACTTGGGTGAAGTGAAGCCGGCCAGCATCCACGCCAACCTGTATCAGGACTTCCACGCCCGTGTCGCCGCCGACAAGATCCCGGCCCCCGACCTGCTTGGCCCGCTGCAACAGGCCAAATTGAGCGGCAAGCAAGTGTTCCTGCGCACCGACACCCACTGGACGCCGGACGGCGCGGAAGTCGCCGCCAAGCAACTGGCCAAGGCGATTGCCGAGCAGACCCCGCTCAGTGGCGAGCCACAGCGCTTTGTCACCGAGGCCGAAAAAACCGAGCCGCATAAAGGCGACCTGCGTCTGTTCCTGCCTTTGGACCCGCTGTTCGAAAACCTGATGCCACCTAAAGAGCCGCTGCAAAAACGCGTCACGCACCTGGCCGAAACCAAAGGCGACGACGCGCTGTTCAGCGACAGCGAAACCCCAGTGGCGCTGGTGGGCACCAGCTACAGCGCCAACCCCAACTGGAACTTCGTCGGCGCCCTCAAGCAAGCCTTGGGCAGCGATGTAATCAGCTATGCCGAAGACGGCCACGGCCCGATCCTGCCGATGCTCAGCTACCTCAAAAGCGACGACTTCAAGAACAGCCCGCCCCAGGTGCTGATCTGGGAGTTCCCTGAACGTTATCTGCCGGTCAACAACGAAATCGGTGATGCCGACCCATCGTGGGTTGCGCAACTTAAACAAGCCGGTTCGCGCCAACAAAACATGGCACTCAACACCCTTGAAAAATCCGAGACGCCCGAACGGGCGCAAAACTGAAAGAGAGGTAACTCACATGACTTTCACTACAACTCCTCGTCGTCTCGCCAAGACTCTGGCCATCGCTGCCGGCCTGAGCGTCGTATCGATGTCGGCCTTCGCCGGTGGTGACGCCGCCCTGTACGGCCCGACCGCGCCAAAAGGTTCGAGCTTCGTGCGTGTCTACAACGCCAGCAACCAGGAAGTCAGCGCCACCGTTGGCAACACCAACCTGAGCGAAGTGGCCCCACTGGCCAGCAGCGACTTCAGCTTTATGCCTGGCGGTGACTACAGCGCCAAAGTCGGCAGCCAGACCGTGCCGGTCAAACTCGCCGCCGATCACTACTACACCCTGGTCAACAGCGGTAGCGGTCAGCCACAGCTGATCGAAGAACCGCCGTTCAAGAACAAGCAGAAATCCCTGGTGCGCGTGCAGAACCTCAGCGACAAGGCCCTGAGCCTGAAAACCGCCGATGGCAAGACCGATGTGGTCAAGTCGGTGGCCGCCAAAGGCCGCGGCGAGCGCGAGATCAACCCGGTGAAGGTGAGCCTGGCGTTGTATGACGGTGACAAGAAAGTCGGCGATGTGAAGCCGGTTGCGTTGGAACGTGGTGAAGCGGCGGTGCTGTATGTCACGGGCTCGGGTTCGAGTCTGTCGCCAGTGTGGGTGAAACGCCCTGTGTCGACCCGCTGATTAGCTTTTGAAATTGACGCTCCCCCTGTGGGCGCGGGCTTGCTCGCGAAGACGGTGGTTCAGTAACAGATGTACCGACTGAAACACCGCCTCGGGGGCAAGCCCCCTCCCACAGGCTCTGACCCAAATCAATTCAAGGAGAAACACCCATGATCCCAGTAATCCTTTCCGGTGGTAGCGGCTCACGTCTTTGGCCGCTTTCCCGTAAACAGTTCCCCAAGCAATTCCTGGCCCTGACCGGCGAGCACACGCTGTTCCAGCAAACCCTGGAACGCCTGGTGTTCGAAGGCATGGACTCCCCGATCGTGGTCTGCAACAAGGACCACCGCTTTATCGTCAACGAGCAACTGGCCGCGCGTAAGCTCGAATGCCAGCGCATCCTGATGGAACCGTTTGGCCGCAACACCGCACCGGCCGTGGCCCTGACCGCGATGATGCTGGTCAACGAAGGCCGCGACGAGCTGATGCTGGTGCTGCCGGCCGACCATGTGATTGACGATCAGAAAGCCCTGCAGCGTGCCTTGGCCCTGGCCACCGTAGCCGCCGAGCGTGGCGAGATGGTGCTGTTCGGCGTGCCGGCCACCCGTCCGGAAACCGGCTATGGCTACATCAAGTCCACCAACGATTCGCTGCTGCCCGAAGGCGTGAGCCGCGTGCAACAGTTCGTGGAAAAACCCGATGAAAAACGCGCCGTCGAGTTCGTCAAAAGCGGCGGTTACTTCTGGAACAGCGGCATGTTCCTGTTCCGTGCCAGCCGGTTCCTGGAAGAGCTGAAAAAACACGATCCGGACATCTACGACACCTGCGTACTGACCCTGGAACGCAGCGAGCAGACCGCCGACACCGTGTCCTTCGACGACGCGACATTCGCCTGCTGCCCGGACAACTCCATCGACTACGCCGTGATGGAAAAAACCCAACGCGCCTGCGTAGTGCCGCTGAGCGCCGGTTGGAGCGACGTGGGTTGCTGGGCGTCGTTGTGGGCGGTCAACGACAAAGACGCCAACGGCAACGTGAGCAAGGGCGACGTGGTGATCCAGGACAGCCGCAACTGCATGGTGCATGGCAACGGCAAACTGGTGTCGGTGATCGGCCTGGACAACATCGTGGTGGTGGAAACCAAGGACGCGATGATGATTGCCCACAAGGACAAGGTCCAGGGCGTCAAGCAGATGGTCAACACCCTCAACGAACAGGGCCGCAGCGAAACCCAGAACCACTGCGAAGTGTATCGTCCGTGGGGCTCCTACGATTCGGTGGACATGGGCGGCCGCTTCCAGGTCAAGCACATCTCGGTCAAGCCGGGCGCGTGCCTGTCGCTGCAAATGCACCACCACCGCGCCGAACACTGGATCGTGGTCAGCGGCACCGCCGAAGTGACCTGTGACGAGAACGTGTTCCTGCTCACCGAAAACCAGTCCACCTACATCCCGATTGCTTCGGTGCATCGCCTGCGCAACCCAGGCAAGATCCCGTTGGAGATCATCGAAGTGCAATCGGGCAGCTACCTGGGCGAAGACGACATCGAACGCTTCGAAGACATCTACGGCCGCTCGACGCCGATCGAACGTGGCGTGTCGGTGAAAACTATCGCGCAGTAAAACAGTCGTACAAGAAGCCCTCGCCCAACCCATTGCGTCCCCTATCCGCAGTGGGTTGGGTGGGGGCTTTTTTGTTCAATGACCGTCAAAACAGCCAGACACTCCCTTGCGGGGTATCGGGCCTGTGGTTAACGAGCCCAGTTACGCGGGGCAAACGCGTTGTAATTGCCATGATCCTTGGGCTCAGCATTTTTATACGTGTCCTTGCCGATTTTCTCCGCCGCCTTGCCGCCCCACATCAGCGCCGAACCCGCCACTTTAGAGGAAAGGCCACCCGAGCCTGCCATCTTCTTGCCAGCCACCTTCGCCATACCACCAGCGAACGTCAAGGCTGCTCCAAAGGCTTTGTCTCTAGAACTGTCGTTGCTGTGAAGCACCAAAGATGGCAATACGTGCGAACGGATCGTATCGCCGAGGCCTTGAAGAACGGTTTGTCGCAAACTTGTAAGCCCCAAGTTCTGCATACGAGGTCCGGAGCGCGACTCAAGGGCGCTGGCATCCGGTTGAGCAACGTCCCGTGACTGGCTGGAAGCCGCTGCGGGTGTGGATACGCTGAGAGGGGTGGAAAGGCTCGCAACAGCGTCTGAAATCTTCATAAGTACTTCACCTTTTAGAAGGGTAACGTTGGGTTCCGTTTTTGACCGCCAGGCGTCCTTGCACAAACTGTGTGGAAGTTTATTCAAACCGGTTCCCACACCGTCGCGTGAAGTGATCTGCGTTGATCGTCACCGCTCTGTAGCCGTATGAAGGTCTCCTGAGATACGCCTTCTTGTGTCTGGAGCTGCCCCATCCCTCCTACGCTTAAGTTAGGATGCTGGTTCCAAACTCGAGGTGGTCTCCATGTTCTTCGGCGTTCTTCTGATCATCACCTGGCTGATCCTGCTGCTGCGCTACCCGGCCAAAGCACTGCCGGTGTCCCTCGCGGCCTTGGCGGGCCTGGGTTGCGTGGCCGTTTGGGTGGTTTGGCTGGACAACCGCGAAGCCTCACAATTGGCGCGCCTGGAACTGCGCATCACCTACGCGCCGCAGGACTGCCCAGCCGATCGGCCACTGAAGCTGACCCTGAACAACGGCAACGACGTGCCCCTCACCGAACTGCGCTGGCGCGTCGCGGCCTACGCACCGGGCGACACCGTGAACCTGGCCGACAACGTCTACGCCGCCCCGCGCTATCGCGGCCCCGGCGAGTTGCAGGCCGGCGCCACTTGGGACGATTGCCTGCCCACCCCACCGCTACGCCCCGGTTACCGCGCGCAAACCCTGGAATTTCGTGCCGAGCATCTGCAAGGCAGCTTCGCGGACTGATAAAGGACTCTCCATGCCCAACGTATTGATCACCGGTTGCTCCAGCGGTATCGGCCGCGCCCTGGCCGAGGCGTTCAAAGCCGCCGGCTATGACGTGCTGGCCAGCGCCCGCCGCAAGGATGACGTGATTGCCCTCAACCAAGCCGGCTTTCACGCCGTGCAGTTGGACGTCAACGATGCCACCGCGCTGAAAGCCCTGGCCGCACACTTGGGCGAGCTGGACGTGCTAATCAATAATGCCGGCTACGGCGCCATGGGCCCGCTGCTCGACGGCGGCACCGAGGCCATGCAGCGCCAGTTCGAAACCAACGTATTTTCCATTGTCGGCGTGACCCAGGCGCTGTTCCCGGCCTTGCGCAAACGCAAGGGCCTGGTGGTGAATATCGGCAGCGTCTCCGGCGTGCTGGTCACGCCGTTCGCCGGTGCTTACTGCGCATCCAAGGCCGCCGTACATGCGTTGAGCGATGCCCTGCGCATGGAACTGGCGCCCTTTGGCGTGCGCGTCATGGAGGTCCAACCCGGGGCTATCGACACCCACTTCGCCAAAAACGCCGGCGCCCAGGCCGAACTGCTGATCAACGATCAATCGCCCTGGTGGCCGTTGCGCGATGGCATTCGTGCGCGCAGCCAGGCGTCCCAGGACAAACCGACACCCGCAACCGTGTTCGCGGCCGATGTGCTCAAGGCGGTGCAACAATCGCAACCGCCGCGCCTGTTGCGCTCGGGCAATGGCAGCCGGGCGTTGCCGCTGCTGGCGGCGTGGTTGCCCAAAGGATTATTGGAAACCGTGTTGAAAAAACGCTTTGGTTTGAATGGGAGTATGTAAATGATCGACTACAGCGACTTTTTCGAAGAAGTAATCCAGACCCACGTCGAGATCGAACAATGGTTTGCCGGCGTTGCGCCCGACGCAACCTTGGAAAACCTGCTTGCACGCTTCTCTCCGGATTTCAGCATGATCGCCCCCGCCACCGGCGCACGGGTGAATGCGGCCGGCGTCAAGGCGCTGTTCACCCGCCTGGGCGGCATGCGCCCTGGCTTGAAAATCACCTTGAGCGAAATGACCGGGATTGACCGCCACGCGCGCGGCGCCACGGTGACCTATCGCGAACATCAAGTGGACGACAGCGGCACCCAGACCGACCGCCGCGCCACCGTGGTGTTCGAGAAACAGGCCAGTGGTGCGCTGTTGTGGCGGCATTTGCATGAGACGTATGTCGCGCAGTGAAATAACTACCCGGCCAGTTCCTACATAAAACAGCGAACTGCCTGACATCATTACCAGGAAACTATCCACAGGCTCTTTCACCTCTGTCTCCTTACAGTTGAAAGGATGCCTAGCAACTTCATACGAAGCGGTGTGCCGGATGCACACACCACGACTCGCCAGCGATTGACCAGCCTGCTGGACCTGCCTGAGCTTTATCGAACCATCGACGCCATCCCAGCCATCGTCGGGGCTGGGGTGGTGCATATTGGCAGCGACTATCAGGTGACGGTGCTGCGCGAATTTGTGCCGTTGTGCAGTATCAGGCCCAAGCGAGTGATCGTGCGGGAAGTGGCAGGGCCGGCGATGTCTGCCGATGAGTATGCGCAACTCGCGGCAAGCTCGTCGCGTGAGTCGCAGCTGTGGAAAGAAGCATCGGGAATGGCTCTATCATGCGGCGGTGCTGTACTTGGAATCTACTTCGCCAAGGCAGGCGTCGCGGCGGCTCCCCTTAGCGCGGGTTCAAGTCTTGCAGTCACTTACATTGCTTACACGGCTGCTGCTGCTAGTGGCGTGCAATGTATCAACGGTCTTTGGCGAACCTACAAAGAACTCACCAACCCGGCAGAAAACGACTATTACGACAGCTTGAATTGGTATCAGACAATGAGTTTGGCCTTAGACGGCATTTCATTGGTTGGCGCAGGAAGCACTAGCTTTGTCACAGTTAGAACTGTCATGACTATCAAACATGCGACGGGTCGCAACCTGACTGATATTTTGAGACACATGAGCCGCCAGGATCGCGCAAAACTGACCAACGAAATACTACGCCTGCAAAACCCCCGTCATCCCCGCGAAATAATCCGACTAAAACAGCTGGCCGGAAAACTTCCCAAACGCTTTAGCAATCCCCAACTACGCCAGGACATTCTCCTTCAACTTGGCGATCAGCTGGGCGCCATTCTTGCCGTGACTGGCAGCAGCCTATCTGGAAATACCAACCACATCATCATCGCAATTTATGAGGAGTTCGAGAGCTATGATCACTAAAGTCGAGCCCTCGCAGCGCCCCGGTACAGTTCGCATCTACACCAAGCGCTTTGCTTTCACTGTAGGGACCGCGGTTTCGATGAACTTGGTCAGTAGCGCGGGCAATCTGTCACATAGTCTGTCTTACTACACCCGAATCCACTATCTCCCCAGCGCATACGCGGTAGCGGCAAGCGTCATACTCGTGATGAGTATGTGCATTGGTTTAGCCTTGGTAATGAGGGGGTTTCGCTCAGGCCCCCCCGCACTTGTGAGTGTTGCAATTTTGAACGCTTTGCTTGCAGCGGAATACTTAGGTAACCACCCCGTTACCTTGTTTGCGCTATTTCCATTGTTTCAATCGCTGTTCTGCCTGCTGATCCTTAACACAAGAAACCATCGCCGCTACGTCAGCATGCTGCGGGTCAAACGTCGACGAAAAATAAGAGCCCACGCAAAAACCTGAAGCAGTGCCTGATCTGCCCCCACATCTCAATTCTGCGTTTGGTCGACGATCACGGTGCAGGTGATCCCCGCCGCCAACAGCACGCCTTGCGGCACTTCATCGATATGAATCCGCACTGGCACCCGCTGGGCCAATCGCACCCAGTTGAAGGTCGGGTTTACATCAGCGATCAGTTCACGGCTTTCGGGGTTGTCGCGGTCGTAGATGCCGCGGGAGATGCTTTCCACATGGCCCTTTAGCGTCTCGCCGCTCATCAGTTGCATATCGGCTTTGTCGCCGACTTTCACATGGGGCAACTTGGTTTCTTCGAAGAAGCCGTAGACCCAGAACGAGTGCATATCCACCACGGCCATCTTGGGCTCGCCGATGCGGGCGTAGTCGCCGCGATGGACGTTGAGGTTAGTGACGTAGCCGTCCACGGCCGCCACGACCTGAGTGCGTTTCAGGTTGAGTTCGGCTGCTTCCAGCTGGGCCTGCGCATGTTGGTAATCGGCCAGGGCCGAGTCGGCGATGTTGCTGGCGTCGTCGCGGTTTTCCTTGGAGATGACCAGGGCGTCCAGATCGGCGCGGCGGTGGGCGTTGACCTTGCGCATTTCCCAGGTAGCTTTGCGCGAGGCGACCAGCGCCTGGGCCTGTTTGACCGCGATGCGGTAGTGCTCCGGGTCGATCTGCATCAGCAGGTCGCCCTTTTTTACCAACTGGTTGTCGCGCACCGGCACGTCGACCACTTCACCGGTAACGTCGGCGGCGACATTGATGATGTCGGCGCGCACGCGACCATCGCGGGTCCACGGGGTTTGCATGTAGTGCACCCACAATGTGTGGCCAATCCAGATCGCCAGGGCCAGTACCAGCAAGGTGGCAAGCAGGCTGAAAAACTTTTTCATCAGTGCATTCTCAACGGTAGACGCTCAGCGCCAGGGCGCCGAACAGGCAAACGAACAGGCTCAGGCGCAGCAACGCCGGATGCCAGAAAAACCGGTACAGGTCGAAGCCGGCCAGGAAGCGATCCAGGCCCCAGGCCAGCACTGCGGCAATCAGGAACATCAGGGTCATGGTCGGCATATAAATGCCGTGGAACGCGATTTCACGGGGCATGCGGGGCTCCTTTGAGGGCCGCCAGGGGTGATTGCGGGTCCAGCAACGAGGTACGGATAAAGTGCAGGTAGCTTTTCACCCGGCGCAGGGCCGAGGTATCGAAGTGCGGGGCGAAGGGTTCGTCGGTGGCCTGCACGCGGCTGATCGCATGGTCGACCGCGACCAGCCCGCGCTCCAGGTTGCTCGCGCTGGGTTGCAGAAACAGCCGCACCAGCGAGCGCCCCATCACGCGGATCGCCTGGCGCCACGGCTGGGATTCGGCGTACGCCGGGTGCACCGGCAGGATTGCCTGTTCCTTGCGCAACTCGATGATCGCGTGGCCGACCTCCAGCACCACAAACATCCAGCGCAGCAAGTTGCGCTGCACTTGCGGCTGGCCGACGGCGAGGCCATAAGCCTGGTGCAACAGGTCGCGGGTACGGCTCTCGAAACTGGAGGCCAGGCCCTTGAGCTTGCCGCTGATGGCATACACCACCTGTTCGCGCAGGTCCTGTTCCAGGCGGCGCCACAACCAGCGGCTGTTGGGCGGCAGGATGATCGCCCCTGCCGCCGCACACACCAGCATGCCGATGATCATGGCGATGTAGTCGTTGATAAAGGTGTAAGGGTTGTAGACCGTGAGGTTGTCCGGCACCGAGCCGGTGCTGAAAAAGATCAGCAGGCCCACGCCGACACCGGCGTATTGCGGGCGTGAGGCAAGGAATGCGCCCAGGATGATCACCGGTGCGAGCATCACGCACAGCAACGGGAAGCCATCGATCCAGGGGAACACGAAGAACATTTCGACAAAGCCCACCAGGGCACCGATCAAGGTACCGCAGGCCATCTGGAACGCCATGCGCTTGGGATTGGGCGTGGCGGCGGACAGGCCGACGGTGGCCGCTGCGATCATCGTCATCGTTGCGCCGCTGGGCCAGGCGGTGGCCACCCAGTAGCTGCCCAGCACGATCAGGATGAACGACGCACGAATCCCCGAAGCGGCGCAGGCCAGCCAGTTGGTTTTCGGTGTGTAGGGTTCGTCCCAGTCTTCCCGCGCATGGCTGTGCTCGGCCAGGGAGGCGTGGGTTTGCGCGTAGTTATGCAGGTCGTCGACAAAGCGGTACAGCAACTCGTAGGCGGTGTGAAAATCCAGCTGTTCGGCGTCGCTGGGGTTGCCCTCCTGAAAGCGCGCCCGCAGGCTGCGCACCGTGGCCGGCAAGCTGTCCTTGTAGGCGCTGAGTTGGTTGACCAGCCGCGCAGCATCGGGGCTGGTGAGGGCGCGGCCGGAGAAACCGTCGAGCACTTCGGCGAGGTCTTGCAGGCCCGGTTTGATCGCGGCCACCACATGGTCGGCGGCATCGGTGCGCAGGCGTTCAAGCAACTGGTGCAAAGCGTTGAAGCGGGTGGTGATACTCATGAATTCGCTGTTGAGGCGACTGAGGCGACCGTTGCGCCGACGCATGTGCGGGTCTTCGAACACCGTGATACTGCGCAGCCCCTCCAGGCCCACGGCTTCGGCGATGAAGCGCACGTTGCTGGCCTCGAAGCCGTCGCGCTGGCTGCGCCCGCGCAGGCCATCGGTGACGAACAGCGCGAACACGCCAAAGCGTTGGTAGAGCGCGTTGCGCATGGCGGCGCTGGAGGTCTGCGGCAGGATCGCGGCACTGACCAGGGTCGAGCAGATGATCCCCAAAGAGATCTCCAGCACACGCCAGACTGCCGCCATAAAGGCGCCGTCCGGATGCGCCAGGGCCGGCAGGCCGACCATTGCGGCGGTATACCCGGCCAACACAAACCCATAGGCGCGAAAGTTGCGGTTGCGCGTGGCGCCAGCGGTGCAAATGCCAACCCAGATCGCCAGCGCACCGAGAAACAACTCGGTGTTCTGCGCAAACAGGGCGATCAACAAGACCATCACCGCCGACCCCGCCAGGGTGCCGAGGAAGCGGTAAAAACTCTTGGCGAACACTTGGCCGCTCTGCGGCTGCATCACGATAAATACCGTGATCATCGCGGTGCGCGGTTGCGGCAACTCCAGCCGCATGGCCAGCCATAGCGTAAGGAATGCCGCGATCAGTACTTTGAAGATGTATACCCAGGTCACGCCGTCGCTGCGTGCCCAATCGAAGAAACCACGGCGCCACTCAAGGGAACGCAGCCAGCGCAGCGGTGCAGGCAAGGGAGTCATCGCAACCTTCTCAGTGATCGAACGCGGCCAGCGCCGCCGGGGTCTTGCTCGGAACGGTCTTGGCGGGTGCCGGCACGTCGTCGCCGGCACCGAGGCCGCCGCCCAGGGCGGTCACCAGTTCGGCATGGGCGCTCAGGCGTGCGGCCTGCACTTGCTGCTCGATCTGTTGCTGGCGAAACAGCAGGGTCTGGGCGTTGAGCACGTTGAGGTAGTCAGTGAGGCCGCGCTGATAGGCGATCATTGCGATGTCGTAGGTTTTCTGCGCCGAGGCCACCGATTGCGCGGCGAAGGTCTGCTGCTTGTCCATGGACTCGCGACGGATCAACTGGTCGCTGATGCCCTTAAGCGCATTGACCAGGGTCTGGTTGTAGCGTGCCACCGCGATGTCATAGCCGGCGCTGGCTTCGCCCAGTTGCGCGCGCAGGCGGCCGCCGTCGAAGATCGGCAGCGTGATGGCCGGGCCGACGCTGTAGTTGAATTTTTTGCCAGCCAAAAATTCCAGCATGCCGCCGCCGGTGGCCATATAACCGAGGCTGCCGACCAGATCGACGTTGGGGTAGAAACCGGCATGGGCCACATCGATGCCCCGCGCCTGCGCTGCCACTTGCCAGCGACTGGCAACCACATCCGGGCGTTGGCCAAGCAGTTGCGCGGGGACACTCGACGGCAACTTGAGCGGCGCGGCCAGGGACAGGCTCGGCCGCCGCAACTGCGCGCCCTGCCCCGGCCCCATGCCCGCCAGCGCCGCCAATTGGTTACGGCTCAGGGCGATGGCTTCGTCCAGCGCATCCAGTTGCCGATGGGTTTCCGGCAACGGCGATTCGGCCTGGCTCACGTCCAAATGCGTGCCAATCCCGGCGTCGAGGCGTTTGTTGGCCAGGTCGAGGATCTGCTGTTGCTGGGCCAATGTGGCGGCGACGATATCGCGATTGGCGTAGTGCAACGACAGTTGGATATAGGCGCGCACCACGTTGTTTTGCAGTTCGAGCTGGGCCTGACGCGCTTCGGCGGCGCTCATATGCGCCAGGTCCACCGCGCGCTCGGAGGCGTTGCTTTCGCGACCCCACAGGTCCAGGGCGTAGCTCAAGCTCAGGGACGTATTGTTGTCCCAGGTGTTGGCACCGCTCAGCTCGCCAGGGCCGTAGAACTGATCCTTGGGCCAGTTGTGACGTTTGAGGGTGGTATCGCTGTTGACCTGCAGCGCTTCGGCCGACTCGGCCAACCCGGCCATGGCCCGCGCCTCACGCACTCGCGCCGCCGCCATGGCCAGGCTTGGGCTGTGCTGGGTAGCGAGGTCGACCCAGTGATCCAGTTGCGGGTCGCCGTAGGCTTGCCACCACTGCACGGTGGGCCAATGGGCGTCTTGCGCGGCGTGCTGGATCGCCTCGTCGGTGGCCAGTTGATTGGCGTCGAGGGCCTGGCCTTGTGGGGCGATTCCTCCGGTTCCGATGCAGCCGCTGATTGCTAACGATAAAGCCCAAACACTGAGAGTCTTCAGCTCTCTGCTGATGCGACGCGGCACGGCAAGCGAATTCCTGAGATGGGTGAAGCGGGAGAGGTGACGCAATTCTAGGGCGCGCGGGGGATGTCGATAAGCAGGCATTCCTGTGAATCTTTGTTACCGTTCAGGCGATAATCCTGGCGCTTGCCCTACATAGTTCGGTGCGCAGAACCTTACAGAATGGGCGATAGTCAACCTTGCGGAGCCGCCCATGCTTCCTCCCTTGAGCGTCATTGCCCCCACTGCCGCCCATCTGACACCCGCCGACGCCTGCGCCAGAGGCTTGCGCAGGCAACTGCATATCCATCCCGAACCGCTGACCCCAGGCATGTTGCCTTTGCAACGCGATGTGCGCTGGATCCTCGACACGGTGCTGGAAAAAGTGGTGAACCTGGCCGGCGACCCGCGTGATAACCAGGCGATCGAAGCGCTTCACCGCACACTGTCCAACAGTCCGGCCAGGCTGGAGCTGACAGCTGAAGAACTACCCGATTGCTATGTTTTTTTCAAAAAGGCCGAGCACCTGCTCAAGCGCCACCGCAGCGCCGATGCTCCGGACATCGAAGCCGACTATCGTTTGTGCCGCGCGCTCAAGTGGCAGTTCCGCGCCGCTGCCAGCGATGCCAGGCACGCGCATCTGACCCAAGGCGTGTTGTCGGCGCTGGGTTATATCGATGCCGGTGGCAAACGCATCAACCATCGCCACCTTGGCTACGAATTCGCGCTGGAATCCACGCGGCAGTTAAGTGCAGGACCTTACCTGTCAGCCGACTCCCTGGTGGAAACTACCGACGACCAGCGCATCAGGAGCACCCGCGTGGTTGCCCTACTGGGCAAGCTGAACTCGACACTGGCGAACGTGACGGCGGCCACGTCAGGTCATCAACTGGGAATTGGCTATTTATCTTCACGGGAATACCCAAGCCTTGGGCACTATGCCGACGCCCGCAGCCACTCCGTGCGTACATCCCTAAGTGAAAATATCGCCCGGACGGTACGGAATCTTCCGGCCATTTTGAGTGACCGTTTTCATTTGCAAAGGCATCGGGACTACAGCGCACAGAGCCGGCCTTACACCCGGGAGGCACTGGCCGGCAATGGCCTGGGGGACGTTGAATTGCCCTGCCTGCAACACACCGACCAGCCGCTCATGACCGAACGCGGTTTTAAAATGACTGCAGACAGCAAACTGGCGCTGGATGTCTTCAGCTTCCTGAAGGTCAACACTTCGATGGCGCTCACATTGCAACGCACTGTCCAATCCAAGACGCTCGATATCCTAGGCCTGTACGACACCGCGCCGGGGCTAGCCCGGCAGCAACTGGCCGCCCGGCAATCATCGTCGGACACGCTGTTCAAGCTGCTGGAGGATCTGAATGCGCATGTGGCATCCAGCAGCCGACACTTTGTTCAACAGCTCAACTCATCGCGCGCAAACGCCGTGGTTGACCTGCGTACTCAACAGGCCCACTCGCTGCTGGAGCGCTACGTACTGCTTCAGAGCCTGGGACCTGTCGATCCAGTGGTAAACGCCGACATACGCGACCTGATCCAGCAGCACCGCGCCCTTCTGCGTCCGCAGGCGTTGTGCGTCTATCAAATAAAGGCCTCGAGCCAAATACTGAGCGGGTCGGTAAGCGCCTCGGTCTCATCCCAAGCCGAGGGTGGTAAAGGCGTGACCCTTGAGGTCAGCCACCGAACATCCGACGATCCACATCTGAGTGGCGACTACCTGTCCATTGATATCGCCCCGCTCAAGTGCAAAAAAGGGGTGGCCGCGGCACTGCGCGAAGTACTCGCAGCCCTGGGTAAGCAGACCTTTGACTGGGATGAACTGATCCGCTCCATCAGCGCTTCGCTGCTCGACCCCGCCCGACAACCGTCCATCCATGTATTGGTCAAGATCAAGCATGGGCAACCGGTGGTGCTTCTGACCCGTCATACCCGCGACAAGCATCGCGACCTGGCCTTGCCGGAACCGCTCAGCCACTACACCGGTGTCCAGTTGCAGTCCTTGCGCACCCGGCAATCGCTGCACAAGGAGCAATGGGGCACCGATTCGCTGGACCACCTGCTACCGATCGCCCGCCGCTACCTGGCCAACCCCGAGGACAGGCCCGGCTGGGACCTTTATATACAGGCACACAGCGAAGACCTGTCGAAGTTGCTCGACGCCATGGGCCGACAATCGCCCGGCAGCGTCCTGAACGCTGAGCTGGACGCGCTCAGGCGCATCGGCCCGGCACTCGATCAGGCGGTTGAAACGCTGACACAGCAGGCCGCCGACGCGCTTGCGGCGCCGACACCGCAAAGCCGTGCTCGGACGCGACAGGCACTGGACCAGATGCTGCTGGCCTACATGCCGCATTATGTGGCGAAAGTCAGCGAGGCCTGGACATTGCAATGAGCGCTGGCAGGCGTTTTCCTCGACTTAGGTCGTGCCCAGTGGATACACACCTGCTGGCAACTTCATGTCACAATTTGCCATCGCCCTTGAGAACCCCCCATGGACACTTTGCAAAACATGCGCGCCTTCAGTTGCGTGGCCGAAGCGGGCAGCTTCACCGCCGCCGCCGCCCAACTGGACACCACCACGGCCAACGTCTCGCGCGCGGTCTCCAACCTTGAGGCCCATCTGCAAACCCGCTTGCTCAACCGCACCACCCGTCGCATTGCCCTCACCGAGGCGGGTAAACGCTACCTGCTGCGCTGTGAACAGATCCTGGCCTATGTCGAGGAAGCCGAAGCCGAGGCCAGCGACGCCCACGCCCGTCCCGCCGGGCAACTCAAAGTGCACACCATGACCGGCATCGGCCAGCATTTCGTGATCGATGCCATTGCCCGCTACCGCCGCACGCACCCGGACGTTACCTTCGACCTGACCCTGGCCAACCGCGTGCCGGACCTGCTCGACGAGGGCTACGACGTGTCCATCGTGCTGGCCAGCGAATTGCCGGATTCGGGTTTCGTATCCCAGCGCCTGGGCATTACCTACAGCATCGCCTGCGCTTCGCCGGACTACGTCAAGACCAAAGGTTGCGCACAGCGCCCCCAGGACTTGCTCAACCACGCGTGCCTGCGCCTGGTCAGCCCGGTGATCCAGCTGGACAAATGGACGTTCAATGGCCCCGAAGGCCAGGAAAGCGTGGCGATCAACACCTCGCCGTTCCTGGTGAACTCGGCCGACGCGATGAAAACCGCCATCACCAGCGGCATGGGCGTCGGCCTGCTGCCGGTGTATGCCGCCATCGAAGGCCTGCGTAACGGCACCCTGGTGCGGGTCATGCCCAACTACCGCTCCCAAGAGCTGAACCTGTACGCCATCTACCCATCACGCCAATACCTGGATGCGAAGATCAAGACCTGGGTGGAATACCTGCGCGGCTCGCTGCCGGAGATTCTGGCGGCTCATCAGGCCGAATTGGTGGCGTATGAATTAAGCGGCAGCTTGGGTGGGGTGCGGTTGGCTAATTGATAGCCAACAAACAACCCATTGGGGCCTGTGCTCAGATTGGCTCGGCGGTGTCCTGACAACCGCCGACAGGAATGTTAGCGTGCTTGGCATTCTTTCGTAGTCGATGAGCCCCGCCTGCCATGAAAAAGACTGTCCTCGCCTTCAGCCGCATCACCGCGCCGATGATCGAACGCCTGCAACAGGATTTCGAAGTCATCGCGCCCAACCCCAAGCTGGGGGATATCAATGCGCAATTCGCTGAAGCCCTGCCCCACGCCCACGGCCTGATCGGCGTGGGCCGCAAGCTGGGCCGCGCGCAGCTCGAAGGCGCGGCCAAGCTGGAGGTGGTATCGAGCGTGTCGGTGGGCTACGACAATTACGATGTGCCGTACCTCACCGAGCGTGGAATCATGCTCACCAACACCCCCGACGTACTGACCGAAAGCACCGCCGACCTGGCCTTCGCCCTGCTGATGAGCAGTGCGCGACGCGTGGCCGAGCTGGACGCCTGGACCAAGGCCGGGCAATGGAAGGCCAGCGTCGGCGCACCGTTGTTCGGCTGCGATGTGCATGGCAAGACCCTGGGCATCGTCGGCATGGGCAATATCGGCGCGGCAGTCGCGCGGCGCGGGCGTCTGGGTTTCAACATGCCGATCCTGTATAGCGGCAACAGCCGCAAACCGGCGCTGGAACAAGAACTGGGCGCGCAGTTTCGCAGTCTCGACCAGTTGCTGGCCGAAGCGGATTTCGTCTGCCTGGTGGTGCCGTTGAGCGACAAGACCCGTCACCTGATCAGCACCCGCGAGCTGGGGCTGATGAAGCCCAGCGCCATCCTCGTGAATATTTCCCGCGGCCCGGTGGTGGACGAGCCGGCGCTGATCCATGCCTTGCAGAACCACATCATTCGCGGCGCGGGGCTGGACGTCTACGAACAGGAACCTTTGGCCGAGTCGCCGCTGTTCCAACTGAGCAATGCCGTGACCCTGCCGCACATCGGCTCGGCCACCACCGAAACCCGCGAAGCCATGGCCAACCGCGCCCTGGACAACCTGCGTAGCGCCCTGCTCGGGCACAGGCCCCAGGACCTGGTGAACCCGCAAGTGTGGAAGGGCTAAAGCCTGGGCCGCGGAGGTCGATAACCTTCCATAGATCGTCCTCCCTGATTCACAGAAGGTTTTTATGCCTACCTCCAAAGCCCGCGCAGACTCACTCTCGCTTCTGCTCTTTACCTTGCGCAGCGGCAAGCTGATGGCCATCAACCTGCTGAAAGTCAGCGAAATCATCCCTTGCCCGCCGCTGACCAAACTGCCGGAGTCCCACCCGCACGTCAAAGGCATCGCCACCCTGCGCGGCTCCTCACTGTCGGTGATCGACCTGAGCCGCGCCCTCGGCGAGATGCCGCTGGAAGATCCGAACGGTGGCTGCCTGATCGTCACCGATGTGAGCCGTTCCAAGCAGGGCCTGCATGTGCAGGCGGTGAGCAAGATCGTGCACTGCCTGACCACCGATATCCGCCCGCCGCCCTACGGCTCCGGCGGCAACCGCGCGTTTATCACCGGGGTGACCCAGGTGGAAGGCGGCCTGGTGCAGGTGCTCGACATCGAAAAAGTGATCCACGGCATAGCCCCCGCACCGATTGAAACCGCACCCACCGACCTGACCATGGAAGAAGCCGAAGTGCTCGGCCATGCGCGGATTCTGGTGGTGGATGACAGCCAAGTGGCGTTGCAGCAGTCGGTGCACACCCTGCGCAACCTCGGCCTGACCTGCCACACCGCGCGCAGTGCCAAGGAAGCCATCGACGTACTGCTTGAACTGCAAGGCACCGGCGAAGAGATCAACGTGGTGGTATCGGACATCGAGATGTCCGAAATGGACGGTTACGCCCTGACCCGCACTCTGCGCGAAACCCCGGATTTCCAGCACCTCTATGTGCTGCTGCACACCTCCCTGGACAGCGCCATGAACAGCGAAAAAGCACGCCTGGCCGGGGCCAACGCGGTGCTGACCAAGTTTTCCTCCCCAGAACTGACCAAGTGCCTGGTGGTGGCCGCCCAGACCGTGGCGCAACAAGGCCGTTGATCGATGGTTGAGTATTTCCAACTGCTACGCCGCCCGCTCGGCGGCAGCCTGCCCGCCCCGCAGTGGCCGGCCGGTACGCAGCTGGATCATTACCGAGAAGAACTGGCGCCGGCGATTCATGCGGTCCTGCGCATGACCCAGGACCAAGGCGGCGGGCGCGTGCCCGACCTACCCACCTGGCAGGCTCAGTTCACCACCGATGCGGAGTTCGACCCCACCCTGTGTCTGGTGGCCAGCAATCCGTCGGGCATTCTCGGCGTGGCGCAATGCTGGACCAGCGCGTTTATCAAGAACCTCTGCGTGCATCCCTGCGCTCAGGGCCAGGGGCTGGGGCGGGCGTTGTTGCTGCACGCGTTCCAGGTGTTCAAGCAGCGCGGCGAACCCTACGTGGACCTCAAAGTACTGGAAAGCAACCTGCGCGCCCGGCGGCTGTATGAAAGCGCGGGCATGGGCTTTGTGCTGCGCGGCGTGGTTGACCGCGAGTGACTGGCGCATAACTTGCTTCCAGAGACGCACAACGGCGAACAGAGGTAAAAACCCGTCACCGTTGCCGCGTGCCCTCTGACCTAGCCTGGTAGCAGATCCGCCATGAATACCCATTTTTCCTGCGTCGGTTGCGGCAAGTGCTGCTCTGACCACCATGTCCCGCTGACCCTTGACGAAGCCCGTATGTGGGCGGCCGACGGCGGTAACGTCATCGTTCTGGTGGAAGGTTTTCTCGGCAACGGCCTGGGCCTGCCCGCCCATCAACGCGAGCATGCCGAACGGCGGTCGGTGGTGGTTCCCAGCGGCACTGCCGAAGCATTTGTGGCCATCACGTTTGCCGCCTACAACGCCGGCCCCTGTCGGAATCTTGACGAAGATAACCTGTGCCGCATCTATGAACGGCGCCCACTGGTGTGTCGCATCTACCCGATGGAGATCAACCCGCATATCCCGTTGAACCCTGCCGCCAAGGACTGCCCGCCAGAATCCTGGGAACAGGGCCCAGCACTGATCGTCGGGGGTCAATTGGTGGACCGGGAATTGGCGCAGTTGATTGAGCGCTCCCGTCAGGCCGACCGCGACGACGTGCAGACCAAGGAAGCGGTGTGTGCACTGCTGGGCATTCGCACCACCGCGCTCAAGGGCGATGGGTTTACGGCTTACTTGCCGGACATGGGCGCGTTTGCCCAGGCGATTGAGCACGCGGCGCAGCAACCAAAAGTGGCCAGTGAGTGGGTGTTTCATGTGTCCGGGCTGGACATCGCCGAGCAGGTGCTGGATGCCGGGGCGCAGATTGCGACCGAGGTGCCGGCCAACTACGCATTTATCCCGTTGCGGGCGGCGTAAGTCGCTGCGCCCCTCGGCTGCTCACATACTAGCCGTCATGCCCGATGGGCGGGGCATCGAGGCGGTAGGGTTGAACGATGCGCTGATACTCGCCGTTGTGCATAAGCTGCTCAAGGGCGCGGTTGAGTGCTTGGCGCAACGCGGTATCCGGCTTGCGCACCGCAATCGCCACGCCATCGCCCAGCAACTCGGCGGAAACGGGAGGGCCCAGAAAGTCAAAAGCCTGGCCCTCGGGGGTATCGAGTAAAGCCTCGCGAATTTCCACGGTGCCTTGCAAGGTGGCATCGATATCCCCCGCCACCAGGCTGCGGACCAGTTCGTCATTGAGCCAGAAGCTTTTGACGATCACACCTTTGGGCGCCCATTTCGAGCGGGCGAAGGCTTCACGGTTACTGCCCAGCAGCACGCCGACACGCTTGCCCTTGAGCGAGCGGGCAGAGGGCTGCAAGCCGGAGGCTTTGCGCGCCACCAGGCGGGTGGTAAAGGGATAGAGAAGATCGGTGAAGTTCGCCCAACGTCGCCGTTTGGAAGTGGGGGCAATGCCCATGATTGCGTCAAAGTGGCGGGCATCCAACGCACGGAAGTCTTCGACCTGCACTTGGTCGACCCAGGTGCAGCGCACATTCAATTGCACGCACAAGGCATTGCCCAACTCGATGTTCAAGCCGACCAGTTGCCCTTGCGGGTTGCGACTCTGGAACGGAGGGAATTGTGCGGCAACGGCGAAACGGATTTCGTCACGCGGTTGCTCAGCGGCCGCCACGGCATCCACCGACAGCAACAGGGCAAGCGCTACACACAGGTGTATCAAAGCCACGGGAAACATCCTTTTCCGGAAAGACCAACTTCACCATCCCTGCGCGGTAACCCTGGGGGCATGGAAGAAGCTGGCAAGCTTTCTGGAAACGGATGTCATCCTACAAGCAGAAATATCAGCAGTATTTGTAGGCAAACGCCATTACTAACCGACCGACTTTATTCTCAGCGTTTACCCATGGAGCGCCGAGTGCCCGGCGGGGCCATGCCCGGGGTTTTGGTGTGGCCGTTCTTGGCGCCGTTCTTGTACCAAGGCTGTGCGGCGTTCTTGGCTCCGGCGAGCTCACCCGGCTTGAAGGGAAACTTGAACGCCGGGATCTCGGCCTTTTCAACGCCTTCGGCGCTGGCCGGATCGGCGAGGTCGGCCGCTTCAACAGGGGATTGTGTCGGGGAATTCATGGAAGCTCCGGAGCATGCAAAAAATGAAGCGAAGCCGGCTTGCGGGCTTCGCTGGCGCGCAGTATACCTGCCCGCCTCGGATCTTTAACCACCGCCTGTACGAATGGTCGGCGTTTGCTGACAGCGCTGTCAGTTAGCAGTCACCTTGCTGACCGGGTTGGCGGGCTATAAAGACGGCCAACCCTTTCACTCCTCTGTCCCGGCGCCTCAGCCCATGCACATTCAGCGAAAAACCGCCCTGATCGCGGTTGTCCTCGTGGTATCCGCGATTGCCCTCTGGGCCGTGACCCGCCCGGCCAAGCCCCGGCTGGCGGCGCCCAGCGCGATCCCGGTTCGGGTTGTGAACGTGACGCAGCAGGATGTGCCTCGGTTTGTCAGCGGCATCGGCACGGTGTTGTCGCTGCACAGTGTGGTAGTGCGCCCGCAGGTGGACGGTATTCTCACCCGATTGCTGGTCAAGGAAGGCCAGTGGGTCAAGGCCGGTGACCTGTTGGCTACCCTGGATGACCGCTCGATTCGCGCCAGCCTCGATCAGGCCAGGGCGCAGTTGGGCGAGAGCCAGGCGCAGTTGCAGGTGGCGCTGGTCAACCTCAAGCGCTACAAGGCGTTGAGTGTCGATGACGGCGTGTCCAAGCAGACCTATGACCAGCAGCAAGCCCTGGTCAACCAGCTCAAGGCCACCGCCCAGGGCAACCAGGCGGCGATTGATTCGGCTCAAGTGCAGCTTTCCTACACGCAGATTCGTTCGCCGGTCAGTGGCCGAGTCGGTATTCGCACGGTGGATGAAGGCAACTTCTTGCGCAGCAGCGATGCCCAGGGGCTGTTTTCCGTGACGCAGATCGACCCGATCGCCGTGGAATTTTCCCTGCCGCAGCAGATGCTGCCGACCCTGCAAGGCCTGATCGCCGCGCCGGAAAAAGCCAGTGTCGACGCCTATCTGGGCGCCGACACCGACGGCCAGACTGGCGATTTACTGGGCCGGGGCCATCTGAGCCTGATCGACAACCAGATCAACTCCACCACCGGCACCCTGCGCGCCAAGGCCGAGTTCAGTAACCCCGCCCAGCGCCTGTGGCCCGGCCAACTGGTGACCCTCAAGATCCAGACCGCCCTCGATAGAGACGCCCTGGTGGTGCCGCCGACCGTGGTGCAGCGCGGTCTGGATTCGCACTTTGTGTACCGGGTCAACGGTGACAAGGTCGAGGTGGTGCCGGTGCAGGTCACCTATCAGAACAGCGACCTCAGCCTGATCCGGGGTGTGCAGGTCGGGGATGTGCTGGTCAGCGATGGTCAGTCGCGGCTCAAGGCCGGCGCCCGGGTCGAGGTGCTCAAAGAGCCGCCCCAGGTGATCCAGACCGTCGACGCCACGGTGCAGCCATGAACGGCAGCCGCTCTCCGTCGGCCTGGTGTGTCGACCATCCGGTCGCCACCTTGCTGCTGACCTTCGCTCTGGTACTGCTCGGGCTGATTGCCTTCCCGCGCCTGGCTATCGCGCCACTGCCGGAGGCGGAATTTCCGACAATTCAGGTCAGCGCCCAGTTGCCCGGCGCCAGCCCCGACACCATGGCCTCGTCCGTGGCCACACCGTTGGAAGTGCAATTCAGCGCGATCCCCGGCGTGACCCAGATGACCTCCAGCAGCGCCTTAGGCTCCACCCTGCTGACTCTGCAATTCACCCTCGACAAAAGCATCGACACTGCCGCCCAGGAAGTGCAGGCCGCGATCAACACCGCGTCCGGCAAGCTGCCCAGCGATATGCCGAGTTTGCCGACCTGGAAGAAGGTCAACCCGGCGGACAGCCCGGTGCTGATCCTCAGCGTCAGCTCCGACAGCATGCCCAGCACCGAACTGAGCGACTACGTGGAAACCCTGCTGGCCCGACAGATCAGCCAGATCGACGGCGTCGGCCAAATCAACATCACCGGTCAGCAACGTCCTGCGATCCGCGTGCAAGCCTCCCCCGACAAACTCGCGGCCATCGGCCTGACCCTCGCCGATATCCGCCTGGCCATCCAGCAGTCGAGCCTGAACCTGGCCAAGGGCGCGATCTACGGCGATAACAGCGTATCGACCCTGTCGACCAACGATCAGTTGTTTCATCCCGAGGACTACGCACGGTTGATCGTGTCCTACAAGGACGGCGCGCCGGTGCAATTGCGCGATATCGCCAAGGTCATCAATGGTTCGGAAAACGCCTACGTGCAGGCCTGGTCCGGGGACACACCCGGGGTAAACCTGGTGATCTCACGCCAGCCCGGCGCGAATATCGTCGAGACCGTGGACCGCATCCAGGCGCAGTTGCCGCGCCTGCAAGCCATGCTGCCAGCCTCGGTGCAGGTCAGTGTGCTGAGCGACCGCACCAAGACCATCCGCGCCTCGCTGCATGAGGTGGAAGTGACCTTGCTGATCGCGGTCCTGCTGGTGGTGGCGGTGATGGCGTTGTTCCTGCGCCAACTGTCGGCCACGCTGATTGTGTCCAGCGTGCTCGGCGTGTCGTTGATCGCCAGTTTTGCCCTGATGTACCTGATGGGCTTCAGCCTGAACAACCTGACCCTGGTGGCCATCGTGATCGCCGTGGGCTTTGTGGTGGACGATGCCATCGTGGTGGTGGAGAACATCCACCGCCACCTGGAGGCCGGCCTCGATCAACGCGCGGCGGCGATCAAGGGTGCCGGCGAGATCGGCTTTACAGTGGTGTCCATCAGCTTTTCGCTGGTGGCGGCGTTTATCCCGCTGCTGTTCATGGGCGGCGTGGTCGGACGCCTGTTCAAGGAGTTCGCGCTGACCGCCACCTCGACCATCCTGATTTCGGTGGTGGTGTCCCTGACCCTGGCACCGACCCTGGCCGCGTTATTCATGCGCGCGCCCAGCCATCACGCCCATGCCAAACCCGGTTTCAGCGAGCGCCTGCTGGCCGGCTATGCGCGTAACTTGCGGCGTGCACTGGCCCATCAGCGCAGCATGCTGGCGATCTTCGGGGTGACTCTCGCGTTGGCCGTGGTCGGTTACGTGTTTATTCCCAAAGGGTTCTTTCCGGTGCAGGACACCGGTTTCGTGCTCGGCACCAGCGAGGCGGCGGCCGATGTGTCGTTCCCGGACATGGTCGCCAAGCACAAAGCGCTGGCCGAGATCATCAAGGACGACCCGGCGGTGCAGGCGTTCTCCCATGCGGTTGGGGTGACCGGCAGCAACCAGACCATCGCCAACGGCCGCTTCTGGATCGCCTTGAAAGATCGCGGGTCGCGCGATGTATCGGCCAGCCAGTTTATCGACCGCGTCCGCGCGAAACTGGTCAAGGTTCCGGGCATCGTGCTGTACCTGCGCGCCGGCCAGGACATCAACCTTAGCTCCGGCCCCAGCCGCGCCCAATATCAATATGTGCTCAAGAGCAACGACGGCCCGACGCTCAACACCTGGACCCAGCGCCTCACCGAAAAACTGCGCGCCAACCCGGCCTTTCGCGATCTGTCCAATGACCTGCAACTGGGCGGCAGCATCACTCACATCAGCATCGATCGGCAGGCCGCCGCGCGGTTCGGTCTGACCGCCACCGATGTGGATCAAGCGCTGTATGACGCCTTCGGCCAGCGCCAGATCAACGAATTCCAGACGGAGATCAACCAATACCAAGTGGTGCTGGAGCTGGACCGCCAACAACGCGGCAAGGCCGAGAGCCTGAACTACTTTTATCTGCGCTCGCCGCTGACCAACGAGATGGTGCCGCTATCGGCCTTGGCCAAGGTCGACCCACCGACCGTGGGGCCGTTGTCCATCAGCCATGACGGTATGTTCCCGGCCGTCAACCTGTCCTTCAACCTGGCACCCGGTGTGGCGCTGGGGGATGCGGTGATCATGCTCGACCAGGCCAAGGCCGAGATCGGCATGCCCAGCACCCTCATCGGCACCTTCCAGGGCGCGGCCCAGGCGTTCCAAAGTTCATTGGCCAGCCAGCCATGGCTGATCCTCGCGGCGCTGGTGGCGGTGTACATCATCCTGGGGGTGCTGTACGAAAGCTTCGTGCATCCGCTGACGATCATCTCGACCCTGCCTTCGGCGGGCCTTGGCGCGCTGATCATGCTGACCTTGATGGGCCAGGACTTTTCGATCATGGCGCTGATCGGCCTGGTGCTGCTGATCGGCATTGTGAAAAAGAACGGCATCCTGATGATCGACTTCGCCCTGGAGGCTCAGCGCGTGCGCGGGCTGGCGCCCCAGGAAGCGATTTATGAAGCCTGCTTCACGCGGTTCCGGCCGATCATCATGACCACCCTCGCCGCCCTGCTTGGCGCGGTGCCGCTGATGCTCGGCGCCGGGCCAGGTGCGGAGCTGCGCCAGCCGCTGGGCATCGCCGTGGTCGGCGGGCTGCTGGTGAGCCAGGCGCTGACCCTGTTCACCACGCCGGTCATATACTTGTACCTCGAAAAAATTTTCCATCGGCCCACACCAGCGCCCGCGCTGGCGACCACAGAATGAGGCGGGGTCATGCGCGTCCTGATTATCGAAGATGAAGAGAAAACCGCGGACTACCTGCATCGCGGTCTGACGGAGCAAGGCTACACCGTGGATGTCGCGCGCGACGGCGTCGAGGGCTTGCACCTGGCCCTGGAGAATGACTACGCAGTGATCGTGCTCGACGTGATGCTGCCCGGCCTCGATGGCTTTGGTGTGTTGCGCGCCTTGCGTGCTCGCAAGCAGACGCCAGTGATCATGCTCACCGCCCGCGAGCGCGTGGAAGACCGCATCCGTGGCCTGCGCGAAGGCGCCGACGATTACTTGGGCAAACCGTTTTCGTTTCTCGAACTGGTGGCGCGCCTGCAAGCCTTGACGCGCCGCAGCGGCGGGCATGAGCCGGTGCAGGTGACGGTCGCCGACCTGTGGATCGACCTGATCAGCCGCAAGGCCAGTCGCAACGGCGTGCGCCTGGACCTCACCGCCAAAGAGTTCTCGCTGCTCAGTGTATTGGCGCGCCGCCAGGGCGAGATCCTGTCCAAGACCGCCATCGCGGAGATGGTCTGGGACATCAATTTCGACAGCGATGCCAACGTGGTCGAAGTGGCGATCAAGCGCCTGCGCGCCAAGCTCGACGGCCCGTTCGAACACAAACTGCTGCACACCATCCGTGGCATGGGCTATGTGCTGGAGAACCGCAGTGCCGGCTAATTCCATTGCGCTGCGCCTGAGCGGCATGTTCACCCTGGTGGCGGCGCTGATCTTCCTGTTGATCGGCGGTGCGCTGTACCAACAAGTGGATCGCGGCCTGGGCCTGTTGCCGGGGGCCGAATTGGACGCGCGCTACAGCGTGCTCGAATCCTCGGTGAACCGCTTCGGCACGCCGGACCACTGGGCCAAGATCACCAACAAACTCAAGCTGCTGAGCGAAGAAGACAAGCGCATTCACTTCTGGGTAGTCAGCAACGACCCGGCCTACGAATACGGCAATCCCGACGCGCAGATCCGCGCCTTCGCCGCCGGCCCCACCGGTAAGCGCGACCTGCATCTGCCCGGCCACCGCTACCCGCTTAAAGTGCTGGTCAGCCAGTTCCCGGCCAAGGACCAGCGCCCGCCGCTGCGCTTTATGATCGCCGTCGACACCGAAAACTTCCGCGCCACCCAGCATCAGTTGCTGGTGGCGTTGGTCAGCCTGGCGCTGGTGGGCGTGTTGCTGGCGGCGTTGCTGGGGTTCTGGGTCTCGCGCATTGGCCTCAAGCCGTTGGGCAAACTCTCGGAAGAAGCGCAGAAACTGGCACCGCCCAAACTCTCCGGCCGCCTGCAGTTATCGCCGTTGCCGCCGGAACTCAATCAGTTCGTCAACTCGTTCAATGCCACCCTCGACCGCGTGGAGCAGGCGTATTCGCGCCTGGAATCGTTCAATGCCGACGTGGCCCACGAACTGCGCTCGCCGCTGACCAACCTGATCGGCCAGACCCAGGTGGCCCTCACACGCGGGCGCTCGGCCGAGCATTATCTGGAGGTGTTGCAATCGAACCTGGAAGAGCTGGAACGCCTGCGCTCGATCGTCAATGACATGTTGTTCCTGGCCAGCGCCGATCAGGGCACCAAGGCCACCAAACTGATTGAACGCTCACTGGCCGACGAGGTGGCAACCACCCTCGATTACTTGGACTTCATCCTCGAAGACGCCCAGGTGCAAGTGCGGGTCCACGGCGACGCCCAGGTACAGATCGAAAAAGCCCACCTGCGCCGTGCGCTGATCAACTTGTTGAGTAACGCCGTGCAACACACCGCGCCAGGTCAGGTGATCGACGTAGCTATCGAGGTGCAGGCGCAGCAGGTGGCAATCGCCGTGACCAACCCGGGCGAAACAATCGCCAGTGAACACCTGCCACGGCTGTTCGAGCGCTTCTATCGGGTCGACGCCTCGCGGCGTAACAGCGGGGCGAATCATGGGTTGGGGCTGGCCATCGTCAAAGCGATTGCGCTGATGCACGGCGGGGATGTGTTTGTGCGCAGCGACACCCGTGGCAATACTTTCGGTATCACCCTACCGCTCTAAGTGCGTGACTGTTGCGGTTTGGGCAACAGTTATTATCTTGTTACACTCTGTTTCGCAGTGCTCGCCTGCGTTAATTTGACGCATCGATGAGCGCGACGGCAAAGACAGCTGACCCGCTTACCCGAATTTCCCTCGACTTATTTCCAGGGCTCTACGCTGGGAATCTGTCTTAAAGCCGCTGACCTTCAGCGGCTTTTTTTTGCCGTCAAAAAGGCCGGGCATCCCCCACGACACCGGCCGTTTACGAGTGACCCAAAGGAGCTTTACCGGTGAAGAACTCACTGACGTTCACCCCGTTATTCCTCGCGATTGCAGCAACGATTATCCCCCTCGCCCACGCAGCAGACAGCCTCCCCACCGACGGTTTCGTCGAAGGTTCACACCTTAGAATCGACACCCGTAATTACTATATGAACCGCGACCGTCGCGACATCCACACCGACGACAGCAAGGAATGGGGCCAGGGTTTTATCGGCACCTTCGAATCGGGCTACACCCAGGGCACCGTCGGTTTCGGCATGGACGCTCACGCCATGCTGGGCCTCAAGCTCGACGGTGGTGGCGGCACCGATGGTTCCAGCATCCTTCCCTATGGCAGCGACAGCGGCAAGGCCCCCGGTTCGTTTTCCACGGCCGGCGGCACCCTGAAAATGCGTGCCTTCGACACCGAACTCAAAGCCGGTGACCTGTTCCTCAACAACCCGGTGATTGCCGGTGGCATGACCCGCATGCTGCCGCAGACTTTTCGTGGCGTCAGCCTGAGCAACCATAGCCTGGACGGCTGGCTGTTCGAGGGCGGCCAAGCCAGCTTCACCAAGCTCTACAACCAGAGCGGCCATCGGCGCATCGGCGCCAGCTACGGCGCCTTGCCCGATAACCGCAGCAGTCAACACCTGGATTGGGCCGGTGTGTCATTCAGCGGTGTGCCGGGGGTGACCAGCAATCTCTATGCGTCCGAGCTCAAGGACGTCTGGCACCAGTACTACTACGATCTGGACTACACCTACGCCCTCAACGACCTGGTCAGCCTCAACCCGGGCCTGCACTACTACCACACCCTGGACACCGGCCAATCCCTGTTGGGGGATATCGACAACAACACCTGGAGCCTGCATTTGACCGTGGGCGTGGGCAACCATAGCGTGACCGCCGCCTACCAGCGGGTTAACGGCAATACGCCGTTTGACTACATCACCCAGGGCGACAGCGTGTACCTGGACAACTCCCAGCAATACTCGGACTTCAACGGTCCGAATGAGCGCTCGTGGAAGCTCAAGTACGCCTATGATTTTGTCGGCCTCGGTATGCCCGGCCTGACCACGGCGGTGTCCTACATCAGCGGCAAGACCGACTTGACCCAGGTCGACCCGCAAAGCCGTGGCTACAGCGCCTGGTACAGCGCCGACGGTAAGGACGCCAAGCACTGGGAGCGGGATATCGATTTGAAATATGTGGTGCAAGGCGGCCAGGCCAAGGATCTGGCCATGCGCCTGCAATGGGCGACCCACCGTGGCAGCAACGGCTACTCGGCAGTAGACCGCGATGTGGATGAATACCGGGTGATCGTCGACTATCCGATTGATGTGTTCTGAGGCACCGTTCTTTCTTTGGTAACCGAGTATCCAATCTTCATCGGGTAGAACTAAACTGCCAGCATCCATACCGCTGAAGTTCTGCCCGATGAGTCCACGCCGTGCTCGCCACCCTTCCGCACACCCGCAATTGTTGCTCCTTCTGGGCAGCGGCCTCACCGTCGTCCTGATCGTCATTATCGTCGCGGCGTTATTGATCCGCGAACACACCAGCACGCTACAGGCTGCCAAGCGCTCGTCCACCAATATCGCCCAACTGATCAACGCCGATGTACTGCGCAACGTCGAGCTGTACGACCTGGCCCTCAAGGGGCTGATAGCCGCCAGGCAGCGCGAGGACCTGGCCAAGGTCGACGCCAGTATCCAACACCTGGTGCAATTCGATTTATCCACCGCCGCGCCCTTTAAAGGCGAGGTGCTGATGCTGGATGCCAATGGCGCGGTGATCGCGGATTCCTCGACCCTGCGGCCCACCCCGCGCAATTTCGCTGATCGCGATTATTTCCAGGTGCATCTGAAGGACCCGCAGGCCGGTTTGTATATCAGCCGGGCCTTCCAGATCCGTTGCGACTGCGACCAAGTGTGGCGCATAGCATTCAGTCGGCGCGTATCGGGGCCCAATGGCGAGTTCGCCGGCGTTGCAGTGGCGACCATGCGCCTGGCGTATTTCGATCAATTGTTCAGCACCCTGGCCATCGGCAACGGTAGCAGCGTCAACCTGCTCAATACCCACGGCATCCTGCTGGCCCAACAGCCGCTGCTCGAAAGCGACATGATTAACAAGGATTTGAGCGAGCGACCGAACTTCAAGCGCATGTTGCGCGAAGGCAATGGCAGCTTCCAGGCGACCTCGACCATCACCGGCAAGGACCGGCTGTACACCTTCACTACCGTGGGCACACTGCCACTGATCGTAGTGGTGGCGCTGTCTCGCGAGGATGTGTTCGCCCCCTGGAAACGCGCCGCACTGCTGACCAGCGGCGCGACCGGCATTCTGTGCGTCGGGTTGTTGTGGCTGGCCTGGATGCTGCGTCGCGAGCTGAGACGTCGCTATCGCGCCGAACGGGTGCTGTCAGAACTGGCAGCCACGGATGCCCTGACCGGCCTGGCCAACCGTCGCATCCTCGACGAGCGCCTGCGCCAGGAATGGGATCGTGCCCAACGCTCGACCGAGCCACTGACCCTGCTGATGATCGACGTGGATCACTTCAAGGCATTCAACGACCGCCACGGCCATAGCGGCGGCGACGAGGCTCTGCGCACCGTGGCCCAAGTGATCGCCGGCAACATACGCCGCCCCGCCGACCTCGCGGCGCGCTATGGCGGCGAGGAATTCGCGGTGGTGCTGCCCCATACCGATGCCGCAGGCGCCATGGTCATCGCCGAGCATATCCGCAGCAGCGTCGAACACTTACCACGGGTGGCGGGTAGCGAGCGGCCGATCACCGTGAGCATCGGCATGAGCACCTGGGACAAACGCAACCGCCAATCCCTGGAAGCACTGCTGCTTAGTGCAGACCAGGCGTTGTATGAGGCCAAGCATGGCGGACGTAATCGTATAGTCGATGCAACCCGCCATTGAGACGATCGCGCGCAGTGAGCGCAGGAAGCTTTATCGACGTCTGTAGAGTATTGGCTGACTCACTTACAATTTACCTGTCTTATCATCTTTTTTGACGGCCGCCTCCATGTAGCTATCCGAGAAAAAGTGCCTCGCAACTTTTATCTCAGGACGATACAAGCCGTTAATCAACTTATTCATATGTTCTTCCCCTGTGCCCGCCAGCAGACGTTTACTTGATTCCGGCGGTAACTTGCGCAGATCCTTGATAATCGACAGTCCGATTCCCGCTTTCATGTCGTCCCCGGAAAATACGGTCTGGAAAGGTTCCAGCTTTCGCCTGGAAATATCCTTAAATTCGCCTTGCGTCAGCGGTTCGATATGCCGTTCAAGATACGGTGTTTGCGCAAACCTCATTTCTACCAAACTCACCCACGCAGCATCCTTGAACGCCGGGCTTTCAAAGTCAAAACGAAAGGTAGTTCCGCCAAAACGACTGCTTGGTTTTTTTGGCTCGCCACCCGCTTCCAAGGCAAAAAATACAAAGTCGTCATTGCCGAGAATCTTAATATCTTCTTGGGGAGAGTTCTCCGTATTAAAAATGATATTACGATCAATCAATTTTTGACGTGAAAACAAGCCGACGCTGCCATCGTCGCGTTTTACCGGAGCTCCAGTACTATGCGTCGCATATAACGAACTTTCGAAATAGTTATTCAAAAATTGCTTCTCATCCGGAGTTAGTGCACCCAACTCATTTCGAAGATTGCGCAGGTTAGCCTTAGAAAGACCATCGACATAAGTTTTTTCCGAAGAGACAGGAGCGGTGTTCCATAGCGTTCCATTTTTTATCATCCGCTCGTGGGACTTCCCGCTGATAAATTGGCGTATTCCTTTGGTTATCTGGCGAGCGGCTACATCTTCATTCATGGTAGGCCGGCCGCTTGATGAATAAGGTTTAGCGATACCGTTACCGATTCCCACGTCTGCTTTCGCAAACACACGTTCTATATGATTACCCTGCAAAACGCCTTCATTTCCGGCGTGTTTAGCATAATCAATCAAACCAGGGGTCTGGATCTGGCTGATACTAGGCATAGTGAGCACCACCGAGACGAAGGAATTGATGATGGGCCGGGGCAGGTATAACCCGAGCTGAATTCAGAGTGCGTGTGTCAAACATATATGAACTTTCCAAAACCCAATCGATAAGGGCATTCAACTTCTCGCTAAGTCGTTTGGGCGACACATCACCATCGACAATATGGCTCATTGCCAACAGCGCTGTGGAAGCACTATTGAATCCGACCACAGGGATATGTTCGTGCAAGAAGCCCATCTGACGTTCAAATAGCAAGCGGTACCAGCTGTCCATTTCCAAGCCATCTATCGCAACATGGGGAAATTCGCAAACCAGGCTGATACAGCCTTGAGCCCGATTATCATAAATCGCCAACTTCATGCCTTCTATCTTCAGTTGGCACATCTGGCACTCATCAAACTTAAGATCAGGCAGACCAATCTGATCACCGAACAGCTTTAACACAGCGTCATTTTTTTTCATACTCTGCAAATTCCAACCAAAGCACGAAATTCATAGCGTACAACCCACTGCGCCAATAAAGCCGAGTAACTACCGACAACAATATCGATACCAACAGCCTTGAAAATAGAAAACATAGTCATAACTCCGAAACTGGCCAACATCATTATCAGAGCATCCATGCCAAGCTTCGGAGGAAACACTACACTAGGAACTCTCAAATTCCGACTCAGGAAAAATGTAAAATCTTTGCCAGAAAATTCTATAACGCTGAATGGAACGTATCCTTTCTGAATAACCACCCAGGTTTTTACAAGACGAAAAAAAGGCCACCCGAAGGCAGCCTTTAAAAACTAAAGAAAGAGAGTTGTTACTTACACCGCCGCAACGGGACGCATGTAAGAGATCGGTGCGGTGCTGGCATCTTCGAAGGTCACGACTTCCCAAGCGTCTGTCTGCTCAATCAACTTGCGCAGCAGCTGGTTGTTAAGGGCGTGGCCCGACTTGAAGCCTTTGAACTCGCCTATCAGGCTATTGCCCAGCAGGTAGAGGTCACCGATTGCATCGAGGATCTTGTGCTTCACGAATTCGTCTTCATAGCGAAGGCCGTCTTCGTTCAGTACACCATCCGCGTCGACCACAATGGCGTTTTCAACGCTGCCGCCGAGTGCGAGGTTGTGCTTGCGCAGGTACTCGATGTCACTCATGAAACCAAAGGTACGGGCGCGGCTGACTTCTTTTACAAACGAAGTGCTGGAAAAATCCACGCTTGCACTTTGGGTGCGGTCACGGAATACCGGGTGATCGAAATCGATCTCAAAGCTCACTTTAAAGCCTTCGAACGGAACGAAGGTGGCGCGCTTGTCGCCGTCTTCTACTGTCACTTCCCGCAGAATGCGAATGAACTTCTTAGCTGCGTCCTGTTCTTCCAGGCCGGCAGATTGAATCAAGAATACGAAGGGTCCAGCGCTGCCATCCATGATCGGGACTTCGGACGCGGAGAGCTCGACGTAGGCGTTATCGATGCCCAAACCGGCCATGGCCGAGAGCAAGTGCTCCACCGTGTCCACTTTGACGTCACCGTTGACCAATGTGGTCGACATAGTGGTTTCGCCAACGTTTTCCGCGCGAGCAGGAATCTGCACCACAGGGTCCAGGTCGGCACGCACAAACACGATGCCGGTGTCGACAGGTGCAGGCTTGAGGGTCAGGTAGACCTTTTCCCCGGAGTGCAGACCTACACCTGTGGCACGAATAATATTCTTCAGGGTGCGTTGTTTAATCATGGCTTGGACCGCTTCAGCGCAAATTGCGAACTGGTATCAACAAAGGCTGGCGATAATAGCAGACCAGACCTTTGCTGAACACCAATCACCTTCATAGCCCTGATACATTCCATTAATCGGCCTGACGACGCAGGAATGCCGGGATGTCCAGGTAGTCCAGGTCATCTTGCGGATTCGGGCTACGGGACGCCGCAGCACCGGCCTGAGCCTGGTTGCGCATCACGGTCGGACGATCCAGATCGCGGTAGTTCACCGACGGCAGCTCCTGACGCGCAGGGGCTGGAGCGGCAGCCGCCTGGCTGGCCTGGCTGCTGTGCAGGGTGTTGTCGATGACCTTCACAGGCTTCTCGATCTTGGCACCCAGACCGGTGGCAACCACGGTGACGTGCAGCTCGTCGCGCATGTCCGGATCGATCACGGTACCGACCTTGACCATCGCGTGCTCGGAAGCAAAGGCTTCAATGATGCTACCCACGTCGGAGTACTCACCCAGGGACAGGTCAGGACCGGCAGTGATATTCACCAGGATGCCGCGTGCGCCTTGCAGGTTCACGTCTTCCAGCAGCGGGTTGCGGATGGCCGCTTCGGTAGCTTCGCGTGCACGGTTCGGACCGCTGGCGCAGCCAGTGCCCATCATCGCCATGCCCATTTCGCTCATCACGGTACGCACGTCGGCAAAGTCGACGTTGATCATGCCTGGGCGCTTGATGATGTCGGAGATACCGCGAACGGCACCGGCCAGTACATCGTCAGCCTTGGCGAAAGCGGACAGCAGGCTCGCGTCCTTGCCCAGGATGGTCAGCAGCTTCTCGTTGGGAATGGTGATCAACGAGTCGACGCTTTCAGACAGCAGACGGATGCCTTCGTCGGCGATCTGCATACGCTTGCGACCTTCGAAAGGGAACGGACGGGTCACAACTGCAACCGTCAGAATCCCCATTTCCTTGGCCACTTCGGCAATGATCGGCGCAGCACCGGTACCGGTACCGCCGCCCATACCGGTGGTGATGAACACCATGTTGGTGCCTTGCAGCACTTCGGCAATACGCTCGCGGTCTTCCAGGGCGGCTTGACGGCCGACTTCCGGGTTGGCGCCAGCGCCGAGGCCTTTGGTCACCGCGGTGCCCAATTGCAGGATGGTGCGCGCGCCGATGCTTTTCAGCGCCTGGGCATCAGTGTTGGCGCAGATGAATTCAACGCCTTCAATGTTGCTCTTGACCATATGGTTGACAGCGTTGCCGCCGCCACCGCCGACACCGATCACTTTGATGACCGGGCTGGCGGGGATGTTGTCTACGAGTTCGAACATTTTCCCTCTCCTTTCGTTTTCTCTAGTTTTTTCGCCTACTGCTTTACAGCAGCTCCAAGTTGCAAGCCATGAGCTGCAAGCTTGAAGCTTGTAACTTGTCGCTTGAAGCCAACTTCGTTAGAAGTTCCCTTTTACCCAAGCCTGTAACCGCTCGAACAACGGTGCCTTGGTTTCGTCGTCGCCACGGTAGCTGTCACGGTTGCTCGGGCCCGACAGGGAAATGCCGTCGGTCTGCTTTTGCAGTCCGTACAACAGCAAGCCCACACCGGTGGAATAAATCGGGTTGCGCACCACGTCGCCCAGGCCCTTGACGCCATGGGGCACGCCCAGGCGCACCGGCATATGGAAGATTTCCTCGGCCAGTTCGACCGCGCCTTCCATCTTCGAGGTGCCGCCGGTCAGCACGATGCCGGCCGGAATCAAATCTTCGTAGCCGCTGCGGCGCAGTTCAGCCTGGATCAGGGTGAACAGTTCGTCGTAGCGCGGCTCGACCACTTCAGCCAAGGCCTGACGCGACAGTTCGCGCGGTGGACGATCGCCCACGCTCGGCACTTTGATGGTTTCGCCGGCGCCGGCCAGTTTGGCCAGGGCGCAGGCGTAACGGATCTTGATTTCTTCGGCGTACTGGGTCGGTGTGCGCAGCGCCATGGCGATGTCGTTGGTCACCTGGTCGCCGGCAATCGGGATCACGGCGGTGTGACGGATCGCACCTTCGGTGAAGATCGCGATATCGGTGGTACCGCCGCCGATGTCCACCAGGCACACGCCCAGTTCTTTTTCGTCGTCGGTCAGCACCGAGTAGGCCGAGGCCAGTTGCTCAAGGATGATGTCGTCGATTTCCAGGCCGCAACGGCGCACGCACTTCTCGATGTTCTGCGCGGCATTGACCGCACAAGTGACCACATGGACCTTGGCTTCCAGACGTACGCCCGACATGCCCAAAGGCTCGCGAACGCCTTCCTGGTTATCGATCACGTAGTCCTGCGGCAGGGTGTGCAGCACGCGCTGGTCAGCCGGGATTGCCACGGCCTGGGCGGCGTCGAGCACGCGCTCCAGGTCGGCCGAGCTGACCTCGCGGTCGCGGATCGCCACGATGCCGTGGGAGTTCAGGCTGCGGATATGGTTGCCCGCCACGCCAACGAACGCCGAGTGAATCCGGCAACCGGCCATCAACTGCGCCTCTTCGATGGCGCGCTGGATCGATTGCACGGTGGACTCGATGTTCACCACCACGCCCTTCTTCAGGCCCCGGGACGGATGCGTGCCAATACCGACGATTTCGATCGTGCCGTCTTCCCCGACCTCGCCCACCAGCGCCACCACCTTGGAGGTGCCGATATCGAGACCGACGATCATTTTGCCGCTTTGCACGTTTGCCATGGGTCCTGCCTCTTCTTAATTCTTCGCGACAGCGGGTTGCGCTGCCGTGGGCGCAGCCGGTTCACGCCAGCCGACGGCAAGGCCGTTGGCGTAACGCAGGTCGACGCTCGCAATGTTCGTAATCTGTTCTTTCAAGGTTTTGTCGTAGATGGCAATAAAGCGGCGCATCTTCTCCACCAAGCGGTCGCGTCCCAGCAACAACTCGATGCCCGGGCCGGAACTGCCTGCCCCGGTTGTTAAAAACCAGCTGCCCCGTTCACGCAATTCCAGGCGTGCAATGGAGAAGCCCAGTGGCCGCAGCATCTGGCTCAACGCCTGGTACTGCTGCATCACTTGCTGCTGCGCCCGCTGCGGCCCGAACAACTGCGGCAGGTGCTCGTAGTTGGCCAGCTCACGCGGGGTGAACGCCTGGCCCTGGTTGTTCAACAGCGCCTCGTCGCCCCAACGGGCCACCGGCAATTGTTCTTCCAGGCGGATCGTCACCTGATCCGGCCACACGCGACGCACCTCGGCGTGGGCGATCCACGGCATCTGCTCCAGCTCCCGGCGCATGCCGGCCAGGTCGATGGTGAAGAAACTCGCCGCCAGGAACGGGCCGATGCGCTGCTGTACCGCCTGCTGGCTGATGTAGCTCAGATCGCCCTGCACACTGATCTTGGTGATCGGGCGGTCGGCGTACGGCAGTAGACGCTGCGCGCCTTCATAAGTGCCGAAGCCCAATACCACCAGCAACACCGGCCAGAACAGCGCCTTGAGGAAAGCAAAATTGGCTTTCGGCAGGCGCGCCGACATCGGCTCTTTAGCCACCATGCGACTGGCACCCCGGGGCACCGGCTTGCGGCTCGGTGCACGTGGGGGCTGATGACGAAGCGATGCGCCTTTCATGTCGTTAGCCTCTTGCCTCGATGCTGGCGGCCAGGATCGCCAGCACCAACTGCTGGAAGTCCAGACCAGCGGCACGGGCAGCCATCGGTACCAGGCTGTGATCGGTCATGCCTGGTGCGGTGTTGACCTCAAGGAACCAGAAGTTGCCTTGGTCGTCCTGCATCACGTCTGCCCGTGCCCAACCGGCGATACCCAACGCCTCACAGGCTTTCGCCGTAAGGTCCATCAATTCCTGTTCTTTGTTTGCATCGAGGCCGCATGGGATCCGGTACTGGGTATCGGAAGCCAGGTACTTAGCGTCGTAATCGTAAAAGGTGTGGGGCGTGCCCAATGCGATGGGCGGCAATACCTGGCCACGCAGGGTGGCGATGGTGTACTCGGGACCGGAAATCCACTGTTCCACCAACACTTGCGAATCGTAGGTACTTGCCGCTTTCCATGCGTCGATCAATTCGGCGGCCGAGTTCACTTTGGCCATGCCGATACTGGAGCCTTCATGGGCAGGTTTGACGATCAAAGGAGTGCCCAGTTCCTCGACTGCAGAAATACAATCGGCTTCGCTGCACAGAACACTGTGACGCGGGGTTGGAATACCCAGGCTGTGCCACACCTGCTTGGTGCGCAGCTTGTCCATGGCCAATGCCGAAGCCAGGATACCACTGCCGGTGTAGGGGATGCCGGCGCACTCCAACAGACCCTGCATGCTGCCGTCTTCACCGCCGCGACCATGCAGGATGATAAAGGCGCGGTCGATTTTTTCGGCCAGCAGGCGCGCGAGGAAATCATCGCCCACATCGATCCCGAACGCATTCACGCCGGCGCTTTGCAGGGCTTCGAGCACGGCGTTGCCGGACTTGAGTGACACTTCACGCTCGGCGCTCTTACCGCCGAACAACACCGCCACGCGGCCGAAGTCGGCAGGCGTGATAGTGGAAAACAGGGCTTCGTAGTTCGTGATCATTTCGACTTCCCCTGGGCGGCGGCGAAGAGCGGGCTCGCCAGCAATTTAGGGGCAAGGCCACCGATGTCACCGGCGCCCTGGCACAGCAGAATGTCACCGGCACGCAGCAGCGGTTTAACGATTGGCGCCAGGTCCACACCGCGCTCGATGTAGATCGGGTCCAACTGGCCACGCTGGCGGATGCTGTTGCACAGCTTGCGGCTGTCGGCGCCCGGGATCGGTTCTTCACCGGCCGGGTAGACTTCCATCAGCAGCAGCACGTTGGCATCGGCCAATACATTGACGAAGTCATCGTATAGATCGCGGGTACGGCTGTAGCGGTGCGGCTGGTACACCATCACCAGGCGACGCTCCGGCCAGCCACCGCGCACGGCCTTGATCACGGCGGCGACTTCGGTCGGGTGGTGACCATAGTCATCCACCAGCATCACGTCGCCGCCCTCTACCGGCAATTGGCCGTAGACCTGGAAGCGTCGGCCCACACCGGCAAAGCGCGACAGACCTTCGACGATCGCTTCATCGCTGACGCCTTCATCGGAAGCGATGCAGATGGTCGCCAGGGAGTTCAATACGTTGTGGTTACCCGGCATGTTCACCGACACATCCAACGGCTCACGGTCCGGACGCAGCACGGTGAAGAAGGTTTGCATGCCTTCCTGACGCACATTGATCGCACGCACGTCGGCATCTTCGCTGAAGCCGTAAGTGACGGTCGGGCGTTTGACCAGCGGCAGGATCTCGCGCACTACAGGGTCGTCCAGGCACACCACCGCCAAGCCGTAGAACGGCAGGTTGTGGAGGAACTCGACGAAGGTTTTCTTCAGCTTGTTGAAGTCACCGTCGTAGGTCGCCATGTGGTCGGCGTCGATGTTGGTGACCACAGCCACCAGCGGTTGCAGATGCAGGAAGCTGGCGTCGCTTTCGTCGGCTTCGGCGATCAGGTAGCGGCTGGTGCCAAGCTGGGCGTTGGTGCCGGCTGCATTCAGACGGCCGCCGATCACAAACGTCGGGTCCAGGCCACCGGCGGCGAACACCGAGGCGATCAGGCTGGTGGTGGTGGTTTTGCCATGGGTACCGGCGACCGCGATGCCGTGGCGATAGCGCATCAGCTCGGCGAGCATCTCGGCGCGCGGCACCACGGGAATACGACGCTCGAGGGCGGTGGCCACTTCCGGGTTAGCTGTGTTCACCGCGCTGGACACCACCAGCACATCGGCCTCGGCGGCGTTCTCGGCACGGTGGCCGATAAAGATCTGCGCGCCGAAGGATTTGAGGCGGTCGGTGACCTGGGATTCTTTCAAATCCGAACCGGACACCTGATAGCCCAGGTTGAGCAGCACTTCGGCAATGCCGCACATACCCACGCCGCCGATTCCGACGAAGTGAATGCGACGGATACGGCGCATTTCCGGCTGCGGCATGGCTTTCTGATTCTCAACCATGGGCCACCTCCAGGCAGATATCGACCACGGTGCGGGTTGCTTCAGGTTTGGCCAGGCGGCTTGCGGTGCTCGCCATGCTGTTAAGTCGTTCCGGTTGCATCAAAACCTCGGTCAGGCGTGCGGCCAAATCGGCGGCGCCAGTCGTTCTTTGCGGCAGCAGGAAGGCAGCGCCCTCCCCGGCCAAATATTCGGCGTTGCGGGTCTGGTGATCGTCAATCGCATGGGGCAGAGGCACCAGCAAGGACGGCAGACCGGCGGCGGCCAGTTCACTGACGGTCAGCGCACCAGCGCGACAAACCACCAGGTCGGCCCAGCCATAGGCATGGGCCATGTCTTTGATGAAAGGCTGTACGTTGGCCTCCACACCGGCTTCGCGATAACGCGCGGCGGTGACTTCATCGTGGTTTTTGCCGGCCTGGTGAAAGATCTCCGGGCGTAGCTCCAACGGCAGTTGTGCCACGGCTTCGGGCAGCAATTTGTTCAGTGGTTCAGCGCCCAGGCTTCCGCCCAGAATCAACAGGTGCGCCTTGCGCCCGGCCAAGGCATCGCGAGCGATGCCCATGAACAGCTCGGTACGCACCGGGTTGCCGGTGGTGCGGCGTTTGCTCGACAAGCCAAAGGTGTTCGGGAACGCCTCACACACCCGCGCCGCCAGCGGCACCAGCAGGCGGTTGGCGGTGCCGGCCACGGCATTCTGTTCGTGGACGATCACCGGTACACCGGCCAGCCGGGCCGCAACGCCGCCGGGGCCGGTCACGTAACCGCCAAAGCCAAGCACGCAGACAGGCTTCAACTCACGGATAACCTTGCGCGCTTGCCACACCGCCTTGAGCAACACAAACGGCGCTTTGAGCAAGGACAACTTGCTCTTGCCACGTAGGCCGCTGACGTTGATCAGGTGCAGCGGCAACCCAGCGTTAGGCACCAATTCGTTCTCGATACCGCGCGGTGTCCCCAGCCAGTGCACCGTGTAGCCACGGCTCTGGAATTCCCGCGCACACGCCAGGGCCGGGAACACATGGCCCCCGGTGCCGCCCGCCATGATCAGCACATTAGCGCCCATGGGTCGGCTCCTCGGCGAAGTCGCTTTCGCTGAATTCCATCTCTTCGCTGCCCAGGTGGGTGCGACTCTCCCACTCGATACGCAGCAACAAACCCAGGCACGCGCAGCAAATCACCAAGGAACTGCCGCCGTAGCTGAGGAACGGCAAGGTCAGCCCTTTGGTCGGCAGCAGGCCGACGTTCACACCGATATTGATCAGGAACTGGCCGATCCATAGGAACGACAAGCCGTACGCCACATACGCGGCGAAATATTGTTTGGCCTTCTCGGCCCACAAGCCGATATACATGCCGCGTACACACACGAACACGAACAGCGCAACAGTGCACAGCGAGCCCACTACGCCGAGCTCTTCGGCGAGTACGGAGAACACGAAGTCCGTGTGGGCTTCGGGCAGGTAGAACTGCTTCTGTACGCTGTTGCCCAGGCCAACGCCCAGCCACTCGCCCCGACCGAAAGCGATCAACGCCTGGGTCAGTTGGTAGCCGGAACCGAACTGGTCGGACCATGGGTCGGTAAAGGTGATCAGACGCGCCATCCGGTAGGGTTGCGCCTGCACCAGAATCGTCACGGCCGCCACCGCCAGCACCACCATCAAGGTGAACCGGAACAGACCCACACCGCCAAGGAACAGCATCGCCGCCGCGGCACCCATCATCACCACGGTGGCGCCGAAGTCGGGTTCCATCAGCAACAGGCCGGCCATGGGCAGCAGCACGATGAATGGCTTGAAGAACCCCATCCAACTCTCGCGCACTTCCTTCTGACGTCGCACCAGATAGCCAGCCAGGTAGATCACCACGAACACCTTGGCGATTTCCGAGGGTTGCACGTTGAACGCGCCGAAACCGATCCAGCGCATCGAGCCGTTTACCTCGCGACCGATGCCCGGCAGGATCACCATCACCAGCAAGCCGAACGCGCCGATCAGCATCAACCAGCCCAGGCGCTGCCAAGTGGCGATGGGGATCATCATGGTCACGATGCAGGCACCGATACCGATCACCAGGTACACCAGATGGCGGATCATCATGTAGAGGGTGTTGCCGGACTGCACGGCGGCGACTTCGGAAGACGCCGAAGTGATCATCACCAAGCCCAGGCCCAGCAGCGCCAGGCAACCGGCGAGCATTGGGAAATCCAGGTCGATACCGCGCCCGGTAATGATCGGCGACGGGTACGGCTTGATGATGTTTCTCAGGTTCAGGTTCATGCCAAGGCCTCCACGGCGCGAGCGAACAGCTGGCCGCGCTCTTCGTAGTTCTTGAACATGTCCAGGCTGGCACAGGCCGGCGACAACAGAACGGCGTCACCGGGTTGGGCCAGGGCTTTGCCTTGCAGGACGGCTTCGTCCAGGGAGGCCACGCGAATCTGCGGCACCGCGTCACCGAGGGCGGCGGCGATCAGCTCGGCATCACGGCCCAGCAACACCACGGCGCGGCAGTGGGCGCCCACCGGCGCCTTGAGATCCTTGAAGTCGGCGCCTTTGCCGTCGCCACCGGCGATCAGCACCAGCTTGCCGTCGATATCGGCACCCAGGCCCTCAATGGCGGCCAGCGCGGCACCGACATTGGTGGCCTTGGAGTCGTTGTAATAGCTCACACCGTCCAAGTCACGCACCCACTGGCAGCGGTGCTCAAGCCCGGCGAAAGTGCGCAGGGTCGAGAGCATGGCGTCGAACGGCAACCCCACGGCATGCCCGAGCGCCAGTGCCGCCAGGGCGTTCGATTGGTTGTGGGCACCACGGATTTTCAACTCGCGCACCGGCATCAGGTTCTGGAATTCGAAGGCCAGGTATTTCTCGCCGTTCTCTTCACGAATGCCGAAGGCCTTGAAGTCGGGTTTGCCCAGGCCGAAGGTCCAGCACGGCAGGCCCTCGCCCATCAGCGGACGGCTCAAGGCATCCTGACGGTTGACCACCACTTGCCTGGCGCCGCGGAAAATCCGGTGCTTGGCCAAGTGATACGCCGGTAGGCCGCTATAGCGGTCCATATGGTCTTCACTCACGTTCAACACGGTGGCCACTTCGGCGCCGAGGTCGTGGGTGGTCTCCAGTTGGAAGCTCGACAGCTCCATCACGTACAGCTCGATGTCATCGCTGAGCAGGTCCAGCGCGGGTGTGCCGAGGTTGCCGCCCACGGCCACGCGTTTGCCGGCCGCTGCCGCCATGTCGCCAACCAGGGTGGTGACGGTACTTTTCGCGTTGGAACCGCTGATGGCTACAATCGGCGCCTTGGCATTGCGCGCAAACAGGTCGATATCGCCGGACAGCTTCACGCCGCGAGCCGCAGCCGCTTGCAGGGCCGGAGTCGCCAGGGCCAGGCCGGGGCTCACGTAGAGTTCGTCGGCGCGGCACAGAAATTCGACATCCAGTTCGCCACAACGCACTTCCACGTGCGGGTAGTCACGGCGCAGCGTGACCAGCTCCGGTGGATTTTCCCGCGTATCGGCCACGGCGAACGACGTGCCCCGGTTCGCCAGGAAGCGAACCAGGGACATGCCGCTCTTGCCGAGGCCGACAACGATGCGGAAGTGGTCTGAAGCGATCAGGGACACTCGTTTCTACCTCAGTTTCAGGGTGGCAAGGCCGATCAGCACCAGAATCACGGTGATGATCCAGAAGCGGACAATCACGCGCGGCTCGGGCCAGCCCTTGAGTTCAAAGTGGTGGTGAATCGGCGCCATGCGGAACACGCGGCGCCCGGTCAATTTGAAAGACGCCACCTGGATGACCACCGACAGGGTTTCCATCACGAACACACCGCCCATGATGAACAGCACGATTTCCTGGCGAACGATCACCGCGATGGTGCCCAGGGCCGCGCCCAGCGCCAATGCGCCGACGTCGCCCATGAAGACTTGGGCCGGGTAGGTGTTGAACCACAGGAACCCAAGCCCCGCGCCGATCAGCGCGCCACAGAACACGATCAGCTCGCCCGCCCCCGGTACATAAGGGATCAGCAGGTATTCAGCGAATTTCACGTTACCCGACAGGTAGCAGAAGATGCCGAGCGCACCGCCCACCATCACCGTCGGCATGATCGCCAGGCCGTCGAGGCCATCGGTGAGGTTGACGGCGTTGCTGGAGCCGACGATCACGAAGTAGGTCAGCACCACGAAACCGATGCCCAGGGGAATGCTGGCGTCTTTGAGCATGGGCAGAATCAGCGTGGTTTCCACCGCGCTTGGGGCCGTCATGTACAGGAAGATCGCCGCGCCCAGGCCGAATACCGATTGCCAGAAATACTTCCAGCGGCTTGGCAGCCCCTTGGAGTTCTTCTCGATCACCTTGCGATAGTCGTCCACCCAGCCGATGGCACCGAACAGCAGGGTCACCAGCAACACCACCCATACGTAACGGTTATTCAGATCAGCCCACAGCAAAGTGCTGACACCGATGGACGACAGGATCAGCGCGCCGCCCATGGTCGGCGTGCCGGATTTGGACAGGTGCGACTGCGGGCCGTCATTGCGAACCGATTGACCAATTTGCAGGTTCTGCAGGGTGCGGATCATCCACGGCCCGAGGAACAGCGACAAACACAACGCGGTCAGCACACCTAGAATCCCGCGCAGGGTCAGGTACTGGAAGACCGCGAAGCCTTTGTGGAACTGTTGCAGATACTCAGCCAGCAGCAGCAGCATTAATGTTTCTCCGTACTTGAGCCACACAAGGCCACGACGACGTTTTCCATCACCGCGCTGCGCGATCCCTTGATCAAAATGGTTGTGTTTTTATCGTGTTCGGCCGCGCCGATGGCCTGGATCAACTCGGCTTGACTGGCGAAATGCCTGGCACCGGGGCCGAAGGCGACGACGGCGTGGGCCATGTTCGGACCGACGGCGTACAACGCATCGACTTTGCCCGCCGCGTAGGCACCGACTTCGCGATGCCCCTGCTCGGCCCAGTCGCCCAGTTCGCCGATATCGCCCAGCACCAGCACCTTGCGCCCGGCGAACCCTTTGAGCAGGTCGACCGCAGCGTTGATGGAAGAGGGGTTGGCGTTATAGGTGTCGTCGATCACGCGCATACCGTTGATGGCCAACTGCGCCACGGTGCGGCCCTTGACGGGTTGCACAGCGCCCAGCCCCGTGGCGATACCGAACAGCGATATGCCCAGGGCATGGGCGGCGGCGGCGGCGGCCAGGGCATTGGCAACGTTGTGATTGCCCAACAGATTCAGCTGTACGTGCTCGCTGCCTGTGGGCGTGTGCAAGGTGAACGACGGACAACCCCGTGCATCCACCGAGATGTCGGATGCGTGGAAATCCGCCGCTGCATTCAGCACAGCAAAGGTCAGGACCTTGCGGCCGGCGGCGCGGACACGCCAGGTCTCGAAGGCTTTGTCGTCCAGGTTCAGCACCGCCGTGCCCGAAGCGTCCAGGCCCTCAAGAATTTCGCCTTTGGCTTCGACGATCTTTTCCGGACCGCCGAATTCACCGACGTGAGCGGTACCGGCGTTGTTGATGATCGCGACATGAGGCTTGGTCAATGCGACGGTGTAGGCGATTTCGCCGATGCGCGAGGCACCCAGTTCGATCACCGCCGCCGTGTGTTCCGGGGCCAGTTCGAGCAGGGTCAGCGGCGCGCCGAAATCATTGTTCAAGTTGCCACGGGTAGCGAGTACCGGGCCACGGGTGCGCAAGACACCGGCGAGCAGTTCCTTGACCGTGGTCTTGCCGCTGGAACCGGTGATGGCAGCCACGGGCTTATCGAACGCGGCACGGTTGAGTGCGCCCAGTTGGCCCAGGGCCAAGCGGGTATCGGCAACCAGCAACTGCGGCAGGCTCGACTCCGGCACTTCGCGCTGCACCAAGGCCCCCACGGCGCCTTTGGCGGCGACGTCATTCAGGTAGTCGTGGCCATCAAAGCGCGGGCCGGCCAGCGCAACAAACAGTTGTCCTGGCTGGATGGCACGGCTGTCGATGCTGACACCGTCGAAGCGGCAGTCGCTCGACAACATGCGGCCCGACAGGGCTTGGGTCAGCTCACTGAAGCGCATCGGCTTAAGCATGGGCAACCTCCCAGGCGCTCAAGGCATGATCAGCCTCGACCAGATCGGAAAAGGCATGCCGCTCGCCGTTGATTTCCTGATAGTCCTCGTGGCCTTTACCGGCCAGTACCACCACATCGTCGGCGCTGGCGCCGGCGATCAGTTGGGCGATGGCGGCACCGCGGCCGGCAACGAAGGTGGCCTTGGATACGTCTTTGAAGCCTGCACGGATATCGTCGAAGATCTGGCTCGGGTTCTCGCTGCGCGGGTTGTCATCGGTGACCAACACACCGTCAGCCAGACGTTCAACAATCTCGGCCATCAGCGGGCGCTTGCCGCGATCACGATCACCGCCGCAGCCGAACAGGCACAGTAATTTGCCCTTGGCGTGGGGGCGCAGCGCTTCGAGGACTTTTTCCAGGGCGTCCGGCGTGTGGGCGTAATCGACCACCACCAACGGCTGTTTGCCGCCACCCAGACGCTGCATACGGCCGGCCGGGCCTTCCAGCTTCGGCAGTACTTTTAAAATTTCGTCCAGGGCGTAGTCCAGGCCCAGCAATGCGCCGATGGCAGCCAGTACGTTGCTCAGGTTGAACCGGCCGAGCAATGTACTGCGCAGGTGATGTTCGCCCTGAGGCGTCACCAGGGTGGCACGCACGCCTTCGTCGTTGAACTGGGCTTCGCGGCAATACAGGTAGGCACTTGAATCGTGCAGGCTGTAGCTGATCAGGCGCGCTTCGCTGTCTTCGGCGGCCAATTGGCGACCGAAGTCATCGTCCAGGTTCACCACCCGGCACTTGAGATCATTCCAGGCGAACAGCTTGGCCTTAGCGGCGGCGTAAGCCTCCATGGTGCCGTGGTAATCCAAATGGTCGCGGGACAGGTTGGTCATCACCGCCACATCGAACGCCAGGGCGCTGACGCGGCCTTGATCCAGCCCGTGGGACGAGACTTCCATGGCCACGGCCTTGGCACCGGCCTTTTTCAGGTCGGCCAGGGTCGCTTGCACGGCAATCGGGTTCGGGGTGGTGTGCAGGCCGCTTTGCAGCGCGCCATAGAAACCGGTCCCCAGGGTGCCGACAATCCCGCAATGCTGGCCCAGCAGGTCAAGGGCCTGGGCAACCAATTGGGTCACGCTGGTCTTGCCATTGGTACCGGTAACGCCCACTAGGTTGAGGTGGCGGCTAGGTTCGCCATAAAAACGCCCGGCGATATCCGACAGTTGCTTGGCCAGCCCCTTGACCGGAATCAGCGGCACGTCGGTGATCGGCAGCACGGTGGCGCCTTCGGCTTCATAAGCCACGGCGGCGGCACCACGTTGCAACGCATCGGCAATGTGTGCACGGCCGTCAAGCTTGCCACCCGGCACGGCCAGGAACAGGTCACCGGCACGTACATTGCGGCTGTCCAGAGTCAGCTCACGAATCAATAGGTCGCGACCGGCGTGGGCGAAGATCTTGTTCAAACTCAGAGACATCAGCCGCGCCCTCCATTGGCTTTTGCGGCAGCGGCCGGTGGCCCGGCGTTCGCTTGTTGGGTGGGCGGCAGGTTGTCCGGGGTGATGTTCATCAAGCGCAGGGTGCCGGACATCACTTTGCTGAACACCGGCGCGGAGACCAGGCCACCGAAATATCCAGCCTTACTCGGTTCATCGATCACCACGACGATGGCGTAGCGCGGATCGCTCATTGGGCCGAAGCCAGCGAACAGCGAACGGTACGAGTTCTCGGCGTACCCCTTGGTACCCACCGACGTCTTACGCGCGGTACCAGATTTGCCGGCTACGTGATACGCCGGCACCTGAGCACGGAATACACCGCGCGGCGCCTCGATCACTTGCTGCAGCATGCCCTGCATGGTTTTGGCGACATTCTCCGGGATCACCTGGGTCGCTTTCGGCGCTTCATCGACGTGGATCAGGCTCAACGGCACCATGCGGCCATTGTTGGCCAGCACAGAGAAGGCGTGAGCCAGTTGGATTGCAGTCACCGACAGGCCATAGCCGTAGGACAAGGTGGCGGTCTCGGCTTTTTTCCAGTCGCGGTAGTTCGGCAGGTTACCGACACGCTCGCCCGGGAAGTCCAGGCCGGTGGGTTGGCCCAGGCCAATCTTCTGCGCCAGGTGGTAGATGGTTTCGCCGCCGATATCGAAGGCAACTTTACTCATGCCCACGTTACTGGAGTTGATCAGGATGCCGGTCAGATCCAGCACCGGACCTTCGGTACGGGAAACGTCACGAATGGTGTACTTGCCCAACTGCAGCGTGCCCGGGTAGACCTCGACCTTGTCGCTGGGCTTCCAGCGCCCGGTTTCGAGGGCGGCACTCATGGAGATGGCTTTCATGGTCGAACCCGGCTCGAACACGTCGATCATGGCGCGGTTGCGCATCATCGCCGGTTGCAGGTTGCGACGGTTGTTGGGGTTGTAGGTGGGCTGGTTGACCATGGCAAGGATTTCGCCGGTCTTCACGTCCATGATCACCAGGCTGCCGGCCTTGGCGCCGTTTTCGATGATCGCGTTACGCAACTCACGGTTGGCCAGGTATTGCAAACGCAGGTCAATCGACAACGCCAAGGGCTTACCGGCCTTGGCGTTTTTGGTGACCTGGACATCCTTGATCAGCCTGCCGCGCCGATCCTTGATGACTTGTCGCTTGCCGGGAACCCCAGCAAGCCATTCATCGTAGGCCAGTTCCACACCTTCGCGGCCGTGGTCATCGATGTCGGTGAAACCCACCATGTGGGCGGTGGTTTCACCGGCCGGGTAGAAACGACGGAATTCCTCGATACCGTAGACACCGGGGATCTTAAGGTCGAGCACCTGCTGGCCCTGCTCAGGGGTCAGACCGCGCACCAGATAGATGAACTCTTTATTGGCCTGGGCTTCCAGACGCTCAGTCAGGGCCTTGGGGTCTTGGCCAAGGGCGGTGGCTAGGGCCGGCCAGCGGTCCTTGGCGACTTGCAGTTCCTTGGCATTAGCCCAGAGGGTGGTCACTGGCGTGCTGACAGCCAAGGGTTCGCCGTTGCGGTCGGTGATCAGGCCACGGTGCGCAGGAATAGGAATATGACGCAGACTGCGGGCATCGCCCTGACCGATCAGGAAGTCGCGATCGACCACTTGCAGATCAACGATGCGCCAGGCGATCGCCCCCACCATCAGCGCCAGCAAACCGAGCACCAGGCGGAAGCGCCATGGGTACAGTGCGCCTTCGAGCTTCATCATGGCGCCACCATCCGCACGTCAGCCGCGCTCGGGATGTGCATTTTCAGTTGCTCGGTGGCCAGCACTTCGATACGACTGTGGGCCGTCCAGGTACTTTGCTCCAGGATCAACCGGCCCCACTCGGCTTGGGCTTTGTCACGCACACTCAACTCCCCATATAGAGTGTTGAGCAGTTGGCGGTTCCAGTGGGCGCTGTAGGACACCGCAATCGCGGACACCAGTACGCCGATGAACAGCAGCAACATAAAGAAGCTGCCGCCCGGGAGGGGCTTGGCGAAAAGCTTGCTCACCGCAGCTTCTCCGCAACACGCATCACAGCACTGCGGGCACGCGGGTTGGCCTTGAGTTCAGCTTCGGAAGCGAACTGCGCTTTGCCATGGATTTTGATTTTCGGCACAAAAGCTTCGAACCGTACCGGCAGGTTGCGCGGCAGGTTGTCGGACTCGCCCTTGACCAGGCGGCGCATAAACAGTTTAACGATACGATCTTCCAGAGAGTGGAAGCTGATCACCACCAGGCGACCGCCCACTTCCAGCGCATCGAGGGCAGCCTCCAGGCCGGCCTCAAGATCGCCCAGTTCGTTATTGACGTGGATACGCAGGCCCTGGAATGCACGGGTTGCCGGGTTCTTGCCCTTTTCCCAGGCGGGGTTGGCGACTTTCAGCACTTCGGCCAGGTCGGCGGTGCGCTCGAACGGCTGGATTTCGCGGCGCTCAACCACGGCACGAGCCATGCGACCGGCGAAGCGCTCTTCACCATACTCCTTGAATACACGGGCGATTTCTTCCACCGGTGCGGTGGCGATGAACTGTGCGGCACTGACGCCCCGGGTGGGGTCCATGCGCATATCGAGCGGGCCGTCGTTCATGAAGCTGAAGCCGCGCTCCGGGTCATCGAGCTGTGGAGAAGAAACGCCCAAGTCGAGTAGCACCCCGGCCACCTTGCCTGCCATGCCGCGCTCCGCCACTTCGGCACCCAGCTCGGCAAAGCTGCGCTGCACAACGACAAAGCGGCCGTCTTCGGCCGCTAGCGCTTGCCCGGTGGCAATCGCTTGAGGGTCTTTGTCGAACCCGAGGAGTTTCCCATCCGGCCCGAGCTGACTGAGAATCAGCCGGCTGTGCCCGCCCCTGCCGAACGTGCCATCCAAATAGCAGCCATCCGCGCGTACGGCGAGAGCCTCAACGGCTTCGTCAAGCAGTACGGTGATGTGGTTAAAGCCGCTATCAATAGTCACAGGATCAAATCACGCAGTTCGTCAGGCATGGCGCCCGGTTGTTGAATAGCAGCCAGGTCAGCTGCAGAAACAGCATCCCAGGCATCTTCGTCCCACAATTGGAACTTGTTCAGTTGGCCGACCAACATGGCCCGCTTATCGAGCTTGGCGTACTCGCGCAGACGCGGTGGCACCAGGAAACGACCGCTGCCATCGAGCTCGAGGTCGACGGCATTGCCGATCAGCAAACGCTGCAGGCGGCGGTTCTCTTCGCGTAATGAAGGCAAGGCGCGCAACTTGGTTTCAATCAGCTCCCACTCGTCGAGGGGGTAAACACATAAACAAGGGTCAACGGCATCAATAGTGATGATCAACTGGCCGGAACTTCTCGAAATCAGCTCGTCGCGATACCGGCTCGGCATAGCGAGACGGCCCTTTGCGTCGAGACTGATAGCGTTAGCTCCGCGAAACACAGATGCGTTTCTCCAAATTTTAGCGTTTTACGTTCAAAAAACCCACTTTGTGCCACTTTCCGCCACTTGCGCACACTATAGGAATGCGCCCACCACACCGTCAAGGCACGGATTCAAGGAAAAGCCTTACAGAACGGAGATTTAGGAGCGTAAAAGGAGGAGAAACCAGAGTTCGGCGATAATTTTGACCCAACAAGCACAGCAAGCTCATAGAGCTATTGCTTGAAGTTAAAGTAATTTATTAAGAGTAAGATTTTTTTGGTATTACGAAGATGCATCTGCCAATGATTTGGCAGGGAGGGATTCTTGCGTTACTACCGGTTTTCTGCCCGAGATTCGGATAGAGGGAAATAAGGTGGAGAGTCGATCTATAAGCCGGGTTCTGTCTTGAACAGTCATTCGTCTACGATGGCCATCACTGGACATCTTTAGCAACCTACCCGGTCCCAGCGCGGGCCACGCCTTGGGACCCTATTTGGTCTTGCTCCAAGTGGGGTTTACCTAGCCACGAACTGTTGCCAGTCGTGCGGTGCGCTCTTACCGCACCTTTTCACCCTTACCGGCACCGAAGTGCTTAGGCGGTTATTTTCTGTGGCACTTTCCGTAGGCTCACGCCTCCCAGGCATTACCTGGCACTTCGCCCTATGGAGCCCGGACTTTCCTCCCCCCCCTAATTTTCATAGAGGGCAGCGACTGTCCAATCGACTCTCCGCCGCGCAGGTTAACGGCACGACGGCCTCAGGACAAGTATTAAAAGTACCCGACTGCCATCACCATCGGACGAAATGCTGCATTCAACCCGGAACTATTCGGCTTTCTGTTTATCCAGCGCCACTTGATACAGGACGTTCTTACGCACGCCGGTAATTTCCGCCGCCAGAGCCGCAGCCCGCTTGAGAGGCATCTCCTTGAGCAGCAAGTCCAGCACGCGCATGGCCTCGCTGCCGACGGCATCCTCGCTTTCCGGTGCCGTCCAGCCCGCCACCAGCACCACACACTCACCACGCTGTTGATTGCTGTCGCCTTCGACAAAGGCACGCAGCGCTTCCAGGGGCAGGCCTTTGAGGGTTTCGAAGGTTTTGGTCAGCTCACGCGCCAGCAACGCAAGACGCTCCCCGCCGAACACCAGCTCCATATCCTGCAGACATTCCAAGATGCGGTGCGGGGCTTCGTAAAAAATCAGCGTGCGCGGTTCTTCTTTCAACGCTTCAAGGCGCGCACGACGCCCAACGGCCTTGGCGGGCAGGAAACCCTCGAAGATAAAACGATCGGATGGCAGGCCAGCCGCTGACAGAGCCGCGATCAGCGCGCACGCCCCCGGAACAGGCACTATATTGATGCCTGCAGCGCGCGCTTGGCGGACGAGATGATATCCAGGGTCGGAGATCAGCGGCGTGCCGGCATCGGAGATCAACGCCACGTCATCGCCGGCCAGCAGACGCACGATAAAACGGCTGCCCTCTTCGCGCTCGTTGTGTTCGTGACAGGCGGCCAGAGGAGTACTGATGCCAAAATGCTGCATCAACCGCTGGGAGTGGCGAGTATCTTCCGCCGCGATCAATTTAACGTCGCGCAACACTTTCAATGCGCGGGCACTGATGTCGTCCAGGTTGCCAATGGGCGTCGCCACGACAAAAAGCGAGCCTGCAGTGGAATTCAGGGAACCTGGAGCAGTCAAAACGCACACCTCGATGAATGGCAAAAAAATCCATTGTAGCGCGTAGATGCCTCGAAAATATGCCATCGAAACCGATGATGTTTCAGCCATCAATGGTCAGCAGCGCACAATCAGCAACATTTGCACGACCTAAATCGACGGTTTCACGCCAGTAACATCGCGCCTGGGCCAGTGCTTGGGTACAATTCCACGCTAATTTGATCGGTATCAGGAACACTTACATGATCGCTTGTCTGCGGCTGCTCTCCGCCCTCTGCCTCGCTGCCTTACTGGCCGCCTGTGCCAGCTCGCCCTCGTCCAGCCTTGGCGACCTCCCCCGGACCCCGGACGCCAGTATCGAGCAACTGCTCGAACAGGCCACGACCGCCAAGACGCCAGAAAAGGCGGCATTATTGCGCTTGAGCGCGGCGGACATGGCCTATCACCAGAACAACCCTGGCCGCTCGTCGCAGATTCTTGCCCAAGTGCCCCTGGACGCTCTCAAACCGGCCGCACAAGTATTCGCCAGCACCCTGGCCGCCGAACTGGCCATGACCCGCAACCAGCCGAAGGCCGCGTTGACCGCCCTGAGCCACCCGAGCCTGCAGAGCCTCAAGGACTTGCCGGCCGAACAGCAGATTCGCACCGGCACCGTGCATGCCCGTGCTTACGAGGCCGACGGCCAGACCCTGGCCGCCGCCCGCGAGCGTGTCGCCATGGCGCCATTGCTGACCGGCGACGCCGCCCATAGCAACCATGAAGCCATCTGGGTCCTGATTGCCGCCGTGCCGGCCGACCAACTGCAAGCCAGCGGCAACCCGGTGCTCGACGGCTGGATCACCCTGGCGCAGTCGGTCAAGGCCGCCGGCACCCTGGAGCAACAGCAGGCCGCTATCGATACCTGGCGCGCGCAGAACCCGAACCATCCGGCAGCGTTGCAATTGCCGACCCCACTGATCAAGCTCAAGGAGCTGGCCAGCCAACCCCTGAACAAGATCGCCGTGCTGTTGCCACAGGACGGCCCGCTGGCTTCTGTCGGCAAGGCGTTGCGCGAAGGCTTCATGGCGGCTCACTACCAGGCCGAACAGGCCGGGCAAAAGCCGCCGGTCATCGAGTTCTATGACAGTTCCCGCCTGACCTCCATCGACGATTTCTATGCCAAGGCCCAGGCCGCCGGCGTGCAACTGGTGGTCGGTCCGTTGGAGAAGCCACTGGTCAAACAGCTCAGCGCGCGCCCTCAATTGCCGATCACCACCTTGGCGCTGAACTACAGCGAAACCGATCAAGCACCACCGCAGTTGTTCCAGTTCGGCCTGGCCGCCGAAGACGAAGCCCGCGAAGTATCGCGTCGTGCCCGTGCCGATGGCCTGCACCGCGCTGCCGCCATGGTGCCGCGTGGCGAATGGGGTGAGCGGGTCTACAAAGCCTTCCGTCAGGATTGGGAAGCTCATGGCGGTACGGTGATGGGTGTGGAATACGTGGACCAGCCGGTCGCCCTGGCCCAGCAAATTGCCGACCTGTTCCAACTGCGTAAAAGCGAAGGCCGCGCCAAGAGCCTGCAAAACACGGTGGGGACCGATGTGGCGGCACAACCTTCGCGTCGCCAGGACATCGAGTTCATCTTCCTGGCCGTGACCCCGCAACTGGCCCAGCAGATCAAACCGACCCTGAACTTCCAGTACGCCGGCGACGTGCCCGTGTATGCGACGTCCCACGTATTCAGCGCCAGCGGCGACAAGAACCAGTACCTGGACATGACCAACGTGATGTTCTGTGAAACCCCTTGGCTGCTCAACACCACCGACCCGCTGCGCAACCAGGTCGCCGCGCAATGGCCACAAGCCAATGGCAGCCTCGGGCGTCTCTACGCGATGGGCGTGGATGCCTATAGTCTGGCGCCACGCCTGGGCCAGCTCAAGGCGCTGCCGGACACTCGGATTGACGGTCTCTCGGGCAACCTGGGAATCAGCGGCAACCAACGCGTAGATCGCCAGATGCCGTGGGCGAAGTTCGTCGGTGGTCAGATCCAGCGCCTGCCGGACACCCCGCGCTGATGCCCGAGCGGTCCCGTGCGCAAAGCGGCAAGGATGCCGAACTTCAAGCTCTGAACTACCTGCAACAACAGGGTCTGCGCCTTTTGGCGCAGAACTGGTTATGTAAACGCGGCGAGCTTGATCTGGTCATGCTTGACGGCGATACAGTAGTATTCGTCGAAGTCCGCTACAGAAAACACGCACAATGGGGTGGCGCGCTCGCCAGTATCGACGGGCGCAAGCGTCAGAAGCTAATACTCGCCGCGCAGTTTTTCCTGCAAGAAGAGCATCGCTGGGCCGACGCCCCCTGCCGTTTCGATGTGGTTGCCATAGAAAGCACACCGTCGGGTACCGCTGATCTGAACTGGCTCCCGAACGCCTTCGACAGCTGATTCGCCGGACATCTTCACCACACACTTTTGCTCTTTGCTTTGCGGGCTGCACATTCCTGTGCCAAACAGCCGCGCTACTTAAGGTCACACAGATGGACATGCAATCCCGAATTCGCCAGCTTTTCCAGGCCAGCATCGACACCAAGCAACAGGCGATGGACGTACTTGCACCGCACATCGAGCAAGCCAGTCAGGTCATGGTCAATGCCTTGCTCAACGAAGGCAAAATGCTTTCGTGCGGCAATGGCGGTTCGGCCGGCGACGCCCAGCACTTTTCCTCCGAGCTGCTCAACCGCTTCGAGCGCGAGCGGCCGAGCCTGCCGGCCATCGCCCTGACCACCGACTCGTCGACGATTACCTCGATCGCCAACGATTACAGCTACAACGAAATCTTCTCCAAGCAGATCCGCGCCCTGGGCCAACCGGGCGATGTGCTGCTGGCGATTTCCACTAGTGGCAACTCGGCGAATATTATTCAAGCGATCCAGGCCGCACATGATCGCGAAATGATTGTCGTAGCATTGACCGGACGCGATGGCGGCGGCATGGCCTCGTTGCTGCTGCCTGAAGATGTGGAGATCCGCGTTCCGGCCAATGTCACCGCACGTATCCAGGAAGTCCACCTGCTGGCGATCCACTGCCTGTGCGATCTGATCGACAGCCAACTGTTCGGGAGTGAAGAATGACCGTTAACCGCCTCAGCCTTTTGGCCATCACGCTGTGCCTCGCCATCAGCGGCTGCAGCACGGCAATCACCGCGACACGTGACACCCCCATCCAGGACGACAAGGGCACGCGCACCTTCGGCAGCAAGATCGACGACTCACTGATCGAAACCAAGGTCGAGGTCAACGTCGCCAAGGCCGCGCCGGACCTCGGCAATGGCGCCTCGCGCATCGTCGTCACCAGCTTTAATGGCGTGGTGCTGCTGGCTGGCCAGACACCTCGCGCCGACCTCAAGGCTCAGGCCGAACAAGCCGCCGCGGCCGTGCAGCGCGTGAAGAAGGTTCACAACGAATTGCAGGTGATGGACCCGATCACCCTGCTGGCGATCAGTAACGACGCGCTGCTGACGACCAAAATCAAGGCCCAGATGCTGACAGACAACGCCATCCCAGGCTCGCGCATCAAGGTCGTCACCGATAACGGCATCGTCTACCTGATGGGCTTGCTGACCCAGGCGGAAGCCACTCGCGCGGCCAACCTGGTGCAAGGCGTATCCGGCGTACAGAAGATTGTGAAAGTGTTCGAGTACATCGACTGAAGTAAATGCCGCCCACTAAAAAGGGCGCCGTGCATGGATTGCACGGCGCCCTTTTTAATGCCTGCTGTTTATTGGTACTGCTGGTATGGATTGCCCTGGAACTGATTATTTTGCTGAGGAGCCTGCTGGCCCGGCTGACCGTATTGCTGGCCAGGGATCGGACCGAGGTTGACCTCCACGCGACGGTTCTGGGCGCGGCCATTGACGTCGGCGTTACTGGCAATCGGGTTATCCGGGCCGGCACCGCGAGCGCTCAGGTTGGCCGGGCTCACGCCTTGGGAGGTCAGATAATTAGCCACGCTCTGAGCACGGCGTTGGGACAGGTCCATGTTCAGTTGGCGGCTACCGGTGCTGTCGGTATAGCCCACAATCTGGATGGTGTTTTGATTGAACTGCTTGAGCGAGTTGGCCAGGTTGTTCAGCGGCTGGTAAAAGCTGCTGGAGATCGCGTCTGAGTTAGTCGCGAAGGTGATGTTACCCGGCATGATCAATTTGATCTGATCCCCCTGGCGCTGCACCTCAACCCCGGTATTGGCCATGCTTTCGCGCAGTTTCTTTTCCTGCTGGTCGGCGTAGTAGCCATACCCGGCGGCACCTGCACCTGCCACTACCGCGCCGATCAGCGCGCCCTTACCACGGTTGTTGTGGTCAATGGCAGCGCCCGCCAATGCCCCGGCCAGGGCACCCAGACCGCCGTATTTGGCGGTTTTGCTCATACCGCCGGATTCATTATTCGCCTGTCCCTGGCTGCTGCCGTCATAAGGATTAGGGGAAGCGCAGCCGGACAACAAGGCTACGGCGGTAGCGACAACAAGCAGACGACGCGGAGTGAACATGAAAGAAGCTCCTACTTTTGCATTCTGTGGTGCAAAGGGCATTGGTAATGGACCTGTGCCGAGTTTGGAACGCGACAAACGGCAAAAATTCCATGACCGTTGCCGCGGCTGTAACAAAACATTGGTCACATTTGCCGCTATCAAAACCCTAGCAGACGCCTCCTGAATAGAACCTGCGTTTTCGCTTTAACGATGCACTCACTTACATCAGGCCCGAACAAACGGATTTTCACGCATCTCATCCCCCAGCCGCGTGTCCGGCCCATGGCCGGTCACCACGGTGGCGCCTTCATCCAGGGTGTACAGGCGCTGCTTGATCGAACGCACGATGGTCGCCTGGTCGCCGCCCCAGAGGTCCGTGCGCCCCACGCCACGTCGGAACAAGGTGTCCCCGGCAATCAGCAATTTGGCCTCAGCGAACCAGAAACTCATCGAGCCCGGCGTATGCCCAGGGGTGTGCAAGGCCACGCCGCAACCGCAGGCCAGTTCTTCGTCATCGGCCAGCCAGCGGTCGGGCGACGGCACCGGGGTGTAGGGCACACCAAACATCTGACATTGCATCTCCAGGTTATCCCACAAGAATTGGTCATCCTTGTGCAGATGCAGGGTGGCGCCGGTTTTCTCTTTCAATTGACCCGAAGCGAGGAAGTGATCGAGATGGGCGTGGGTATGAATGATGCTCACCACTTTCAGCCCCAGCGCATCGAGCCGCGCCAGGATCAGCTCATGATTGCCGCCTGGGTCGACCACGATGGCTTTTTTAGTGACGGGGTCGCCGATGATTGTGCAGTTGCACTGCAACGGGCCGACGGGGAAGGTTTCGCGGATGAGCGTGGGCGATGTGGTGTCCATGGGCAGTCTTCCAGTGCAAATCAATCAGGTGTCTCAGGCAGGTAGCGCCGCAACAATCGCCCTATTAAACCAGACTGGAACGCTGCGCAGACCACTCCAAGCAGGCTCGCTTAATGCTTAACCAATCAAACGCAATTCCTGCGCCCGCGCCACCGCCTGAGTGCGCCGCTCCACGCCCAACTTGCTATTGATATGGCTCGCATGGGTTTTGACCGTGTGCAGTGAAATAAACAGCCGATTGCTGATTTCCTGGTTGGAACAACCTTCGGCGATCAGTTGCAGGACCGCCAGCTCACGCGCACTGAGAGCTTCATGGGTGGGCGTGGGCGACATCGCTACTGCCTTGGGCAGCAAGGCTAGCAAGCTTTGACTCAACAAGCCGTGAGGGTCTTGGCCCAGTTGCTCGCGCATCCAATCCGGGTGGGTGTCCAACAGACGCTGAAAAGGTTGCAGCGCACCGCCTGCTCCCGCCTCCAGTGCCCGCGCCAGAATCGGGCGCGCCTTGGTTTCCTGGCCTCCCTCGAGCAGTAACTGTGCCTGCTGAGTCAAGGCCATCAGGGCGATCATCTGGCGACCGCTGTCGTGGGCTTCCTGCGCCAGTTCTTCCAGGCGCTGCAACGCGACGTCGTGCTGATGGCGCGTGGCGTCGAGAGCCGCTTGTTGCAGGCCGATATGCTGCGGCAGGTGCGGGTGAAATTCCGGCGCGGCGGCGGCGTGCTCGCCGTTGTAGGTTTGCTCCAGCCGTGCCAGCCAGGCTTCGGCCAGATCGGTGCGGCCCTGGGCCAGCCACAACTCGCACTTGATCAGAGTGATCATGGCCAGGTAGTAGATCGGCGGCACGTCCCAGATATGCATCAAGCGTTCGGCCTCGGCGAGTTCGGCGAACGCCAAAGGGAAATCACCGCGCCGCCCTTCGAAACTGGCGATCACGCAATGCCCGATTAACACACTGATATCGCGACAGGCCCGGGCTTCAGCCAATCCAGCGCGCAGGCGGACCATGCCGGCTTCGGGCTGAAACCGCACCAGCAGCAAGTAACCTTCATACAGCGAGAGGCGAGCCCGTACCGCATACAGCCGTTGAGGCGCCAGACCGTGCAGGCGCTGCAGGCCCTGGCGCACTTCGTCGAGGGAACGCAGAATTTCGCCCCGCGCTTGCAGGACCCGCGCGCGATCATAGTGGGCCAAGGCCTCGAACAGCGGGTTGCCGACGCGCTGCGCCAACTCCAACGATTCGCGATTCAAGCCGCGGGCACGCCATAAATCCCCATCGGCAATCGCCAGATTGGACAGAGTCGATAGGCACATCAGTCGCTGGCCGTAACGGCGCTGCGGCAGGCTGTCCAAGGCCTCGCTGCAATAGCGCTGGGTCAGCTCGCGATCGCCGCGACCACGGGCGATGATGCCGCTGAGCGCCAGCCACTGCGCCAGCATGGATTTTTGCGCGGTGGCCGAGGGCGCCGGCAGAAACCGACTGAGGTAGCTGGACAACTCTTGCGCCGCATCCAACTGACAGGCCAACCCCAATGCCCAGCTGTAGAGCACGATCAAGCGCGGTGTGCTGATCAGCAGGCTGTCGGGCAAGTCCATTTTCCAGCGCAGCAGCATGCCGACATTCTGCTCGGCCAGCAGTTGTTCTTCGGACAGGTTTTGCACCAGGTTCGCCGCCACATCCAGATGGCCGGCGCGCAACGCTTGTTCCACCGCCTCGTCGATCAAACCCTGGGCGTTGAACCAACGACAGGCGCGCAGGTGCAGGCTGGCGGCCGGCAGCACAGGGCTGCTTTCGCGTCGGCTGCGCAGCAGGTCGGAGAACAAATGGTGATAACGGAACCAAACGCCCTGCTCGTCCAAAGGCACTAGAAACACTTGGTGAGATTGCAGGTAACGCAGGATCTCCGCGCTGTCATGGGCTTCGCGCACGGCGTCGCACAGGTCACTGCAAAAGCGCTCCTGGGGCGCGGTGTCGAACAGAAACGCCTGCACCTCGGCCGGTAGGCAATCGATCACCTCTTCCAGCAGGTAATCGCGGATCAACCCTTCGCCGCCGTGCAGGCTCTGGGGCAAGGCACTCTCGTTGCCGGCTTCGGAGGCCGCCAGCAACCAGAAACGCAAACCGGCCACCCAGCCTTCGCTACGACGGATCAAGTTATCGAGGGCTTCGCCGCGCAAGGAGTTGCTATGGCGATCCAGCACCGCCAGGGATTCGGCATGGGTCAGGCGCAGGTCGTGTTCGTTCAGTTCCAGCAAATGCCGCGACAGCCGCAGGCGCGCCAGATGCCAGTCCGGGCGCTGGCGGCTGGTCACCAGCACTACCAGGCCATCGGGCAAATGGTTGAGGAAAAACTGCAGGCAACGGTCCAGCACCGGCCCCTGGGCCAAGTGATAGTCGTCCAGCACCAATAATAGCGGCGCGCGGGTGGACAGATGGTGGGCCAACTCATCGAGCAGGCCATCGAGCCATTCTTCAAACGCAAAGGGTTGGTGACGCTGACGCATTTTCAGCAGGCCCAGGGACTGGGCACCGAGCGGCGAGAAGTACTGTTGCAGACCTTCGAGCAGGCGCTCGAGGAAACGACCGGGGTCGCTGTCCCGTGGGCCCAAGCCCAGCCACAGGCTTTGCCAATGGGCCGGCAGGCTTTGGCAGAACTCGACCGCCAGGGAACTCTTACCGAACCCGGCCGGCGCGCTGACCAGCAACAAACGACCCTGCAATCCGGCACTCAGCCGTTCGCACAGACGGGGTCGCAGCACGTAGCCGTCAGGCAGCGGAGGCCTGTAAAAGCGAGCTTCCAGAGACGGGATCACCGCACTGGCAGGCCCTTGGATTCGGGACAGATCAGTCATCGCCGGGCTCTTATTGAAGGCTATTGTCGGCATTGCAGATGTCCGCAGACTAGCGGTAAAAGCCGCCACTTTGTAGATCTTTGCAACAATTGCCTGAAAAAGAACTGCGACAAAAAATATCGCGATAGGCAAAAAGCGGGAGGGAGCTTGCTCCCGATAACGAGGTAACAGTCAACGTAAATGCCGACTGTTATCCCGCTATCGGGGGCAAGCCCCCTCCCACCCTTTGATCGAGCTTTGCCAAATTATCATTCAATCTGGAACCCATCCCATGTGTGAGGGGGCCTGCCCCTCACACATTGGGTCGTGCAACCTAGCGCACACCATCCTGACGCAGGGCCGCCGGGGTGAATTCGCTAGTGGAGGCGGTGAAGCCGAAATCGTAGGCCTGTTTCTCTTCGTTCTTCATGCCCAGCGCCAGGTAGCGGCCGGACTGCAGGTCGTAGAGGGTTTCCAGGGCGTACCACGGCACTTGCTTGTCGTAGTAGTTCTCGGCATGGGCTTCGGCGACGCGCCACAGTTGGCCACGGCCGTCGTAGTGGTCGATCACCGCCGCTTGCCAGGTGTCTTCGTCGATGTAGAAGTCACGCTTGGCGTAGATGTGGCGCTGGCCTTCCTTCAAGGTGGCGACCACATGCCAGACGCGGCGCAGCTCGTAACGCGCCAGGTCCTGGTTGATGTGACCGGCCTTGATGATGTCGGCGTACTTGAGCTTCGGATCGTCGATCTTGTAGCTGTTGGAGGCGATGTAGATTTCTTTCTTGCCCTCCAGCTTCCAGTCATAGCGATCCGGCGCGCCGTTGTACATGTCGAGGTTGTCGGAGGTACGCAGACCGTCGGCAGCGGTGCCCGGGCCGTCATAGGACACTTGCGGCGCCCGGCGCACACGGCGCTGGCCGGCGTTGTAGACCCATGCCGAACGCGGCTCCTTCACCTGGTCCAGGGTTTCGTGCACCAGCAGCACACCACCGGCCAGGCGTGCCGGCGCGGTCACTTGCTGCTTGAAGTAGAACAGCACGTTGCCCGGGTTCTTCGGATCGAAGTCCTTCATTTTGTCGCGAAACACGAACTGGTCGCGGAAGTACACCAGGCTGTAGGAACCATTGGTTTGCGGGGTAGCCTGGGTAACCAGACGCGTCACGCTGCCGCCGCGATAGCGGGTGATGTGGTTCCAGATCACCTCGACGCCGCTTTTCGGAATCGGGAATGGCACCGCGGTTTCGAAGTTCTCCAGGCCGTTGCCACCGGACACCAGGTTGGTGGTGGTGGCGTTCTTCTTGATCGAGGCAAACACCTCGGCCGGCACGGTAGCGCCACGATGGGTCGGGTAGACCGGCATCTTGAAGGTTTCCGGGTAGCGCTTGAACATCGCGTACTGCCCCGGCGCCAGTTTGTCTTTGTACTGCTCGACATTAGCCGCGGTGATGGTGAACTGCGGCTGCTCATTGGCGTAGGGGTTGGCCAGGAAGCCACGGGCATCCACAGCGCCGGCGTTGGTCGGCATCGGCGACCATTTCGGGATAGTGCCGGCAGCGTTACCGGCCATCTCTGCGCCCATCGGCGTCAGGGTGGTACCCAGCTTGGCAGCTTCATCGGCCGAGACCGCCGCCATGACGTTGCTCGCCAGGATCGACAGCCCCAGCACACCTACGTGCAACAGACTTTTAGTTATTTTCATATTCCGGTCTTCCTGAAATTCAGTGTGCTTAGAAGTTCGCGCCGACGCTCAGGGCGACAAAATCACGGTCATCCACGGTGCTGAACTTGCCGCCGAAGAAGTTGGTGTAGGCCAGGCTTGCGGTGTAGGTGTTCTGGTATTCGGCATCCAGCCCCAGGCTGACCGCTTTGCGACCTTCTTCGAAGTTACCGCCAGGGCCTGGCGAGTAGCCCTTCACGTCGTGGGACCACGCCACGTTAGGCTTGAGGTTCACACCGGCGAACACATCCGGGTATTCCCAGATGGCGCGAGCGCGATAGCCCCAGGAGGTGGCGGTGGTGAAGCCATCGTTGTTGCAGTTGGTGTTCAAGCCTGAGGCGTTGGGCAAGCCAGCGCCATTGGCGGTGGACAGGTTAAGCCTGTCGCAGAAGCCACCTGGCAAGGTGCCAGGGCCGAATACCGGGTCACGGCCATAACGGGCTTGGGACTTGCTTTCCAGGCCGCCCACGTGGGTCACACCGATTTCACCGACGGTGGTCAAGCGACTCGCGCCCATCACTTGGTCGAAGAAGTGCGTGAACGTGGTCTGGAACTGGGTCACTTCCTTGCGGTTGTAACCGTGCAGGTCCTGACCTGGGGTGCCTTTGAGTACGGACGCGTTGCCAAAGCCTGGGATCGGCGTCACGCCGGCGAAGAGGATATCGGTGGTGCTCAACTGCACCGGTGCGTTGGGACGGTAGCTCAGTTCACCACTCCATGCGGTGCCTGTCGGCAACGTGGTGGAGAAGCTCAAACCGTAGAGGCGGATATCTTCCGGGTACTCGACAAAGTAATTGGAGTTACCGGCCACGACCAGTGGGCGCAAGGCGCCAAGCGGTCCCAGAGGACGGGTGTAGGCCGACGACGGCGCACCCTGCGCACTGAAAATCGGCGCACGGCTGTGGTAGTTCATGAAGTACGCGCCGAACTCGGTATCCAGCGGTTCGAAGTTGTAATGCATCGCCACGCCGAACTGTCCGCTGTCGCGAGCATCACGGTCGGGGCCACGACGGACCAGTACGCCTTCGTTGTTTACGTCCACACCCAAGGCAGTCAAGGTCGGCAAGGCTGCGCCCGGGATGGTCGAACGCTTATTCAGCACCCGCAGGTTATTGCTGCAACCATCGGAAATCACATCCGGCTGCGAGAAGAACGTACCGCAGTTATCAGTAACGGTCTGGTCCCATTCCAGCTGGTAAAACGCTTCGGCCGAGAGGTTATCGGTCAGGGTTTGCGACACGTAGAACATGTTGACCGGAATCAGGCCTTCCTTGATCTCGGCACCCGGACGACGGAACGCAGACACATCGATCGGGTTGATAGAGTTGATGCCGCCGCCGATAAAGGTGCTTTCGCCCCAGCTCACTACCTGCTTACCGAAGCGCACGCTGCCCGGCTGATCGGCAATCGCATAGTTGTGATAAACGAAGGCGTCGAGAATCTGCCCGCCGGAAGACTTGGCGCCTTCCTTGCGATTGTTGTCGCTGATGTCCTTGAACTCACGGCTTTCATCCTTGAGTTCGAAGTCGTACCAGTATTTGCCCCGCACGAATACGCCGGTGTCGCCGTACTTCAGCTCCAGGTCGTGGATACCCTTGAAGATCTTGGAGAAGGTCTCGCCGCGCTTGAAGTTCAGGTGGCCGTCATCGGACGTCTGGGACAAGCCCCGACCGCCGTTGTTGGCGCCGATCAAGTCCTTGTTGGGCTTGGCTGTCGACCAGCTCGCCCCCACGGAAAGCGACGAGTCAAAATTCCCTTCGATTTCACCGATATTGAAGCTGACGCCGAATGCGGGCCCGGCGAGCGTAGAGGCGAGGCTGACGGCCAGAGGCAATTTTGCCCGGCGCCAGAACTGGTTTACTGAGGTCATCGACGCTACTCCATGTGCATTATTGTTATGGCAGTGAGTTCTAGATGATGCGTGTAACAGCCGGAATACAACGATTCCAATGCTGCCTGGCAACTGAACCTCCGTGGCCCGAAGCGGTGCATCCTTGAAAAACTCTGAGTGGGACTATAGCCAGCAGGGGGTACGGCTTGATCCCTCTAAAGTGTGATTTGCATCACCGAGCCGTCTGCCACAGTCCTTTCGCCATGTCGGCGGGGGCCGACGCGGGAAGGATGGCTGAAAATCGGCAAATCACAAGTGAAGGCGCGAGATAGAGCATCGCCGTGCCACAGGGGCACGGCAAATCAGCTCAGAGGGTGGACAGGAACGTGCTGTTGTTGGCCTGCCATTCGATGATGTCAATGCGGATACGCTTCTTGTCGAGCTTACCGACACTGGTCTTGGGAATTTCCGTAACAACGGCGATCTGACTCGGAATCGCCCACTTGCTCAAATGGCCCAGTTCCACGAACGGTTTGAGGTGTTCCTTCAGCTCGCGGGCGCCAATTGCATGGCCTTCGCGCACCACCACCAAGGCAAACGGGCGCTCGCCCCACTGCGGGTCGGCGATGCCCACCACCGCTACTTCGCGTACCGCCGGGTGACGGCTGACCAGGTCTTCGAGGGCCAGGGACGAGACCCACTCACCGCCGGTCTTGATCACATCCTTGATGCGGTCGCGGATATCGATCACACCAAAGGCGTCCAGCGTGGCCACATCCCCGGTGTGCATCCAGCCGCCCGCCCACAACTCGGCGCCCTTTTGCGGCTCCTTGAAATACCCCTCGGTCAGCCACGGCGCGCGCAGCACAAGCTCGCCCTGGGATTCGCCATCGGCCGGCAGGAAACGACCCTCGGCGTCAATGATCGCCGCCTCCACCAACGGCCCCGGCACGCCAGCCTTGATGCGGTAGGTAATGCGCTCGTCTTCGCTGCCGGCCAGCAGTTCTTCGTTGAGGTGCGCACAGGACACCAGCGGTCCGGTCTCGGACATGCCGTACGCAGCGGTGAGTTGAATCCCACGAGCCTTGGAAGCTTCATACAGCGAACGATTCAGCGCACTGCCACCGATGACGATTTTCCAACCGGCAAAATCCACCCCCTGAGCGGCCTTGGCGTTGAGTACCATCTGCAGGATGGTCGGCACGCAATGGGAGAACGTGACCTTTTCCTTGCGCCACAGCTCCACCAGCAATTCCGGGTCGTAGCGGCCAGGGTAGACCTGCTTGAGACCGAGCATGGTAGCCACATACGGCAAACCCCAGGCATGCACGTGAAACATCGGCGTGATCGGCATGTACACGTCGTTGGTGCCCAGCAATCGCACGCTATCGACGCTGCCCATGATGGTCGCCACGCCAATGGTATGCAGCACCAGCTGGCGATGGGTGAAGTACACGCCCTTAGGGTTACCGGTGGTGCCGGTGGTATAGAACGTGGTGGCGACCGAGTGTTCGTCGAAATCCTGGAAGTCGTACTGGGGGCTGGCGGCGGCCAGCAGGGTTTCATACTCGCCCACCAGGTCAGGCAGATCGGCGGTTTTGGCTTCTCCGTCGGTGAGCAGCAGGGTCTTGTCCACGGTGGTGAGCTGCCCGGCGATGGCTTGATAGAGCCCGACAAACTCACTGTTGACCAGCACGAAGCGGTCTTCGGCGTGGTTCATGGTGTACAGGATCTGTTCCGGCGACAGGCGCACGTTGATGGTGTGGATCACCGCGCCGATCATCGGGATGGCGAACATGCATTCCAGATAGCGATGGCTGTCCCAATCCATCACCGCCACCGTGTCACCGGCCTTCACACCGGCCTCGGTCAACACATTGGCCAGGCGCGCGACGCGTTCGATCAAGGTGGGGTAGGTGTAACGCAATTTGTCACGGTAGACGATTTCCCGGGTCTTCTCGTAACGGGTGCCGGACATCAGCAGGCGCTTGATCAACAGTGGGTATTGGTACGCACCTTCGGCGGGCGGGATAACACGGGTCTGCAACATACGAATCCCTTTTATGACTGCACGGTCTTGGCTTGAAGACCTGCACTGTAGAGACGTTATGTGTGCGCTAAATCAGCCAAAGGAATGATTTGCAGACCTCAGCAAATGCTAGCTTTGCGCCAGCATTTGCACCGATTACTGGCCATGCGCACCGGGTGGGCCAATGTTATTTCATGCTGGTAAACGCCAGCTTCACACCTATGGCAATCAATACCGCGCCCATGGTCCGGTCGAACCAATGCCCCATCCGCGCAAACCCGGCGCGCACGCGTTGCTGGCTGAACAGCATCGCCACCAGGCAGAACCACAGCGCCGTCGCCACCGCCAGGTAGACGCCGTAGCCGGCCTGCACCGCCAACGGCGTGTGTGGATTGATCACCACGGTGAACAACGAGAGGAAGAACAACGTGGCCTTAGGGTTCAAGCCATTGGTCACGAAACCGGCGGTGAAAGCGCCGCGCGGGGTGCGTTCACCGGCTTCGCGGTGCAGCTCGCCCTCGGCGGCGGGTTTGGCCGGCTGGGCGCGCAGGGCTTTGAAGCCGATGTACAACAGGTAAGCAGCCGCGGCCCACTTGAGGGCGTTGAACAGCACGATGGACTGGGACACGATCAGCCCAATACCCAGCAACGAATAGCCCACATGCAGGAAAATCGCCGAACCCACGCCCAGCGCGGTCCAGGTGCCGGCGCGGCGGCCGTGGGTCACGCTCTCGCGCACGACCACGGCGAAGTCCGGTCCGGGACTGGCCACCGCCAACAAGTGAATCAAGGCTACGGTCAAAAACTCGGCGAGGTACATGCTCACTCCATTAAGTAACTGATTATTTCATCTGATAGGCTCGGCAGATTACGCCTTCGAACTCTGTCGCAAAAGGTACAGTTGATGACTGACAATCGCCACGCCGTCTTCCTTGATCACCCTTCCCTGGACTTGGGGGACCTCGACCTCAGCCAATTGCGAGACAGCTTCACAGAGTTGCAGCTGTTTTCGGACACGACGCCGCAAAATGTGTTGGAACGCCTGCTAGGTGCCCAAGTGGCCATCAGCAACAAGATCGTGCTCAACGCGCAAACCCTGGCGGCTTGCCCCGATCTCAGACTGATCCTGGTGTCGGCCACCGGTACCAACAACATTGATCTGGCCGCCGCCCGCGCCCAGGGCATCACGGTGAGCAACTGCCAGGGCTACGGCACGCCATCGGTGGCGCAGCACACGATGATGCTGCTGCTCAACCTGGCGACGCGGCTGAAGGACTATCGGCAGGATGTAGCCGCCGGCAAATGGCAACAGGCCAAGCAATTCTGCCTGCTGGATCATCCGATCATCGAATTGGAGGGCAAAACCCTCGGCCTGCTGGGCCACGGTGAATTGGGCAGCGCCGTGGCGCGTCTGGCCGAAGCCTTTGGCATGCGCGTGGTGCTGGGCGCGATTCCGGGGCGCCCTGCCCGGGCCGACCGCGTGCCGTTGGATGAACTGCTGCCCCAGGTCGACGCGCTGACCTTGCACTGCCCGCTCAACGAGCACACCCGCCATTTGATCGGCGCCCGCGAACTGGCGCTGCTCAAGCCCGGCGCGCTGGTGGTCAATACCGCGCGTGGCGGCTTGATCGATGAGCAAGCCCTGGCCCATGCGTTGCGCAGCGGCCATCTGGGCGGCGCGGCTACCGATGTGTTGAGCGTGGAGCCGCCGGTCGACGGTAATCCGCTGCTGGCCGATGATATTCCGCGCTTGATCGTCACCCCACACAATGCCTGGGGCAGCCGCGAGGCGCGCCAGCGTATCGTCGGTCAACTGGTGGAAAACGCCCGTGGCTTTTTCAGCGGCGCCCCGCTGCGGGTTGTGAGTTGATAAACTGCGCCCCTTTTCAAGGAGCAGACCATGGATCCGCGCAGTGAAGTACTGCTTCGCCAGGCCGAACTTTTTCAAGGCAACCTGCTATTGGTGGGGTTGCCCGCCGACGACTTGCTGGGGCGCCTGCCCAATGCCCACGGCTGGTGCTGGCATGCCGGCGACCAGGCGGCGCTGGACGCCCGTTTCCCCGAGCGCAGCCAGTTCGGCGTCAGCGTGCCGCAGCGTGCGTTCGACGCGGCGGTAATCTTTCTGCCCAAATCCAAGGACCTGACCGACTACCTGCTCAAGGCCGTGGCCGCACGCCTTCCCGGCGCCGAGCTGTTCCTGGTGGGCGAAAAAAAAGCCGGTATCGAAAGCGCCGCCAAGCAAATGATCCCCTTGGGCAAACCACGCAAGCTCGACAACGCTCGGCATTGTCAGCTGTGGCAAGTCACCGTGGCCAATGCCCCGCAGGCGGTGGCGTTGGAGAGCCTGGCACAGACCTTCGACGTACCGCTGGCCGAAGGGCCGTTGAAGGTGGTGAGCCTGCCGGGCGTGTTCAGCCACGGTCGCCTGGATCGCGGCACCGAGTTGTTGCTGGCGCATCTGGATAAACTGCCGAGCGGTCACCTGCTGGACTTTGGCTGTGGGGCTGGCGTATTGGGAGCCGCAATCAAACGTCGCTACCCGCACAACACCGTCACTTTGCTCGACGTGGACGCCTTCGCCGCCGCCAGCAGCCGCCTGACCCTGGCCGCCAACGGCCTGGAAGCCGAGGTGTTGACCGGTGATGGCATCGACGCCGCGCCGATGGGATTGAATGCGATTCTGAGCAATCCACCGTTCCATGTTGGCGTGCACACTGACTATTTCGCCACCGAGAACTTGCTGCGAAAAGCGGCCAAACATCTGGCAAAAGGCGGCGAACTGCGCTTGGTGGCCAATAGCTTCCTGAAGTACCAGCCGCTGATCGAAGAGCATCTGGGCGTGTGTGCGATCAAGGCTGAAGGCAACGGTTTTCGTATCTACCGCGCCAAGCGCGGCTGATCGAGGTTTAGAAAAGAACGCTTGCCGAATGGAATTTGCCTAGGCAGAATCCGCTCCGTCCTAGGGGAGTAGTCTCCCACGAGCACCACGCTCGTCCGGCATACGTCAACATACTTGGTCAGCAGACCATGGCGTATGCGACCCAGGAGTCCGCACAGACGGACCGGGGTTTGACAAGACCTATGACACGCACACCTTACCCGGGGCGGGAAGGCTGTACGTGTCATAGCCGTGTCGACCCGCCCCTGGAAACCTACCTGATGCTGGATTCATTGCTCGTTCCCACCGCAATCGTTGCCTTGGCCGAAATCGGCGACAAGACGCAACTGCTCGCCCTCATCCTGGCCGCCCGCTTTCGCAAACCCTGGCCAATCATCGCCGGTATCGTCGCCGCCACCCTGGCCAACCACGCCGCCGCCGGTGCCGTGGGCGCCTGGTTCGGCAGTTTCTTCTCGGATGCGGTGCTGCACTGGATCCTCGCGGCCAGCTTCTGCGCCACCGCGCTGTGGACCTTGGTGCCGGACAAACTCGACGACGACGAAGCCAGCACCACGCGCAAGTTCGGGCCTTTCCTGACCACGCTGATTGCGTTTTTCCTCGCGGAAATCGGTGACAAGACGCAGATCGCCACGGTGATGCTCGCCGCGCAATATCCGGAACTGTGGCTGGTGATTATCGGTACCACTCTGGGCATGCTGATTGCCAACGTGCCGGTGGTATTGGCGGGGAATTTCGCCGCAGAGAAACTGCCGCTGACGTTGATTCGCCGACTGGCCGCCTCAGCGTTTTTCATCCTGGCGATCGTGGCGGTGTACAAAGCCATGCAGAGCAGTGGCTGGATCTAAGAGTCTCAGCCTGCAAACCCAATTCAACGTGGGAGGGGGGCAAACCCTCTCCCACCGTTGGATCGTCACAGGGTCAAGATTTTTTGGCCTGCTGATAGAGCGGCATGACCTTTGGAATGGCCGCCTGCAGCGAGGCGATGCGGCTGTCGGACGCCGGGTGCGTGCTCATGAACTCCGGCGGCGCGCCCTCGGACGCCTTGGCCATCTTGTTCCACAGCGTGATCGCGGCGTTCGGGTTGTAGCCGGCCCGGGCAGACAGTTCCAGGCCGATCAGGTCCGCTTCGTTTTCATTGCTGCGGCTGTTGGGCAAGGTCATGCCGTAGTTGGCTACAGTGTCGGCCAGCGCCAGGCTGTCCTGACCCAGGCCAAACAGCGCACCGGCGCCCTGCTTGGCCATTTCGATGCCGTAAGCCTTGGACATGGCTTCGCGGCCATGCTCACGCAGGGCATGGGCGATTTCATGGCCCATTACCGCAGCCAATTCGTCATCGGTGAGCTTGAGGTTGTCGATCAGCGCGCTGTACACGAAGATCTTGCCGCCAGGCCCGCAGTTGGCGTTCATCTCATCGCTTTTGATCAGGTTTACTTCCCAGTTCCACTGCGCCGCATCCGCACGGAAGGTCGGTGCCTGGGCGATCAGACGCTTGGCAATGGCCTGCACCCGCTTGGCGTTGGCACTGGTTTTATCCACCAAGCCTTTGCCGCTGGCCTCACCCAGGGTCTGCTGGTAGGACTGGGCATACATTTGGTCGACTTCCTGGCTCGACAGCATGCTGAACATGTACTGCTTGCGCTCTACCCCAACGGCGCCGCCGCTGGTGGTGTTGACCGATTGACACCCGGCCAGCAGGACCGCTGCCGCCAATACACTTACCGCCAGTGATTTCTTCATCAATACACTCTCCCTGAAAAGACGCCCTGAAAACATGGCGCGTATCGTAGGCGTTCAACTGTATCGACGCCAGATACACCAGACGTGTAACCGCTGAATTTCGGATACATCTCACACCTCCCGCTGCGGCGGCGGCTGTCCCGTTTGCGACAAACGGCCGGCTTTTGCCCGCCCACCGCTCATGACCTGCACGCCCCCGGCCGATAGAACGGGCAGCCCATCTCTTCTGCGCGTGGAGTGCTCATGAAATTCAAGTCGATTCAGTTTTCGGTCGCCGCATTGGCCGGGGCCATTGTGCTGACCGTGGTCGCGGTGCTGGTGCTCTACGCGTTGTTCGCCGGCGCGCGCACCCAAGAGATGGTCCAGCAACGCACTCAGGCGCAGTTCGAGCAGATCATCGAGCAGCGCCTGACGTCCCTGGCGCAAACCCAGGCCACCCAGATCCAGCGTGAGCTGGAGGCGCCACTGGTGACCGCCAAAGGTTTGGCCACCGCCAACGCCCTGATTGCGATGAAAGACGCCAAGGGCGAGCCCGCGCTGCAGATCGGCCGTGAGCAATTGATCAATCTGCTGCGTGAAAGTGTGGTGCGCAACCCAAAAATCCTCGGCGCCTACATCGGCTGGGAACCTAACGCAATCGATCATAACGACGCCGCCTACGTGAACAGCCCCATCGTCGGCATGGGCGCCGACGGCCGCTTTATCCCGTGGTGGTATCGCAACGCGGACGGCAGCCTGGGCCTGGATAAGCTCGCCGACGTGGCCGACCAGAAAATGCTCTCCACCGGCGTGCGCGCCAGCGAGTACTACCTGTGCTCCAAGGAAAACCAGAAGCCCTGCGCCATCGACCCCGCCCCGTATAAAGTCGGCGACGTCATGGTGATGCTGGCCTCGTTCATCGAGCCGATCATGGTCGATGGCAAGTTCCAGGGCATTGTGGGGGCCGATCTGTCGGTGAACTTCATTCAGGACATGCTCACCAGTGCCGACCAGAAGCTCTATAACGGCGCCGGCGAACTGGCGCTGATCTCCAGCAACGGCCGCCTGGTGGCCTACACCAAAGACGCCAGCAAACTCGGCGAAAAGGCCAGCGACCTGCTCGACGCCAGCGAACTGGCCAACCTCAAGCAGCTCAAACCCGGCGAAGTGCGCTACAACATCGACCGCGAGCACGGCCATATCGAGTTGTTCCTGCCCTTCGGCATCGGCCAGACCGACGCACGCTGGACCTTGATGATGCAATTGCCATTGGCGGCGGTGATGGCCGACTCGCAGAAACTGCAAAGCGACCTGCAAGCCCAGCGCAAAACCGATACCGTCGGCATGGCGATCGCCGGCCTGGTGGTGGCCGGGCTCGGCCTGCTGGTGATCTGGCTGGTTGGCCATGGGATCGCCCGCCCGCTCAAACAGATGGTGGCCATGCTCAATGACATCGCCCAAGGCGAAGGAGACCTGACACGCCGCCTGACCAGCGACCGAGCCGACGAGTTGGGCGCAATCGCCAGCGGGTTCAACACCTTCCTGATCAAATTGCAGGGCATGATTACCCAGGTGGTGAGCTCGGTGCAGAAGGTCAGCGATTCGTCGGAGCACACCGCCGATATTGCGATCCGCACCAACCAGGGCGTGCATAAGCAGATGGTGGAAATCGACCAGGTCGCCACTGCCGTGCATGAGATGACCGCCACTGCCCAGGACGTGGCGCGCAATGCCACCCAGGCCGCGCAAGCCGCCAGCCACGCCGATCAGGCCGCGAGTCAGGGCATGCGCATTGTGCGCGACACCTCGGCCTCCATCGGTGTGCTGGCCGAGGAAATCGGCAAAGCGGTGGCGGTGGTGCAAACGCTGGCCAAGGACAGTGAAAACATCAACGCGATCCTGACTGCCATTCGCGGGATTGCCGAACAGACCAACCTGCTGGCGCTGAACGCTGCCATCGAAGCCGCGCGCGCCGGCGAACAAGGTCGCGGGTTTGCCGTGGTCGCCGACGAAGTGCGCAACCTGGCGCAAAAAACCCAGCAGGCCACCGAAGAAATCCAGGCCATGATCCAGCAGTTGCAACAAGGCACACGGGACGTGGTACGGGTGATGGAAGAAAGTCAGAACCGCACCGACGAAAGCGTACAACACGCGGCCAAGGCGGCTGAAGCGCTGGAGACTATTACTCAGGCAGTGTCGGTGATCAACGACATGAACACTCAGATTGCCAGTGCGGCCGAGGAGCAGAGCGCAGTGGCCGAGGACATCAATCGCAACGTGATTAATATCGGCCAGGTGGCCAATGAAGTGGCGGGCGGCGCGGACGAATCCAGCGCGGCCAGTGCGGACTTGACCAAGCTGGCGGAGCAGCAGCGGCGGCTGATCAATCAGTTCAAGGTGTAGGGCGCGCCGACAGGCTCACGCCGGGGTCAGGCACTCCGGCCCATTGAGCTTGGGATCGTTGACCAGGTTGGCCAGGACCCGCTCGCGCAACGCGCTCGGTTCACTGGCCAGCAATGCCTGCAACGCCGGCAGCGGTGTGTCGGGGTTGAGCCAGGCCGCTTGCCCTGCCGCATCCAGGATCAACGGCCGACGCTGACTTTGCGCGGCCTGCGTCACCACCGCCGTGCTCAGCCACACCTGTTCCTGCACGGGGTAGGCTTCCCAGATTGCGGCAAAAAACAACGAGGAGCCCTCCCCCGGCGTCAGCCAGTACGGGCGTTTGCGCTGGGTTCCGCGCCATTCGTAGAAACCGTTGGCTGGCAAAAGGCAGCGGCGCTGGCGAAACGCTTCGCGAAACATCGGTTGCTCGGCCAGGGTTTCGGCGCGGGCATGGGCCGGGGTGCGGGACAGGTCGGTGAGCCAGGGCGGCGTCAGCCCCCAGCGAGCGCGGGCCAGGGTGAGCTGCTCGCCTTCCAGGCGCTGGATCAGCACCGAATCGTTCGGCGAAATGTTCCACTGCGCCTGCTGATCGGCCGGAAAGCCCGGCAAGGCCGCGAAGGTGGGGTTCCAGCGAAACAGGGCATAACGTCCACACATGGGGCAACACGACTCTTGGATAAACCGGCCGACAGCCTAACAGACCAGCACGTCGGGGAAGCTGTCGGGTTCATCGCCGGGCAGCGGTTGCGCGCCGACATAGGCAGTGATCAGCTCGCGGGCGTCGAGTGCGCGGTCGTTGTCCACTTCCAGGCCAAGCAGGCCGAAGATCGGCAATTCGCCGGTGCCGCCGAGCAAATGGCGGCCCATCAGGTGCGCCTCGATACCCTCGCTGGCGAGCATCTGCTGCAGCAGCTCGCCTTCCATCAGGTTTTCCGGTTCGTAGACTCGCTGCATAGGCGTACCTGTTATTCGTTCTCGCTGCGGGTGTCGAGCATCCACTCGTCGCCATGCACCTGCAGATTGAAAATGATCGGTCTGCAACACACCTGGCAGTCTTCAATGTAAATCTGGTCACCGCCAGACAAATCCACCGATGTTTCAACCGACTCGCCACAATAAGGACAATCGTACAGCGCAGTTTCCAGCATCGCAGTCTCCCAGGTGACTTGTGCGTATAATCGCCGGTCTATTTACAGGGTTATACCCCGGCTGAGCCAATGACTCGGGCCGTACCCTGGTATTTCTTCTACTTACCCTAGCCGTTTCTAACAAGAGAGCATGATGGGCGAATTCGATACCATCCGACCTTACAACGACAGCGAAGTCCCGGCGGTGCTGGCGCGGCTGTTCAGTGACAAGGCCTTTCTGGACATCCTGACCCACTTCCGCTTCCCCCGCTTCGCCGGCACCCTTGGCTGGCTGCTCAAGCCCATGATCGCCCGCAAATTGCGCCGCGAATTCGCCGGCGTCACCACCGTGGCGACGCTGCAGGACAAAGTCGAGTATTACGTCGACCACACCATCGACCGGGCGACCGACGGCGTCACCTACACCGGGGTCGAGCAGCTCAAATCGGGCACCGCCTACCTGTTTCTGGCCAACCATCGCGATATTGTGATGGACCCGGCCTTCGTCAACTACGCCGTGTACCACGCCGGCCTGCCGACGCCGCGCATCGCCATCGGCGACAACCTGCTGCAAAAGCCGTTCGTCAGCGACCTGATGCGCCTGAACAAGAGCTTCATCGTGCACCGCTCGATCACCGGGCGGAAGGAAAAGATGGCGGCGTTCAACCTGCTGTCGGCCTACATCAACCATTCGATCCTCAATGACGGCCAATCGATCTGGATCGCCCAGGCCGAAGGCCGCGCCAAGGACGGCGACGATCGCACCGAATCGGCGATCCTCAAGATGTTCCACGTCAGCCGCAAGGACGAACCGTTCGCCGAAGTGATCCAGTCGCTAAACCTGACGCCGGTGTCCATCAGCTACGAATACGACCCCTGCGATGCGGCCAAAGCGCGCGAACTGTATATCCGCGCCACCACCGGCACCTACACCAAGGCACCGGGCGAGGACGACGTGAGCATTGCCCTGGGCATCACCGGCTACAAGGGCCGGGTGCATATCAACTTCGCCCCGCCGATTACCGAGCGCTTCGAAGACACCAAGGTGCTGGCGGTGGAAATGGACCGGCAGATTCTCGGCGGCTACCGTTTGTTTCCGGTGCACTACCTGGCTTATGCCCAATGGAGTGACGCCGACCCGCAATTGCAGGTGCCCAAGGCCGAGGAGCTGTTCCCCGCCGATGAGTTGGCCAAGGCGAAGGCCGAGTGGGAGCGGCGCTTAAGCGAATGCCCGGCGGAACACCGGCCATTCCTGGTGGTGCAATATGCAACGCCGGTGCGCAATCAGTATCGGGTCAAGGCTGGAATCCCGCTGTAAACATCGGGCAAAAAATGGGCGGCCTGCACCTCCCACGGTTGTTTTGCGGTGTTTTAAAGGTGAGTGCTGACCCACGAGGTCAGCAGTGCCAGCCCCAGACAGGCGAACCCGATGCGATAAGCCACACGATGCGCCCGTACAAGGCGCACATCCAGAAACAGCATCGGCTGATCGATTGCGCGTTCTTCGCTTTGAGCGGCGAGCTTGGTCAAGGCGCGCTGCTCGCGCAGGCGGGTGACATACAGCAGCGCGGCGCCTGGGCAGGCAATTGCCAGCGCGACAGTGTTAATCAATAGTGCGGGCAGTGCCATCGCAAACCTCGGTAAAACGGTGCCTGGGTAACAGTTTGGATACAACCGCACGCGCACCTCCCCTGCCGCGCGTGAACGGTCCCACCCCATGGACGGCTAATCTATCCAGTAATTTACGGCGTCACCTGAACGTCACCTTAACAGTCCACTCTGTGGCCCTTCGGACGTTCGGGAGCTTGTCATGCTGCATGCACAAAACCAGGATCGGCTGTATCTGATCGCTCAAAGCGATGAACAGGAGGCGCTGATCGACGGCTTGGCGTTCAACGTTCAAGACCGCCATTGGCTGGTGTACTGCGCCCTGGGCGGGCATCCCCATGCGGACTTGCCGGAAACCGATCTGCTGACCGGGATCAGCCTGCTGGACTTCTGTATCGATACGGCGGCATGAAACCGGAGACGTAAAAAAACCGGGCCCTTGCGAGCCCGGTTTTTTGTGGTGCGCTTATTGCGAGCTGAGCAACTGGCCGATGCTCGGGTCCTTGAACAGACGGGTCAAGGCATCGCTCAGGACGTCGCTGACCAGCTTGGTGTTGGTCTCCTGGTTCGGCGACATGCCAAAGCGCTGGTTCAGGGATGCGGCGTAGCGGCCGCTGTAGCGACGGGTGCCGGCGTTGACGTCGGACTTGAAGGTCGCGCCGATGGACGCCTCGGTCACATACAAACCTTCCTTGGGCGACTGGTATTTCAGCTCAGCCAGGGTGACCGTCAACTGCGGCACGCCCGGCGAGTTGGAGGGGGTAAAGCCCAGCAGACGCACGGCCGCCTCGGCTTGGGCCTGCAGCTTGGGCAGCACATCCTGGGCGTTGACCGAAATCAGCGCAGTCTCCGGATACAGGCCCCCACGGGAACCCAAGGTCGGCGAGGGACGGCCATCCACCACCCGCACCGACACCGGCTGACCATGACCCACCGGGGCCAACTGCGTGGTGAGTTTCGGTTGCGGGCTGAGTTGTTGCGGGCTGTTGGCGCAGCCAACCAGGGACAACGTGGTCACAGTGATCAAACCGAACAACAGGCGTTGCAACATGCGCTTCTCTCCAGAAATCAGGTACCGACAGGCCGGCAGTATAACGGGGCGTCATCCCAGGGAACCAGCATCAGTTACAACCTATGACTCACGGCACTGTGCGCGGTTCGCTGTCACCGATGTGTCACAGCCGATACATCGCCGCGTCATCCCGCATCGGCATGCTTGGCCTCATTCACAGGAGGTTGATCGCCATGCAATATCTCTGGTCGTTGTTTACTCGCAAGCCCGCGCTTCGTCAGTTTGCCTTGCTCGATTCCCAGGGCCGCTGCCAAGCCTTCAAAGAATGCAGCCAGCCGCCGGTGGGCCAAGGCTGGGTGGAAATCGAAGAAATCCGCCTGAGCTGGATGCATCGACCGCTGCCGGCCCGGGCCCGTGTCAGCCCACGCGCGACACGGTCATCGCGCCACCCAGTGTTGGCCGCCTGACCAAACGCCTAATAAAAGTCATAAAACACGCCCATTTCCCTGACGTTCTTCGCTACAATCTCCCCCCGATTATAAGGACGTCTCCTGATCGGGCCTCGCAGCATCGTTAATGCCTCGGTATTAACCCCCAAGAATCGCCCACAGAGAGCCGCCCACACAGATCGAGTGAAGCCGGCGCGCTTGCTGTTCCTTTGCAAACCACCCGCCTTTACCGAATCTGCCAGAGCTGCCATTGCGCTCGGCCACTTGAGTTGTTTGCCCGTTTTGCTGCCTATCGGCAGAGGTTTACGGGCCAGGTGCCAGGCTGGGGCAGCCCTTTTTTGAGGTTCACGTCTTCAAAAGAGCGTGAAAAAACGGGTTTTCACAACTTCACAAGAGTGTGGCGAGCAAATGAATAGTTTGGCGTTTGTACAAGCACCATCAGCGTCTGGAACAGCCCAACCGCACAGGACCGAGCACTCATCAACCACTGGAGCTTGAGCCTGTCCGCTACGGATTGATTGCACGCATCGCACGCTTTGACCATAAGTCGAATTGCCACAGCCGCCCATGAATGCGTTCATAGGCAGATCAGGCCAGGCAGCAAGCGTGTGCTGAGTTGCAAAGAATTGCGAAACGGACATGGCGATCCTGGCCATGGGTAACCTGGGGCAATACGTGAACCGCCCCGTCACTCCTGGCAGCCATGCCGTCAATTTGGTGCTGCAGATTTTGGAGACGCGTTAAATGGCGCATAACGAAGCAGTCGATGTAGTACTGGTAGGGGCCGGCATCATGAGTGCCACCCTGGCCGTACTACTCAAAGAGCTCGACCCCGGCCTCAAGCTGGAAGTCGTTGAGCTGATGGACTCGGGTGCCGCGGAAAGTTCCAACCCATGGAACAACGCCGGTACCGGTCACGCCGGCCTGTGTGAGCTGAATTACACACCTCAGGCCGCCGATGGCTCCATCGACATCAAGAAAGCCGTGCACATCAACACCCAGTTTGAGGTGTCGAAGCAGTTCTGGGCGTACTTGACCAAAAAGGGCACCTTTGGCTCGTCCAGATCCTTCATCAGCCCTGTACCGCACCTGAGCTTCGTGCAAGGCGACAAAGGCGTGGAGTTCCTCAAGAAGCGCTTTGAGACCCTGAGCCAGCACCACGCGTTTTCGGACATGCACTACACCGAAGACCGCAGCGAGATGGCCGAATGGATGCCACTGATGATGCCGGGCCGCCCGCTCGACGAAAAAATCGCCGCCACCCGTGTCATGAACGGCACCGACGTCAACTTTGGCGCCCTGACCAATCAACTGCTCAACCACCTGACCAGCTCGGCCGACGCCCAGGTCAAGTATTGCAAGCGCGTCACCGGCCTCAAGCGCAACGGCGCCGGCTGGACCGTGAGCATCAAGGACGTCAACAGCGGCAACAGCCGTGAAGTGGATGCCAAGTTCGTGTTCCTTGGTGCCGGCGGCGCGGCCCTGCCGCTGTTGCAAGCCTCGGGCATCGAAGAAAGCAAAGGTTTCGGCGGTTTCCCGGTCAGTGGCCAGTGGCTGCGCTGCGATAACCCTGAAGTGGTCAAGCATCACCAGGCCAAGGTCTACAGCCAGGCCGCCGTGGGTTCGCCGCCAATGTCGGTGCCGCACCTGGATACCCGCGTGGTAGATGGCAAGAAATCTCTGCTGTTCGGGCCTTATGCCGGGTTCACCACCAAGTTCCTCAAGCACGGTTCGTTCCTCGACCTGCCGCTGTCGGTTCGCGCCGGCAACATCGGCCCGATGCTTGCCGTGGCTCGCGACAACATGGACCTGACCAAGTACCTGGTCAGCGAAGTGATGCAGTCCATGGAACAGCGCCTGGAATCCCTGCGCCGCTTCTACCCGGAAGCGAAAGCAGAGGACTGGCGCCTGGAAGTGGCCGGTCAGCGGGTGCAGATCATCAAGAAAGACCCGAAGAAAGGCGGCGTGCTGCAATTCGGTACCGAGCTGGTCGCAGCCAAGGACGGGTCGCTGGCGGCCCTGCTGGGCGCCTCGCCAGGCGCTTCGGTGACCGTCTCGATCATGCTGGAACTGATCGAGCGCTGCTTCCCGGACAAGGCCAGTGGGGAGTGGGCGGCTAAGCTGCATGAAATCTTCCCGGCGCGGGAAAAAGTGCTGGAGACCGATGCCGAGCTGTATCGCAAGATCAACGCCCAGAACAACATCAGCCTGCAATTGGTTGAGCAGAACAACGAGGCCGAGAGCTTCGCCTAAGGCCTTGCTGCAATAAAAAACGCCCCGCTCTCACGAGGAGAACGGGGCGTTTTTTTGCCTGGAATAATCAGCCGCGGGCGTTGTCGATCAGCTCGATGTATTCGGCGGCGTTACGCTGGTCTTTGATCAGGTCGACGAAGGTCTGGCCGTGCTCATCCTTGCCATCCAGGTCCAAGCCGGCGGCCTTGAAAAAGCCCAGGAAGCGCTCGAAGTCGTCGATGCGCAGGCCACGGTAAGCCTTGATCAGTTTGTGCAGGGACGGTGAAGTCGCGTCGACTGGCTCGAAGTCCAGGAACAACTTGATCTGATCGTCGCCGATCTCGTCGCCAATCACCTGTTTCTTATCTTTACGCATTACCGACTCCAGCCTGCAGACATTTACACGGGGCTTGAAGTCTACCTGCGGGGCACGGGCTTGTGTAGGCGCCGGCCTATCTGGACTTGAGCGTGCCGGTATGCAAATCCGCCCAGATATGACCGTTGGCATAACTGAGGAACTGCACATACAAAGTGTCATTGCGCAGCAGATCGACGATTACACGGTATTGAGCCACCGGGTACGACAAGGTCAGCGTGCGGGTTTTCTCGTCGAATACCGGCTTTTTCAGGCTTTTGCTTTCGGCATCGAAGTTGAGCATCACTTGGGCGATGGTCGCGCCTTTGTTCAGGGGCTTGCCCTTGAGGCGGATCATCAGCGGTGACGTAACCGGGATCGGCTGTTGATTGGACTGACGCTGATTGCCCACCACCACCGCGTACTCGGTGACCTGCAGCAATTGCTGCTGATCAGGAGCTTCGGCACGCAGGGCAAGGTCATCCGGCGGCAGGAATTGGCCGTGCATCGGCGCGGGCGCTGCGGCCAAGGGCAAACTGAAGAACAACGCCAGCATGGCGCAACTGCGTATCAACCGGCTCATGAGCCACTCCACGGCAAGGGGCCCAGCACTGTAGCTCAATCGAACTGCGCTAGCATCCAGCGTTGATACGCCGCCACGCCGGCGTCGCCTTCGCGCGGTGCCCACTCGGCCAGTTCGCCCTCGCCAACCGGCCGATAAGGCCCTGCCTTGCATTCGAACATCACCGTATCGGGCTGCAGCACCACCAGGCCATGGAACACGCCCGGCGGCAGATCGACGCCGGCGCACTCGCCGCCAGCCTGCATCACGCGCTTGGCGATTACCTCGCCGCGGTCATTGAACACCAGCAGGCCCAGACGGCCCTTGAGCACGAGCAAGGTTTCGGCCTTGTCCGCACTGAGGTGGCGATGAGGGGGCACGTAGGTGCTCGGTTGCAGGCCCACTGCCATGCGATGACACGGCTCGTCCATCGCATGGAAATTGTGATGATGCCGCCCACGGGTGCTGGCGTTCGCTTTCTCGGCCAGCTCGGTAAACAGTGTCTGATCCAGAAAGCGCGCCACGTATCACATCCCTTTGACGGCGTAGATGCCATTGGCGTTGCGCCAGTAACCCTTGTAATCCATGCCGTAACCGAAGATGTAACGGTCGATGCACGGCAGACCGACGAAATCGGCTTTCAGCTCAGGGCGAGCCTTGCGGTCGTGGTCTTTGTCGATCAGCACGGCAGTGTGCACTTTGCGTGCGCCGGCGTGTTTGCAGAAGTCGATGATTGCGCCCAGGGTGTGACCTTCATCGAGGATGTCGTCGATGATCAGCACGTCACGGTCAATAAACGAGACTTCCGGCTTGGCCTTCCAGAACAGGTCGCCGCCGCTGGTTTCATTGCGATAGCGGGTGGCGTGCAGGTAAGACGCTTCCAGCGGGAATTGCAGGTGAGTCAATAATTTGCCGGCGAAGATCAGACCACCGTTCATCACACAGAACACCACCGGGTTGGTATCGGCCATTTCGCGAGTGATGTGGGCGCCGACCTTGGCGATCGCTTCTTCGACTTGCGCTTCGGTGTACAGGCAGTCAGCCTCGCGCATGATTTGACGGATATGCTCGAGATCAGCGGACATGGCGCTCTCCAAGGGGTGCTGTGGCAAGAAAAGCGGGCGAAGGTACGCTTCTCATGCGCTCCGGGCAAGCCTTTATGGACTAACGTGCTACATGTCTATAGGACAACACCCTCGGATAGATTAATCTAGGCCGGTTTTTTTGCCCGCCGCCGGAGCCTTTCCCATGCCCACTCGCGAGATCCGCCACCCGCTGATCCGACACAAACTCGGCCTTATGCGCCGCGCCGACATCAGCACGAAGAACTTCCGTGAGCTTGCTCAGGAAGTCGGAGCGCTGCTCACATACGAAGCCACCAAGGATTTACCCCTGGAGAATTATGAGATTCCCGGTTGGGCCGGTCCTGTCCAGGTCGAGAAAATCGCCGGTAAGAAAATCACCGTGGTGCCGATCCTGCGCGCCGGCATTGGCATGCTCGAAGGCGTACTCAGCCTGATCCCGGGCGCCAAGGTCAGCGCCGTGGGCGTGGCCCGTAATGAAGAGACACTGCAAGCCCACACTTACCTGGAAAAACTCGTTCCGGAAATCGACGAGCGCCTGGCAATGATCATCGACCCGATGCTCGCCACCGGCAGCTCCATGGTCGCCACCATCGACCTGCTGAAGAAGGCCGGGTGCAAGGACATCCGCGCCATGGTGCTGGTAGCCGCGCCGGAGGGCATCGCCGCCGTCGAGAGCGCCCACCCGGACGTGCAGATCTACACCGCCTCCATCGATGAACGCTTGAACGAACACGGCTACATCATCCCAGGCCTGGGCGATGCCGGTGACAAGATCTTCGGCACCAAGCAGAAGGACGCGTGAGCATGCAGGATGAATTCAACGACCCGCTTTGGCGCCAGATCCTGTCTGGCGCACAAATGCTCTTCGTGGCATTTGGCGCGCTGGTGTTGATGCCGCTGATCACAGGTCTTGATCCAAACGTTGCGCTGTTCACCGCAGGTCTAGGCACCTTGCTGTTCCAAGTGGTGACCGGGCGTCAGGTGCCGGTATTCCTGGCTTCGAGCTTCGCCTTCATCACCCCGATCATCCTCGCCAAGGGCCAGTTCGGCCTCGCGGCGACCATGGGCGGCGTGATGGCGGCCGGTTTCGTTTATACGTTCCTGGGCCTGGCGGTGAAGATCAAGGGCACCGGCTTTATCGACCGCTTGCTGCCGCCGGTGGTGATAGGCCCGGTGATCATTTCCATCGGCCTGGCCATGGCGCCAATTGCCGCCAACATGGCCATGGGCAAGTCCGGCGACGGTGCCGAGCTGATTCATTACCAGACGGCGATGATGATCTCGATGCCGGCGCTGCTGACCACGCTGATCGTGGCGGTATTCGGCAAAGGCATTTTCCGCCTGGTGCCGATTATCTCCGGCGTGCTGGTGGGCTTTGCCATGTCGTTCTACTTTGGAGTGGTCGACACGGCCAAGATCGCGGCCGCTCCGTGGTTCGCCCTGCCCCACTTCACCGCGCCGGAATTCAACTGGCAGGCGATCCTGTTTATCGTCCCGGTGGCCCTGGCCCCGGCGATCGAACACATCGGTGGTGTGATTGCGGTGGGCAGCGTGACCGGGCGCGACTACCTGAAAAAACCTGGCCTGCATCGCACCTTGCTGGGTGACGGCATCGCTACCACGGCCGCCGGCCTGTTTGGCGGCCCGCCGAACACCACTTACGCCGAAGTGACTGGCGCGGTGATGCTGACCAAGAACTACAACCCGAAAATCATGACCTGGGCGGCTATCTTTGCCATCAGCCTGGCGTTTATCGGCAAATTCGGCGCGCTGCTGCAAAGCATTCCAGTGCCGGTGATGGGCGGAATTCTATGCCTGTTGTTCGGTTCGATTGCTGCTGTGGGGATGAACACGTTGATTCGCCATAAGATCGACCTGGGCGAAGCGCGCAATCTGGTGATTGTGTCGGTGACCTTGGTGTTCGGCATTGGCGGCGTGCTGGTGGGAACCGGCACCGGCCCGGATGATTTCGGTCTCAAGGGCATCGCCCTGTGCGCCGTGGTAGCGATCGGGTTGAACCTGCTGCTGCCGGGCAATGATAGCTGGAAGAACAAGAAGCCAGATGAGCCATTGATCTGACTGCCAAAGCACCAGCTAATGTGGGAGGGGGTTGCCCCCTCCCACATTTGATTTCACTGAGTGTTAGAGGTCGCCCAAGCCATCGATCAACGCCTGATTCTGCTCCGGCGTACCAATGCTGATCCGCAGGAACTGGGCAATCCGCTCCTGCTTGAAGTGCCGCACGATCACGCCTTGCTCGCGCAACTTCGCCGCCAGACCAGCCGCGTCGTGCCGTGGGTGGCGGGCAAAGATAAAGTTGGCCGCCGACGGCAACACCTCAAAACCCTTATCTTCCAACTGCGCGACCAACTGGTTGCGGCTGTCGATCACCTGTCGGCAGGTCTTCTCGAAGTATTCACGGTCCTCGAATGCGGCCGCCGCGCCGACAATCGCCAGGCGATCCAGGGGGTAGGAGTTGAAGCTGTTCTTGACCCGCTCCAGCGCCTCGATCAAGTCCGGGTGGCCCACCGCCAGGCCCACGCGCAAACCGGCCAGTGAGCGCGATTTGGACAGGGTCTGGGTCACCAGCAGGTTCGGGTAGCGGTCCACCAGGCTGATGGCGGTTTCGCCGCCGAAGTCGATATAGGCTTCATCGACCACCACCACCGAATCCGGGCTGGCCTTGAGGATCTGTTCCACGGCGTCCAGCGCCAGGACGCAGCCGGTTGGCGCGTTAGGGTTGGGAAAAATGATCCCGCCGTTAGGCTTGGCGTAGTCTTCCACGCGGATCTGGAACTGCTCGTCCAATGGCACCGGCGCAGACTGGATGCCGTAGAGGCCGCAGTAGACCGGGTAGAAGCTGTAGCTGATATCCGGAAACAGCAGCGGCAGCTCGTGCTGGAACAGGCCGTGGAAAATGTGCGCCAGCACCTCGTCGGAACCGTTGCCGAGGAATACTTTGCTGGCGTCGATCCCGTAATACGTGGCCACCGCCTGCTTGAGCAGGTCGCTGTTGGGGTCCGGATACAGGCGCAAGTTGTCGTTCAACTCGGCTTGCATCGCAGCCAATGCCTTGGGCGATGGACCGTAGGGATTCTCGTTGGTGTTGAGTTTGACCAGTTTGGTCATTTTCGGCTGCTCGCCGGGCACGTAAGGCACGAGGTTCTTGACGAAAGGGCTCCAGAATTTGCTCATGTCTTACTCTCCCTTGGCGATGCGATATTCGGCGCTGCGCGCGTGGGCGCTCAGCGATTCACCACGGGCCAGCACCGAAGCGGTCTTGCCCAGTTCGGACGCGCCCTGTGGCGAGCAGAAGATGATCGAAGATCGCTTCTGGAAGTCATACACCCCCAGCGGCGACGAGAAGCGCGCGGTGCCGGAGGTGGGCAGTACGTGGTTGGGGCCGGCGCAGTAGTCGCCCAGGGCTTCGCTGGTGTGGCGCCCCATGAAGATCGCACCGGCGTGGCGAATCGACGGCAGCCAGGCCTGTGGGTCAGCCACGGACAGCTCCAAGTGCTCGGGCGCGATGCGGTTGGCCACTTCGATGGCTTGCTCCATATCACGCACCAGGATCAACGCACCGCGGCCATTGATCGACTTCTCGATGATCTCGGCGCGCTCCATGGTCGGCAGCAGCTTATCGATGCTGGCCGCGACCTTATCGAGGAACTCGGCATCCGGGCTGACCAGGATCGCCTGAGCGTCTTCGTCATGCTCGGCTTGGGAGAACAAATCCATGGCGATCCAGTCCGGATCGGTCTGGCCGTCGCACACCACCAGGATCTCCGACGGGCCGGCGATCATGTCGATACCGACCTGGCCAAAGACGTGGCGCTTGGCGGTAGCCACGTAGATATTGCCGGGGCCGACCACCTTGTCGACCTTTGGCACGCTCTCGGTGCCATAGGCCAGGGCCGCCACGGCCTGGGCGCCACCGATGGTGAAGACGCGGTCGACACCGGCGATGCACGCGGCGGCCAGCACCAATTCGTTGATTTCACCGCGCGGGGTCGGCACCACCATGACCACTTCAGCCACGCCGGCAACTTTGGCCGGGATCGCATTCATCAGGACCGACGACGGGTACGACGCTTTGCCGCCCGGCACGTACAGGCCTGCACGGTCCAGCGGCGTGACCTTCTGGCCCAGCACCGTGCCATCGGCTTCGGTGTAGCTCCAGGAATCCTGCTTCTGTTTTTCGTGGTAACTGCGCACCCTTGCCGCCGCCACTTCCAAGGCTTCGCGCTGGGGGGCGGTGATGCGGGTCAGGGCCAGCTCCAGGCGTTCGCGAGGCAGGATCAGATCGGACATGGACTGGACGTCCAGACCGTCGAACTGTCGGGTGAAGTCCACCAGTGCCGCGTCGCCACGCTCGCGCACCGCCTTGATGATGTGGAGCACCCGCTGGTTGACCGAATCGTCGGACACGCTTTCCCAGCTCAGCAGATGATCCAGATGATGGGCGAAATCCGGATCGGCAGCGTTGAGTCGGGCAATTGCAGTGGACGTGGTCATAGCGAGGGCCTCATAGGATTGGCAAAAAACTCAGGCGCCCTAAACTACCGTTCGCTCCGCTTGGGCACCTGAGAATTCTGGCTATGAGGCGGATAGACGGGCGCAGCCTAAGGCCGCGCGGGTGGGTCAACCGCGGTGTCGAGACTCCACTGCCTTGCGCAGGGTATCGATCAACGCCTGGATACGGGCGTGCTGCATCTTCATCGATGCCTTGTTGACGATCAGGCGGGAGCTGATGTCAGCGATAAATTCCTGTGGTTCGAGACCGTTGGCACGCAGGGTATTGCCGGTATCGACTACGTCGATGATCTTGTCGGCCAGGCCGATCAGCGGCGCCAGCTCCATCGAGCCGTAGAGCTTGATGATATCGACCTGACGGCCTTGTTCGGCGTAGTAGCGCTTGGCGACGTTGACGAACTTGGTGGCCACGCGCAGCCGGCCCTTGGGTTCAACGTCACCGACGCGACCGGCGGTCATCAGCTTGCACAAGGCAATGCGCAGGTCCAGCGGCTCATACAGGCCCTGACCACCATATTCCATCAGCACGTCCTTGCCGGCGACGCCGAGGTCGGCCGCGCCATGCTCAACGTAGGTCGGCACGTCAGTAGCCCGCACGATCAACAGACGAACGTCGTCCTGGGTCGTGGGGATGATCAGCTTGCGGCTCTTGTCCGGATTCTCGGTCGGCACGATGCCCGCTTCAGCCAGAAGCGGCAAAGTGTCGTCAAGGATACGGCCCTTGGACAGTGCGATGGTCAACATGGGAAACGTCAATCCTTCATCAGGCTATTGCTGTCCGGTCGCAAACGGCGCCAGACACAGATCGAGGCCATGACAGCCTCGATTTGAAACAAACTCAGCATATCGCAAGCTAACACCGTCTGTAGCGAGCGGGTATGCCCGGCGCTGGGTTGCGTAGCGACCCCAAAGCGGGGACTGCTGCGCAGTCCAGCGCGGGGCAAGCCCGCTCACCACAGCAAGCCCACTCACCACAGCAAGCCCGCTCACTACAGTGGCGGTGTTTTCAGTTCCAGGACTAGCCCGGTACGCGGCGAATTTTTGCGCCGAGCATCTGCAGTTTTTCTTCGATGCACTCGTAACCGCGGTCTATGTGGTAGATGCGGTCGATCAAGGTGTCACCGTCCGCACACAACGCGGAGATCACCAGGCTGGCCGAGGCACGCAGGTCGGTGGCCATCACTGGCGCGCCCTTGAGCTTGTCGATCCCGGTCACGATGGCAGTGTTGCCTTCAACCTGGATCTTCGCGCCCATGCGGTGCAGCTCGTATACGTGCATGAAGCGGTTTTCGAAGATGGTCTCGATCACGGCACCGGTGCCTTCGGCAATCGCGTTCAAGGAAATGAACTGCGCCTGCATGTCGGTCGGGAACGCCGGGTACGGAGCGGTACGCACGTTGACGGCTTTTGGCCGCTTGCCGTGCATGTCCAGTTCGATCCAGTCTTCGCCGCAGGTGATTTCGGCACCGGCTTCACGGAGTTTTTCCAGGACCGCTTCCAAGATGGTCGGATCGGTATCCTTGACTTTGACGCGACCACCGGTGACGGCGGCGGCGACCAAGTAGGTGCCGGTCTCGATGCGGTCAGGCATAACCTTGTAGGTTGCGGTGTGCAGACGCTCCACGCCATCAATGGTGATGGTGTCGGTGCCAGCGCCGGAAACCTTCGCCCCCATGGCGTTCAGGAAGTTAGCCAGGTCGACTACTTCCGGCTCGCGGGCGGCGTTTTGCAGCACGCTGCGGCCGTTGGCCAGGGCAGCGGCCATCATGATGTTCTCAGTACCGGTCACGCTGACGGTATCGAAGAAGAAGTTCGCGCCACGCAGGCCGCCTTCAGGTGCCTTGGCCTTGATGTAGCCGCCTTCGACGTCGATGATCGCGCCCATCGCTTCCAGACCACGGATGTGCAGGTCCACCGGACGCGAGCCAATGGCGCAACCGCCAGGCAGTGCCACTTCGGCTTCGCCGAAACGGGCAACCATCGGGCCCAGCACCAGGATCGATGCACGCATGGTTTTCACCAATTCGTACGGAGCGATCAGGGTTTTGATGGTACGCGGGTCGATTTCGACAGCCAGTTTCTCGTCAATCACCGGCTCGATGCCCATGCGACCGAACAGCTCGATCATGGTGGTGATGTCGTGCAGATGCGGCAGGTTGGCCACGGTCACCGGGCCATCGCACAACAGGGTCGCAGCCAGAATCGGCAAGGCGGAGTTTTTCGCACCGGAGATGCGGATCTCGCCATCAAGGCGGGCACCGCCGGTAATAATCAATTTATCCATAAGAATCTCGACGCCTTGGGGGCTCAGGTGCGCTCGGCCCAGGCCGCGCGGCTGAAAAATTTCATAGTGACCGCATGGATGCTGCCATCGGTGATCCACGGGTTCAAATGGGCATAGATCTGCTGCTGACGCTTGACCGGGCTCAATGCCGCCAGTTCATCGCTAATCACGTTCAGCTGGAAATTGCAGCCTTCGCCTTCAACTACAACCTCAGTATTCGGCAGCTTTCCTTCAAGGAAGCTCTTAACTTCTAGGGCCTGCATGCTCAACCTCTATCGGCGCCCAGTGCGCGCGGGTCGCACATCATACAAAAAAGCCCCGCGCCTGCGAACCCCGCATAGCAGGACTCTGACGGGGGGCTTGCTTGAAAATGTGTATTAAGGATGCGCCAACAGCTCGGTCAGACCAGAAACTTCGGCAATTTCGCGCATGTCGTCGGGTAACGCCCGAATGCTGACCGACTTCTTGGCCGCCTCGGCATCGCGCATGAAGCACAGCAACAACGATAAGCCGACGCTGCTGGACTTGGTCACTGCCGAGCAATCCAGCACCAGCGTGGGCGCGGTACTGGTCTTGATCAGTGCCTGGCCCTGCTTGCGCAGGTCAGGCCCGGTGCGGTAATCCAGCACGCCGCTGAGAAACAGCTCGCCAGCATCGCCAAGACGAACAGCCGACTCGATCATTGCACAGTCTTCCCGGCTTCTTTGTCGGATGTTTCCTTGGCCTTGGCGACTTCCCCGGCCCAGCCATTGATGGTCTTGTCCAGGTCATTGCCATTGCGCTGCATCGCATCGGCGAACTGATCACGGAACAGCTTGCCGATATTGATGCCGTTGATGATCACGTTACGCAGCTTCCACTCGCCTTGGATCTTCTCCAGGGTGTATTGCACCGGGTAGATCGCGCCGTTGTTGCCTTTGACGCTCATATTGACGCTGGTGCGATTACCCGATTCGTCGCCGGCTGGCGCAACGGTAATGCCCTGGTTGTTGTACTCAAGCAATGCGTTGCCATAGAACTGAAACAGGCCGCGCTTGAAGTTTTCCTGGAAGCGCTGCATCTGCTCAGGCGTCGCCTTACGCGAATACTTGACCGTCATGATGCTGCGGGAGATGCCTTCAGCATCCACCACCGGACCAACAATAGAATTGAGTGCGTCGTAAAACTTACTCGGGTCTTGCTTGTACTGTTCTTTGTTAGCCGTCAGGTCAGCCAACATTTTGTTGGTCGTGTCCTGCACCAGATCGTGCGCAGAACCCGCCGCGTTAGCCATCAAAGGCAACGCTGCAAGCAGCACCAGAAGGCCACGTCGCAAGGTAGAGATCATGTACAGATTCCTCATTTGGCGTCTTTATTGACCGTATTGAGCAGGAATTTACCGATCAGGTCTTCGAGTACCAGCGACGACTGCGTGTCGTGGATGGTCGAACCATCCTTGAGCAGCTCTGTGTCACCGCCCACGCTGATACCGATGTATTTCTCGCCCAGCAGACCCGCGGTGAGGATGGACGCAGTGGAGTCGGTCGGCAGATTATCGACCTTCTTATCCAACTGCATCGTCACTCGCCCCGTGAAACTGTCACGATCCAGATCGATTGCCGTGACCTTGCCGATCGTCACGCCGGCCATGGTCACCTTGGCTCTGACAGTCAAACCGGCGATATTGTCGAAATATGCGTAAAGTTTATATGTGTCGGCGGTAGGGCTGGCCGACAGGCCGCTGACCCGCAGGGCCAGCAACAGTAAAGCCAGGATGCCAGCCAGTAAGAAAAGGCCGACACCGATTTCCACAGTGCGGTTTTGCATCAGAAATCTCCAAACATCAAGGCGGTCAAAATGAAGTCAAGGCCCAGTACCGCCAGCGAGGCGTACACAACGGTCTTGGTGGTGGCGCGACTGATCCCTTCTGAGGTGGGTTCACAGTCATAGCCTTGGAATACGGCGATCCAGGTCACTACAAAGGCAAATACGATGCTCTTAATGATGCCGTTGAGCACGTCACCGTTGAAGGTCACGCTGTTCTGCATGTTGGCCCAGTAGGAGCCGTCATAGACGCCCAGCCAGTCCACTGCGACCCATGAACCGCCCCAGATGCCTACCACGCTGAAGATCATCGCCAGCAATGGAAGAGAAATGAAGCCAGCCCACAGGCGCGGGGCAACAATGTATTTGAGCGGGTCCACGCCGATCATTTCCAGGCTGGACAACTGCTCGGTGGACTTCATATTGCCGATTTCGGCAGTCAGCGCGGAACCCGCGCGCCCGGCGAACAGCAATGCCGTAACCACCGGCCCCAGCTCGCGCAACAGTGTCAGGGCCACCATCTGCCCCACCGCCTGCTCCGAGCCGTAACTGGACAGGATATTGAAGCCTTGCAACGCCAATACCATGCCGATGAACACCCCGGAGACCACGATGATCACCAGGGACATCACACCCACTGCGTGCAACTGCTTGATCAACAGACCAAAACCGCCACCAATGCCGCCGCGGCCCAGTAACGCGTGAAATAGAAAAATCGTCGAGCGACCCAGCACTTCGACGATGTCGATGCCCGAGCGACCGAAAAGGCGAACCTTTTCGATAAGAGATGTCTTGCGCATCAGCGCTTCCCCAGAAGATCTGCGCGGTAGTCCGCCGCCGGAAAGTGAAAAGGCACGGGGCCGTCGGGATCGCCGGTCATGAATTGGCGAATGCGCGGGTTGTCGGCATTCATCAATTCCTCAGGCGTGCCCTGCCCCAGCACCTGACCATCGCCGACGACGTACAGGTAGTCGGCGATGCTCGCGGTTTCCGCCAGGTCGTGGGAGACCACGATACTGGTGATCCCCAATGCATCGTTGAGCAGACGGATCAGGCGCACCAGCACCCCCATGGCGATCGGGTCCTGACCAACAAAGGGCTCGTCGTACATAAGGATCTGGGGATCAAGGGCAATGGCGCGCGCCAGTGCGACGCGACGCTTCATGCCCCCGGACAGCTCGTCAGGCATCAGGTCGATGGCGCCGCGCAGGCCCACGGCCTGGAGCTTCAACAAAACAATGTCACGGATCATTTCATCGGACAGTTGCGTATGCACCCGCAGCGGAAACGCCACGTTCTCGAAAACATCGAGGTCGGTGAACAGTGCCCCACTCTGGAACAACACGCCCATGTGCTTGCGCGCATCGAACAGATCGCTGCGCGACAGCGTCGGCAGGTTCTGGCCGTTGACCCACACCTCACCGGCGTTCGGGCGCAATTGCATGCCCATCAAACGCAACAGGGTGGTCTTGCCGCAACCGGAAGGCCCCATGATGCCGGTGACCTTGCCGCGGGGAATGCGAATATCGACGTTATTGAAGATGCTGCGCGTCCCGCGCTTGAAGGTCAGTCCCTTCAGCTCGACCGCGTAGGCGTTATCGGCACTCATCTAAACTCCTTGGGATGCAGCTTCTCACTCAGACACCATCTATGCGACAAACGTTTGCAACGGCTGCGCAATATAGATAGCCACAGGGACTGAGCGGACCGAACTGGCCGCGAACTATATCACTGCTGGTACAACGCCCCCAAGGCCGGAACAGCGCCAGTTCAGTTTCGGGGCCAGGAAAAAACGTTGCTGAGCATGAATCTCAGGCGACTACCGAACAAACCCTGACGAACTTGCGTGAGGGAATTGAACATTACCGCTATAATCGCCGACTTTTCGTCAGGCTATACGATTTCAGACATGAGCCAATCCAGCGACCTTATTCAATCCGCACAACGCACTATCCGCCTCGAGCTTGAAGCCGTAGAAGGTTTGCTGGCCCATATCGACGCGGATTTCGTACGCGCCTGCGAGATGATTCTGGCCAGCAAGGGTCGCGTTGTCGTGGTGGGCATGGGCAAATCCGGCCATGTCGGCAACAAGATCGCCGCCACCCTGGCCAGCACCGGCACCACGGCGTTTTTCGTGCATCCGGCCGAAGCCAGCCACGGTGACATGGGCATGATCACCAAGGATGACATCATCCTGGCCCTATCTAATTCAGGCACCACCAACGAAATCGTGACGCTGTTGCCGTTGATCAAACGCCTGGGCATCCAGATGATCAGCATCACCGGCAACCCCGAATCGACCCTGGCGAGGGCTGCCGAAGTCAATCTGAACGTGCATGTAGCCCACGAAGCCTGCCCACTGAACCTGGCCCCGACCTCCTCCACCACTGCCGCGCTGGTCATGGGTGATGCCCTGGCTGTGGCGCTGCTGGAAGCCCGCGGGTTTACCGCCGAGGACTTCGCGTTTTCCCACCCGGGTGGTGCGCTGGGCCGTCGCCTGCTGTTGAAGGTCGAGAACGTCATGCATTCGGGCGATGAACTGCCCCACGTCCAACGCGGCACTCTGCTCAAGGACGCATTGATGGAAATGACCCGCAAGGGCCTGGGCATGACGGTGATCCTCGAAGCCGATGGCCGCCTGGCCGGCGTATTCACCGACGGTGATTTGCGTCGGACCCTGGACCGCACCATCGATATCCATACCGCCACCATCGATGCGGTGATGACGCCCCATGGCAAGACCGCGCGCCCTGACATGCTGGCAGCCGAAGCGCTGAAGATCATGGAAGACCACAAAATAGGCGCGCTGGTGGTGGTCAATAGTGACGACCGCCCGATCGGCGCCTTGAACATGCACGACTTGTTGCGTGCGGGAGTGATGTAAATGAGCAACGACCTGTTGCAGCGCGGCAAGCACATCAAGTTGGCCGTCTTCGACGTTGACGGCGTGCTGACCGACGGCCGCTTGTATTTCCTGGAAGATGGCAGCGAATTTAAAACATTCAACACGCTGGACGGCCAAGGCATCAAGATGCTGATGGCGGCCGGGGTACAGACCGCCATTATCAGCGGTCGCAAGACTCCAGTGGTGGAACGTCGCGCGCAAAACCTGGGGATTGCTCACCTGTATCAGGGCCGCGAGGATAAACTGGTGGTTCTGGACGAACTGTTGGGCCAACTCAACCTAAGCTATGAACAGGTCGCCTACCTCGGTGACGACCTGCCCGACTTGCCGGTGATCCGCCGGGTCGGGCTGGGCATGGCGGTGGCCAACGCGGCGGCGTTCGTTCGCGAGCACGCTCATGGCATCACCACTGCCCGTGGCGGCGAAGGTGCCGCCCGCGAATTCTGCGAGCTGATACTGCGCGCCCAAGACCGTCTTGAAGCGGCCCACGCCGCCTACCTATAGAGCGTTTTATGCTGAGCAAAAAGATTCGCAACTTCCTGTTATTCGGAGTCATCGCCGCGCTGTTCCTGGCGGTGGGCTACTGGAATATCAGCCCGGAGCGGTTTCTCGACCGACCTGTGGCGCAGGTCGACGATGGGGCTATCGACTATTACGCCACCAACGCCTACAGCGTGCAGTTCCTGCCCGATGGCAAGGTGCAATACGAAATGACCTCGGACAAAGTCGAACATTTGAAGGCCAGCGAGGTGACCCTACTGACCAATCCGGACTTGAACCTGTATCGCGGCACGGAGTTTCCGTGGCACGTCACTAGCAAGCGTGGCGAGGTGAACCCCGACGGCACCGAAGTCGAACTGATCGACTCGGTGCGCGTCGCGCGTACCGATGCGCAGAACCGCGACACCATTATTACCAGCAGTCGCATGACCGTATTCCCACAGAAGCAATATGCGCAGACCGAGCAAGACGTTAGAATCGACGGCGCTGGCGGTGTATCGACTGGCAAGGGAATGAAAGCGTATTTGAAAGAAAGCAGGATACACCTGCTATCGAACGTAAGAGGACAGTATGAGGCTCGTTAAAACTCTCCCGATTTTGCTCGGTCTTGGCGCAGCACTGGGAAGCGTGAGCGCCTGGGCTCTGCCGAACGATAGCGAGCAGCCTATCCGCATCCAGGCTGACGATGCTCAGCTGGATGACAAGCAAGGCGTTGCCACTTACAAGGGCGACGTGATCATTATCCAGGGCTCGATGAAGATCACCGGCAACACGGTAACTCTGACGCGCACCCCGGCAGGCGACATCGACGTGGTGACGTCGGTGGGCAACCTTGCCTACTTCGAACAGAAGCAAAAGGCAGAAGATCCAGGCCCGATGAAGGGCTATGGCAAGACCATCCAGTATCATGCGCAGCAGAACCGCATTGTGCTGATCGATCAGGCCAAGGTGCTGAGCGCCGACGGTAACTCCACCGAAGGCGAGAAGATCGTGTACAACACCAAGACTCAGGTCGCCCAGGCGGGCCGCGCCAACGGCACCAAGGTCAGCGCACCGCGCCCACGCATCGACATGGTTATCCAGCCGAAGAAGAAGGCCGAGTAATGGCAACCCTGAAAGCCCAGCATCTGGCCAAGGCCTATAAAAGCCGTCAGGTTGTGCGCGATGTCAGCCTGTCGATCGACAGCGGCCAGATCGTCGGCTTGCTCGGCCCCAACGGTGCCGGCAAGACCACCTGTTTCTACATGATCGTCGGCCTGGTTCAAGCGGACCAAGGCCGCGTGCTGATTGACGATCTGGACGTCAGCCACCAACCGATGCACGGTCGCGCCCGCGCCGGTATCGGCTATCTTCCGCAAGAAGCGTCGATCTTCCGCAAACTCTCGGTCGCCGACAACATCATGGCGATCCTGGAGACTCGCAAGGAGCTTGACCGCGATGGCCGTCGCGCGGAGCTGGAAAGCCTGCTGCAGGAATTCCACATCAACCACATTCGCGACAACCTTGGCATGAGCCTGTCCGGTGGTGAGCGTCGTCGCGTGGAAATTGCTCGCGCACTGGCCACCGCGCCCAAGTTCATCTTGCTGGACGAACCGTTTGCCGGCGTCGACCCTATTTCGGTTGGCGATATCAAACAGATCATCCATCACCTCAAGGCCAAGGGCATCGGGGTATTGATTACCGACCATAACGTACGTGAGACCCTCGATATCTGCGAAACCGCCTATATCGTCAACGATGGTCAACTGATCGCCGAAGGCGATGCCGCCACCATCCTGGCCAACGAACTGGTCAAGGAAGTGTACCTGGGCCACGAGTTCCGCCTGTAAACAGCCTTTAACAAGGCGTTGGCAGGACGTTAGCCTGGTGCGCGGATGCAATGAAAGCCTCTGGATTTTTATTGTTACCGCGCTCTAGGCAAAGCCCCCGATATCAGGCATATAATTTGCTTATGTTTGGCGCTCACGCGCCCTGTCGTGGATGGCGCATTGCGCCGGCGAATAAGGTGTTAAGCCCCTGCCATGAAACCATCGCTAGTCCTGAGAATGGGCCAGCAGCTGACGATGACACCGCAGCTGCAACAGGCCATCCGCCTGCTCCAATTGTCGACCTTGGACCTGCAACAGGAGATCCAGGAAGCTCTGGAGTCCAATCCGATGCTCGAACGCCAGGAAGAAGGCGACGACTTCGATAATGCAGATCCGTTGGCTGACAACATCGAGCAAAAACCCAACTCCGATGTGCAGGAACCCTCCTATCAGGAAACCGCCCCGACGGTGGATAACCTGGAGGAAGGTGAATGGAACGAGCGTATTCCCAACGAGCTTCCCGTGGACACTGCCTGGGAAGACGTCTACCAGACCAGCGCCAGCAGCCTGCCCAGCAGCGACGATGACGAGTGGGATTTCACCACCCGGACGTCCGCCGGCGAAAGCCTGCAAAGCCACCTGTTGTGGCAGTTGAACCTGGCGCCGATGTCGGACACCGATCGGCTGATCGCCGTGACCCTGATCGACTGCATCAACAACCAGGGCTATCTGGACGAAACCCTTGAGGAGATCCTTGAGGCCTTCGACCCGGAACTGGATATCGAGCTGGACGAAATCGAAGCCGTCCTGCACCGCATCCAGCAGTTCGAGCCTGCCGGCATTGGCGCCCGCAGCCTCAGCGAGTGCCTGCTGCTGCAATTGCGTCAGTTGCCCGCCAAGACCCCTTGGCTCAGCGAAGCCCAGCGTTTGGTCACCGATTACATCGATCTGCTGGGCAGCCGCGACTACAGCCAACTGATGCGACGCATGAAGCTCAAGGAAGACGAGCTGCGCCAGGTCATCGAGCTGGTGCAAAGCCTCAACCCTCGCCCAGGCTCGCAGATCGAGTCCAGCGAAGCCGAATACGTTGTCCCGGACGTTATCGTACGCAAGGACAACGAGCGCTGGCTGGTGGAGCTGAATCAGGAATCGGTGCCGCGCCTGCGCGTCAATCCGCAATATGCCGGGTTCGTGCGCCGCGCCGATACCAGCGCCGATAACACCTTCATGCGCAATCAGCTGCAAGAAGCGCGCTGGTTCATCAAGAGCCTGCAAAGCCGCAATGAAACCCTAATGAAAGTCGCCACCCAGATCGTCGAGCATCAGCGCGGCTTCCTGGAATACGGCGACGAAGCGATGAAACCGCTGGTGCTGCATGACATCGCCGAGGCGGTCGGCATGCACGAGTCGACAATTTCACGGGTGACCACGCAGAAATTCATGCATACCCCACGGGGTATTTATGAGCTGAAATACTTTTTCTCCAGCCATGTCAGCACTTCCGAAGGCGGCGAATGCTCGTCCACGGCGATCCGCGCGATCATCAAAAAACTGGTTGCCGCGGAAAATCAGAAAAAGCCGTTGAGTGACAGCAAGATCGCTGGTTTACTGGAGGCACAAGGCATTCAGGTCGCCCGTCGAACCGTCGCCAAATATCGCGAATCCCTTGGGATCGCGCCTTCCAGCGAGCGTAAGCGTTTGATGTGACGGGCGGGCCATAGCGTTCCAGTGGCAGGCATCCCGGCCTGCCGCTTTATGCACTGGCAACGAAGGAGAAGCTGTATGCAAGTCAACATCAGTGGACACCAGCTGGAAGTCACCAAGCCCCTGCGTGAGTACACCGAGAGCAAGCTGAACAAGCTTGCGGGGCATTTCGACAAAATTACCAATGTGCAGGTCATCATGGAGGTCGATAAGCTCAAGCAGAAAATCGAGGCCACCCTGCACATACCGAATGCCAAAGTCGTCGCCAATGCCGAACATGACGACATGTATGCCGCGATTGACTCGCTGTACGAAAAGCTCGACCGCCAACTCATAAAGCATAAGGAAAAGAATCTGCACCTGATGCAAGGTACAGGTCGTTAACTCTCCCCCCATGATCCGACTTGAAACTATCCTGACCCCCGGCCGTTCCCTCGTGAACGTGCCGGGCGGCAGCAAGAAAAAAGCCCTCGAACAAATTGCCAACCTGATCGCCCGCGAAGTGCCGGATCTGGAGATGCAAGATGTCTTCGAGGCGCTCGTCGCCCGTGAAAAACTGGGCTCCACCGGTTTTGGTAACGGCATCGCGATTCCACACTGCCGCCTCAAAGGCTGCGCAGATCCGATAAGCGCTCTGATACATCTGGAAGCCCCCATCGATTTCGACGCCATCGACGGCGCACCGGTCGACCTGCTGTTTGTCCTGCTGGTCCCGGAAGCTGCCACCGATGCGCATCTGGAGCTGCTTCGGCAGATCGCCAGCATGCTTGATCGCAAGGAAGTACGTAACAGACTACGCAGCGCCAGCAGCAATGAAGCGCTCTATCAGGTTGTTCTGGATGAACAAAACGAGAAGTAATCATGCGTTTGATCATCGTCAGTGGCCGCTCCGGCTCTGGTAAAAGTACTGCCCTGAATGTTCTGGAGGACAGTGGCTTTTATTGCATCGACAACCTGCCCGCCGGGTTGCTGCCGGAACTGGCCGAACGCGCACTGATCCACACTGAGCTAGCGCAGCCGCTGGTTGCCGTGTCGATCGATGCCCGCAACTTGCCCAGCCACCTTTCCCGGTTCCCTGAGCTGTTGGAGGAAGTGCGCGCCAAGCATATTCACTGCGATGTGCTGTACCTGGATGCCGACGAGGAGACCCTGCTCAAGCGCTTCTCCGAAACCCGGCGGCGCCACCCGCTCAGCAGCCCCCACCGCTCCCTTGCCGAAGCGATTGAGGACGAGACCAAGCTGCTGGGGCCGATCATCGATCTGGCCGACCTGAAGATCAACACCACCAGCCTCAACCTGTATCAACTGCGCGATGCCATCAAGCTGCGGCTGCTGAACCAGCCGGAGCCTGGTACGGCCTTTCTGGTGGAGTCCTTCGGGTTCAAGCGCGGCATGCCGGTAGACGCCGATCTGGTGTTCGATGTGCGTTGCCTGCCGAACCCTTACTGGAAGCCGGAATTGCGTGATCAGTCCGGGCTGGATCAGCCGGTCGCTGATTACCTGGCGGCGCAACCGGATGTGGAGGAGATGTTCCAGGACATCTCCACTTACCTGCTCAAGTGGCTGCCACGTTTTGCCGCAAGCAACCGAGCCTATGTGACCATCGCCATCGGCTGCACCGGCGGCCATCACCGCTCGGTTTACCTGACGGAGCGCTTGGGTCAGGTGCTGCAACAAACCCTCAAGAACGTCCAGGTTCGCCACCGCGACCTCAGCTGAAAGGAACACTCACGCGATGCCCGCTCGTGAAATTGAAATCATCAACAAGCTGGGCCTCCACGCCCGAGCCTCGGCAAAATTTGTCGGCGTTGCTGGAAAATACCCCTGCAAGATCCGCGCAGGACGCACGCCGGAGTCGATGGTTGATGGCAAAAGCATCATGGCGATGATGATGCTGGCGGCCGGCAAGGGCACTACGATTCACCTGGAGACCGAAGGCGATCAAGAAAAAGAGGCAATGGACGCCTTGGTGGAGTTGATCAACAACTTCTTCGACGAAGGGGAATAACCTCCCGGCGCTTTATCCCAACGCGGTATCCATCGCCATCATCACGCAAAATCCGATACATAGGCCCAAGCTGGCTAGCTTTTCGTGGCCATTGCGCCGCGACTCCGGGATCACTTCGTGAGTGACCACCAGCAGCATCGCCCCAGCGGCCAGCGCCAGCCCAAGGGGCAGCAGCATTTCCGCCAGGCTTACCAGCCAGGCGCAGAGCACGGCAAATACGGGTTCGACCAACCCCGACGCGGCGCCGATCATAAAGGCCTTGACCCGCGACATGCCCGCACCCGCCAGCACCAACGCAATCACCAGGCCTTCGGGCACATCCTGCAAAGCAATGCCCATGGCCAGGCTATCGGCATCCGGCATACCGCCCCCCGCCGATACGCCCACCGCCATGCCTTCCGGAATGTTGTGGGCGATGATCGCAAACACAAATAGCCAGATGCGTGGCGCAATCACCGGTTGCTCCGGCGTACCCACCAGCATTTCCGGGCTGGCGCCTGAGACCTTGCGGTCAACCAAATAAAGCCCGAATGCCCCCAGCATGATCCCGAAGCTGACCAGGCCACTGGCCCCCCAGGGCGAAAGCCCAAGGCTTTCAGCTGCCGCGATGCCCGGCACCACCAGCGAAAACGCGGTGGCAGCCAGCATCACACCCGCCCCGAAGCCTAGCAACGTATCGTTCAAGGCAGCCGGCATGCGCTTTATCACCAATACCGGCACCGCGCCCAGTGCAGTGCCCAGGGCGCAAATCGAACCACCCTGCAGCGCCCGCAGGATGCGCGGTTCCAAGTCGAGCCAGGCCAGACCATGGGCCACCAGCAATGCAGTACCTGCCAACAGCAGCAGCGAGCCAAATGCATAACGAAACAATCGCACGCTGCCGATCGCCAGAGTGTCAGTGCCCATAGTCGGCCTTAGTGTTTGTCATGGAGAGACGCATCAAGCCATGGCAGCCTGATAGCGGGCGGCGACTTCTGGCCAGTTGATAACACTGTAGAAGGCATTGATGTATTCCGGGCGGCGGTTCTGATAGCGCAGGTAATACGCGTGCTCCCAGACGTCCAGGCCAAGGATCGGCGTGTTGCCATTCATCAGCGGGCTGTCCTGATTGCCGCTGCTTTCCACCACCAGCGTCTTCTGCGGGGTGACGCTCAACCAGGCCCAGCCACTGCCGAAGCGGGTCAGCGCCGCTTTGGTAAACGCCTCTTTGAAACGCTCGAAACCGCCCAACTGCTGGTCAATTGCCTGACCCAGCACACCCTCCGGTTTGCCGCCGCCCTGGGGCGACATCACTTCCCAGAACAAAGAATGGTTGGCGTGCCCGCCCCCTTGGTTGATCACAGCCCCACGCAGTTTTTCCGGCAGTTGTTGTACGCTGGCGACCAGTTTTTCGACCGGCCAATCAGCGAACTCAGTGCTTTGCACCGCTGCATTGAGGTTATTGATGTAAGTCTGATGGTGCTTGGTGTAGTGAATTTCCATGGTTTGCGCATCAATGTGCGGCTCCAGGGCATCATAGGCATAAGGCAAGGCAGGCAAGGTGTAAGCCATATCAGTGTGCTCCGTAGTGAGGCGTGGTCGGTTGGGCTGCGGCACCTCCGAGCAAGCGATGGGTACGCGGGTACTCGCCGTGCTCGCTGATGAAATTCAACAGTTCAACGTAGGTTTTGCTGCTCTGGCGCGCTGCGGCCTCACGCAGTTGCGGGATGAGGCGTGGGTCCTGCATGGTCTGCAGCAAGCGTTGGTGAATGGCGCACAAGTACTCCGCGCTTTCTTCCGGCTGGTTGAGGCGCAGGTGCAGGTCCGCGAGGTTGTGATGGGAAATCACGCAGGCTGCCACGGCCTCGTCGGCATCCGCCCAGCGTTCGAACAGCACCTGGGCCAGGGCAAGGGCCTGCAGATACGCCTCGCGCGCGTCCACCCATTCGCCCTGCATGAAGCATCGATTAGCCCGTTCGATCGTGCGTTTCCAGTGCTCCATGGTGAGCCTCCAAAGCAGGGCGGGTGATTACACGCCGCCGGCGGTGAGTTTTTCCGGGTCCAACAGCGTTTCCAATTGGCTGCGCGGCAAATCGGTGTGTTCAAGCGCCACATCGAGCACCGGACGCCCCTGCTGATAGGCCTTCTTGGCGATTTCAGCGGCTTTCTGGTAACCGATGATCGGGTTGAGCGCCGTCACCAGAATGGGATTGCGCGATAACGCCTCGTTGAGCTTGGCTTCGTTGACCTTGAAGCTGGCGATGGCTTTATCGGCCAGCAGGCGGCTGGAGTTGGCCAGCAGTTGCAGGCTATTGAGCAGGTTCTGGGCAATGACCGGCAACATAACGTTCAACTCGAAATTGCCGGACTGACCGGCGACGGTGATCACGGCGTCATTGCCGATCACCTGCGCTGCGACCATGGCGGTCGCTTCCGGAATCACCGGATTGACCTTGCCCGGCATGATCGACGAGCCCGGTTGCAGCCCCTCCAACTCGATCTCACCCAGACCTGCCAGTGGACCGGAGTTCATCCAGCGCAGGTCATTGGCGATTTTCATCAGCGACACCGCAGTGGCTTTCAACTGGCCTGAAACGGCGACGGCGGTGTCCTGGGAGCCAATCAATGCAAACAGGTCCTTGCCCGGCGTGAACTTAACGCCGGTCAGGCTACTGAGTTGCTGGCTGAAGCGCGCCGCGAATTGCGGATGCGCGTTGATGCCAGTGCCCACCGCAGTCCCGCCTTGGGCCAAGGCTTGCAGGCTGGGCAGCAAATCCTGCAAGTGGCCGATATTGGCCTTGAGTTGCTGCGCCCAACCGTTGAGTACCTGGCTCATGCGCACGGGCATAGCGTCCATCAGGTGCGTACGGCCGGTCTTGATAAAGGGGTGAACCTCTTCAGCCTTGTGTTCGATCACCTGCACCAGATGCAGCAGGGCCGGCAGTGTTTGCTCATGCAGGACCAGTGCGGCACTCACATGGATAGTGGTGGGAATGATGTCGTTGCTGCTCTGGCCACAGTTCACATGGTCATTGGGGTTGACCGCCTCGCCCAGCAACCGGCTGGCCAAGGTTGCAATCACTTCATTGGCATTCATATTGGAGCTGGTGCCAGAGCCGGTCTGGAAGATATCCACCGGGAAATGGCGCATGTAATCGCCTTCCAGCAAACCCTGGGCGGCATCGACGATGGCCTTGCCCTGCCCTTCGCTGATTTGCTTGAGCTCCACGTTCACCTTGGCAGCCGCCGCTTTGGCCAGGATCAGCGCGCGAATGAACTGCGCGGGCATTGGCTGATGGCTGATCGGGAAATTGTTCACCGCGCGTTGGGTCTGGGCGCCATACAGGGCGTCGGCGGGGACATGCAGTTCGCCCATGCTGTCGCGTTCGATACGGGTGTTACTCATCGGAAGATCCTTGCACCAGGTCAGAAACAGAAAGGGACGGCAGCAACTGGCACGTTGCCAACTGCCAGGCAAAGGCCTGCCAGCGCTTGAGGCGACAGGCGCAATGAGAGAGTTTTTCCAGGTCGCGCAACGGGCGCCAGGCTTGATCCAGACACAGTGATCGCCAGTGCCAGGGCAAGGCGATATCACTGGCGGTGTCGATCAACAGGCGAAACGAGGTTTCAGCGATGGTCCACGGGTGCGTTGCCGTGCAGCACGCCAGGTATCGACCCTCGCTGAGGTAATGTTCGATCAGCCGCGGCTCGTTGGGGTCCAGACCGCAGCGGATCTGACGGCTCATCCAGCGCCAACTTTCCAGGTAAGGATCCTCGTGCAGGACAGAATTCATGATCCACGCTCGCTCGATAATGATATTTATTATTAAATGATATTGAGAATCAAAACAAGCTTGAGCGTTAAGTCGACTTTTCAGCCGCCCACAAAAAAGGCGCGCCATCTGTGAGATGGCGCGCCTTTTTTGTGGGCGGTCAGTCGGAAGGATCAGCTGCCGGCGACAGTCATCCGCTCAATCAATACCGAACCGGTGTGGATGTTGCTGCGCCGCTCTACGTCATTTCCCACCGCAATGATTTGCTTGAACATGTCACGCATATTGCCAGCAATGGTGACTTCCTGGACGGCAAACTGAATCTCGCCGTTCTCCACCCAGAACCCCGCCGCGCCGCGCGAATAGTCACCGGTGACCATGTTCAGGCCATGGCCCATCAACTCGGTGACCAGCAGGCCGCGGCCCATACGCCGCAACAGCGCCGCCTGATCTTCATCGCCGTGGGTCACGAACAGGTTATGCACGCCCCCCGCATTCGCGGTGCTGGGCAAACCGAGCTTGCGACCGGAATAAGTACCCAGCACATAGGACACCAACTCGCCTTTCTCGACGAACGGCTTGGCATAGGTCGCCAGGCCATCACCGTCGAACGAGGTGCTGCCCATGGCACGCATCAAGTGCGGGCGCTCATCGATGGTCAGCCATTCTGGAAACAGCGTTTGGCCGATTGCCCCTTCCAGGAACGAGGATTTGCGATACAGATTGCCGCCGGAAATCGCCCCGAGGAAACTGCCGAACAAACCGCCGGCCAGTTCCGCAGAAAACAGGACCGGCACTTCGCAGGTCGGCACCGGACGCGCGCCCAGGCGGCTCGCGGCACGCTGCGCGGCCTTCTGGCCGATGCTGACAGGGTCAGCCAGGAGTTCGCCCTGACGGTTCACGTCATACCAGTAATCCCGCTGCATCTGGCCATTGGCCTCGGCGATCATCACGCAGCTCAAACTATGGCGAGTGGACGCGTAACCGCCGATAAAACCGTGGCTGTTGCCGTATACACGGCAGCCTTGGTGGGTATTGAGCGTGGTGCCATCGGCGTTCTTGATCCGAGAATCGGCGTCAAACGCTGCGGCCTCACAGACCAGCGCCTGCTCGATGGCCTGTTCCGGGGTGATGTCCCAGGCATGAAACAGATCAAAGTCCTTCACATCCTTGGCCATCAGGGCTTTATCGGCCAGACCCGAACTTTCATCCTCGGAAGTGTGCTTGGCGATCGCCAATGCAGCGGCGACCGTCTCGCGGATAGCCTCCGCGCCACTGGCCGAGGTACTCGCCGAACCTTTGCGCTGCCCCACATACAAGGTGATGCCAAACCCTTGGTCGCGATTGAACTCAACGGTTTCCACTTCCCGCTGACGCACCGACGTCGACAGCCCCTGCTCCAGCGACACCGCGACTTCACAGGCACTGGCCCCCTGGCGCTTGGCCTCGGCAAGAATCTGCTCGACTTGTTCCTGCAGTGCCGGTAACGCTTGCGGACCGACGCTTTGGGCTGCACTCATGGTTTTCTCCACTCAAATTCTGCTTTCGGTTAAGGCCATCGAGCGACCGGGCCGGACAAGCGGCCCCCGACTGGTTATCATGGCGGCGTTTCTTTGCGGACTGCCACCATGGTTGATTCTTACGACGACTCCCTCGATGGGGAGAAAAGCAAATCCCAGGTCAAACGTGAGCTGCATGCTCTGGTTGACCTCGGCGAGCGCCTTACAACGCTCAAAAAAGACTTGATTGCCAAATTGCCACTGACCGACGAAATGCGCCGGGCGCTTGCGGATGCGCCCAAGCACACCTCGAATATCGCGCGCAAACGGCATATCTCGTTTATCGGCAAGCTGATGCGCGATCAGGACATTGACGCCATTCTCACCTTGCTCGATCAAACCGATGCCTCCACTCGCCAGTACAACGAACGCTTCCATAACCTGGAGCGTTGGCGTGACCGCCTGATCACGGGCGATGACGCGGTGCTGGAGAAGTTCGTGCTGGACTACCCGGACGCGGACCGCCAACAACTGCGCTCCCTGATCCGTCAGGCCCAGCACGAGCTGGCGCATAACAAGGCGCCGGCCACCAGCCGTAAAATCTTCAAGTACATCCGTGAGCTGGACGAGACTCAACGCGGCCTGCGCTGATCCTCTTCCTCGGGTGGCGGCCTCGCCACCCGAAGCTCCCGTGCTTACGAACCCGTGCCCCCCACGGTGATCGCATCAATCTTCAGCGTTGGCTGGCCGACACCCACCGGCACCGACTGCCCATCTTTACCGCACGTACCCACGCCGCTGTCCAGGGACAGATCGTTACCCACCATGGACACCTTGCTCATGGCTTCCGGCCCGTTGCCGATCAACGTGGCGCCTTTGACCGGCGCGGTGATTTTGCCGTCCTCGATCAAATACGCCTCGCTGGTGGAAAACACGAACTTACCGCTGGTGATATCCACCTGGCCGCCGCCAAGGTTGGCGCAGTAGATGCCGCGTTTGACCGAGGCGATGATCTCCGCCGGGTCGCTTTCGCCTGCGAGCATGTAGGTGTTGGTCATGCGCGGCATCGGCAGGTGCGCATAGGATTCGCGCCGACCGTTACCGGTACGCGCCACCCCCATCAGACGCGCGTTGAGCTTGTCCTGCATATAGCCCTTGAGCACGCCGTTTTCGATCAGGGTGGTGCACTCCGTGGGGGTGCCTTCGTCGTCCACGCTCAGCGAACCACGGCGACCGGCGAGGGTACCGTCGTCGACGATGGTGCACAGTGTGGACGCCACGCGCTCGCCCATGCGCCCGCTGTAGGCCGAGCTGCCCTTGCGGTTGAAGTCGCCTTCCAGGCCGTGGCCCACCGCTTCGTGAAGCAACACCCCGGACCAACCCGACCCCAGCACCACTGGCAACGTGCCCGCTGGCGCCGGAATGGCTTCCAGATTCACCAATGCCTGACGCAGTGCTTCACGGGCATAGCCCATGGCACGATCTTCATTGAGGAAATAACGGTAATCGGTTCGCCCGCCACCACCATGGCCGCCGCGCTCGCGACGGCCGTTCTGCTCGACGATCACGCTGACGTTGAAGCGCACCAGCGGCCGCACATCCGCCGCCAGGCTGCCATCGGTAGACGCCACCAATATGCGCTCCCACACACCGGCCATGCTGACGCTGACCTGCTGGATACGCGGGTCGAGGGCGCGAGTGGCGGCGTCGACACGCTTGAGCAGCTCGACCTTCTCGGCACGGCTGATCACTTCCAAAGGGTTATCCGGTGCGTATAGCTGGGCTACGTCCTGAGTGCTGAACGCCTGCACCGTGCCATGCTGGCCGGCGCGGGAAATCGAGCGCGCCGCGCGAGCCGCCAGACCCAGGGCTTCCAGAGTAATGGCGTTGCTGTAGGCAAAGCCGGTTTTTTCACCGGACTGCGCACGCACGCCCACGCCTTGGTCAAGGTTGAAACTGCCTTCCTTGACGATGCCGTCTTCCAGGGACCAGGACTCGGAAATCTGCCCCTGGAAATACAGGTCGGCCGCGTCGATGCCCGGCCCGGCCAGATCACCCAGCACCGTTTGCAAGTTTTCGATGGTCACGCCACCGGGTGCCAGGAGGTGTTCACTGACTGAGGACAACAACTCGCTCATAGATTTGGCCTTAAATTCATCGTTCCGAAGCAGGCCGCTGTGCGCCCTGCGAGAAAAAGCGCCGGTGGTTGACCACCGGCATGCGCGCCCGAATCGACGCTTGTTCACTGCTGTCGCGAGCGGCTAACAGCACCGCTTCGCCTTGATCCTGTTGTGCCAGCATCCGTCCCCACGGGTCGACAATCGCCGCGTGGCCGTAGGTTTCCCGTGGCCCCGGATGCACACCGCCCTGCGCCGCCGCGAGCAGGTAGCATTGGGTCTCGATGGCCCGTGCCCTAATCAGCACATCCCAATGCGCAGCGCCGGTCACTGCGGTAAACGCCGACGGCGCGGTAATCAGTTCGGCCCCCGCTGCACGCAATTCGCTGTACAGCTCCGGGAAGCGCAGGTCATAACACACCGACAAGCCCAAGCGCCCCACCGGCGTGTCCGCCACCACCACGTTGCTCCCAAAAGCATAGTCGTCGGACTCGCGATAGCGACCTCGCGCATCGGCAACGTCCACATCGAACAGATGCAGCTTGTCGTAACGGGCAACGATTTCGCCATGGTCATCGATCAACAGCGAGCAGGCGTTGGACTTGGCCTGCGGTTGGCCCTCCGGCGGCAACGGCAACGTACCGGCCACTATCCATAAGGTGAGGTCGCGGGCGGCTTGTTTCAACCATGGCAGGATCGGGCCTTCGCCCAGTGCCTCGGCGCGACCGATGTCCGCCACATCGCGACGGCCCATGGCAGCGAAGTTTTCCGGCAAAACCGCCAGTTTCGCCCCGCCCGCCGCCGCTTGCTCAAGCAGGCGCCGAGCCTGCGCCAGGTTGGCCAGCACGTCGCTCTGGCTGACCATTTGAATTACCGCAAAGGACATGGGGACTACTCCGCAATGGACATGCACCAGGAAAAAAGAGCCCCCATGCTACTGCGCAGGGACTCAGTTTGGTTTTTCGAATGGCTTGTCAAAGGTGATTTTGGGGTCCTTCCAGGGTCCTTCCACCTTGTATTGCACACTGGCGAAACGTGACACGCGGTCGCCGATCAGCTTGTCGATCAGGAACAGGGCTCCGCCCACCGCTGGCGCACCGACGATCAATGCGGCAATCGGAAGGTTGTTGGTGACCGGTAACGTCACCAGCAGCTTCGCGTCGACGCGATCGGCCACCAGGTCCAGCGTGCCATTGAGTTCCAGGTTGCTCGACGGCCCAGTCAGGGTGATCGGCTCACGGGTGACGAATACCCCATTGCTGGCCGCCAGCAGGCCTTTGACGCGGTCATAGCTCAACCCCTTGCCGAGCAGGTCGGAGAAGTCCAGACGCAGTCGACGGCCGATGGAGTTGAAGTTGAGCAAGCCAAACACTCGCAGGGCCTGGGCTCCGCCCTCCACTTCGACAAACTGGCCTTTGCGGAAGGTCGCGTCCAGACTGCCGGAGAAGCGCTTCGGCCCCACCCAGGCCGGCGACCCCGGCCAGCGACCGTCCACATCCAGATGGAAGTCCTCGCTGGTCACGGTTGGTGCAAAGCCCCAGCCCTTGAGCACGTCGGCAATGTTTTTGCCGTCCAGGCGACCTTTGTACCAACTGCTGCTATCGCCCGGCGCACCTTCCCAACCACCTGCCCCTTTGAGCTGCATGCCCTTGAGGCCCAGATCCAGATTGTTGAAGGCCAAGCCTTTGGCGGTAGGCCGGATCTTCAGCGACCAGGCCCCTATCAGGTCAGGCCCCTGGAACAACTGATCGATGCTGATATCCAGCGCCGGAATATCCTTGGGATCGATGCTCGCCAACGGGTCCGGCGCATTTTCATCCGCCTGGACGGTCGGATCCACGGCCGGCAGTTTTACGTACTGCAGGTCGACCACAATCGGCGCGCCCTTGGCGTCCGGCAAGCTCACGCGGCCCTTGGCCTGCTGGCTGTCGAGCTGCATGGCCCAGGCTGCGGGTTTGCGGTCCAATTGCAAACTGACCTGATCGAACTGGGTGCCCAGGCCGGTGAGCTTGCCGATTTTGAAATCGGCACTGCTCAGTAGTTGCTTGGCGCTGCCGCCTGGATCGTTGCCGGCGTACTGATTGACCAGTTTTTTCCAAGGGTCGATATCCAGCTCCGAGAGCACGCCACGAATTCGTAAACCCTTGCCACCCGGCAGCACCGCGTCACCGTCACCAAGGAACAGCTCACCGCGGCCCTCATTGAACTTGTCCGGCGGCGCGGCGAAGGTGAAGTTCGCCAGCTCGCCGTAGTCGAACCAGTAACGCCGCTCGGCGCCCTGTAAGGTCATGCGGAATGTGCTGTCACGCCCCTGACTGGCCGGCATGCCGAACGGTGCCGGCAAGTCCACCGCCACCCCTTTGAGGTTGGAACTGACCATCAATTGGCTGTCGGCTCCATCCAGATTGAGTTGCAACTGGTAGGGGATATCGCCGGACACGGGCAACGGCTGAGTGATTTTCAACCAGTCGGTCAGCCGCTTGACCGTGACCTGGCCCTTGGCAACCACGCGGGTGCTGATATTGCCCGGTTTGCCATCGGCGAAGATCTGCGCGGTGACCGGCCGCTCAAACGCCTGGGCGGAGATGTTCTGACCACTGAGCCCCTTGGCGCTGTCGAAACGGAAATCGCCCTTGAGCTGCGTCAGGTCCAGGGTTGGCTCGGCCAACTGCAGGCGTGCCTTGTCGGTCTGGAAATCCACCACGATCTTGGGCTCGGTGCCTTTGGCCAGGGGGATGTCCAGGTCGAGCTTACCTTGCAGATCGCCCTCGCCCTTCCAGCCGGCGAATGTCGACGCCGTGCCGATCGGCGCCTCTTGCAGGATTTTCAAACCGTCGCCCAGGCCGCCGGCGAAATTGCCGGTGAGCAGCAGGTGGCTGTCTTTGCCCGCCGGAGCGTGGGGAATGTTGACGTAGATGTCCTTGACCTGAGTGTCGAGCAACTGGCCCTTGCTGGCCAGAATGCGCACGCCGCTCTCCTCGACGAACACCTCGCCATCGACCTTGCTCACATGAGGCCAGCCCGGCTGGAAGGCCAGCTCCGCATCATGCACTTTGAAAAACAGGCTGATATTGCGCGCCGCCCGCACCGCATCGTGGTTCAGCGAGCCCTGGTACTGGAAGAAACCTTCGTCCACCGCCCCCTTGAGAATCGCCGTGCGCAGCCATTCATCCAGGGCCGGGCTCAACACCGCCGGCAGGTATTTGGGGGTAAAGCGTCCATCACCGTCCACCAGACCGACGCGCAGGTCCATGTAGTCTTCCTGGCTGTGGTCGAAATGCAGGCGGATCAGGAAGTCGGCGGCAATCTTGCCTTCCTCCCCCAGCACCTTGATGTAAGGCGCAATCAGGGTGAAACCTTGCTTGTCCAGGGTCCACGTGAGGCGCGCATTGGCCTGAATGTACTGCCAGGGCTTGGCGAAGATCGGGTCCAGGTGCAGGGAAAAATCCTTGCTGTCCATGCGTAGCTCGCCATGGCCCAGGTTACCGCTGATGCTGCCGGATACATTGCGCGCGGCCGGCGCGCCGAAATAGGCATCGAAACCCACGCGTTCGAGGTTGGCGGCGAAACTGACTTTTTCATCGGTGCTGTCCTGGGGGCGGAAGTCCACCAGCACATTACGCAGCAAGCCAGTCGCCTTGAGATGCTCGACGGTTTTGGCGAAACCCTCCGGCAGCGGCGCCAGCGCGTTGAGCAACGGGGTAATGGGGGTCAGGTCCAGCCGATCGGCCTGTAGTTTCCAGACTTCCTGGTCCTTATCGGTGGCCAAGGTCTGCTGCAATTGCAGGCGCGATTCCCAGCGGGTTTCCCCCAGGCTCATCGCCAGCGAATCGAACAGTACTTTGAGGCCTGTCTCGCTACGTTGCAGATACGCGGTAAGGGCAAGGTTTTCGATATGTACCGGCTTGCGCTCGGCGTAGCTGCCTTTGACCTGAGGCGAATTGAGGCGCGCGACGGCGCTTTGCACGGTGCCGTTGCCCCAGTTCAGCCAGAACTCGCCACCGGCCTTCAATTGCGTGAGTTTCCACTGCTGCGTCAGTCGAGCCGGAATCCACTTGGCCCAGTCGCTCTGAGGCAGGCTCAAGTACGCCTGGATCTCGGCATCCCTCCATTGGCTGGCGCGGATGCGGCTGCGCAGGCTCATGGCCAGCGGTTGGCCGTCGGGCAGGGTCAGGCGCGCGTCGAGGCGCTGGCGGGTCATGCCGGTGTGTAGGCTCAAACCGACGTAAGTCAGGGTCAGCGGCGCCTGATCGAACGGCTGCAAGGTTACCTGACTGTCGAGCAGCGACACACGCTTGACCATCTGCATGCGGGTCAACAGTTGCTGCGGGTCGAGGGGCTGATCATCCTGTAGCGGCAAGCCCTGCAAGGCCCAGTGGCCGTCCTTGTCTTCCTTGGCACTCAGTTGCAGCCCGCTGAGCTGCAGGTGGGCGATTCGCACTTCACGGGCGGTCAGGCTGGCCCAGATATCCGGCACCACTTCAACCTGATCCAGGCGCAAGGCACTGCTGCCCTCGCCCACCATCACGTCATGGGCGAGCAGCACGGGCGCGAAGCCGCTCCAGCGGCCTTCAAGGCTGCCGATGTGCATGGGCATGCCCAGCGCGGCCTCGGCCTTGGTCTGGACCTCGGCGCGATATTCGGCCACCAGCGGGGTCAATTCACGTCCAAGGCTTACGTACACCGCCGCCAACACCAGCAGCAAGGCGCACAGGCCCAGGCCCCAACGGGTCAAGGCGGCAAAAAAGCGTGTCAGACGCTCCATGTCAGGCGACCCTCAAGGCAGTAGTCGGGCGGCAGGTCAGTGCCGCCGGTCTCATTAAAAAGAAGCGATTGCGGGATCAGAGCAGCACCACGTCGTATTGTTCCTGGGAATACATGGTTTCGACCTGAAAGCGAATCGTGCGACCGATAAACCCCTCAAGTTCGGCGACGTTACCGGACTCTTCATCCAGCAAACGGTCGACCACTTTTTGATTGGCAAGCACTCTATAACCTTCGGCCTGGTAAGCCCGCGCCTCTCGTAAGATTTCCCGGAAAATCTCATAGCAAACCGTTTCAGGGGTTTTCAGCTTTCCACGTCCCTGGCAACTGCTGCACGGTTCGCACAGCACTTGTTCCAGGCTCTCACGGGTGCGCTTGCGGGTCATCTGCACCAAGCCCAGCTCGGTGATGCCGATGATATTGGTCTTGGCGTGATCGCGTTCCAGCTGTTTTTCGAGGGTGCGCAACACCTGGCGCTGATGCTCTTCATCTTCCATGTCGATGAAGTCGATGATGATGATGCCGCCCAGGTTGCGCAGGCGCAGTTGGCGGGCGATAGCCGTGGCCGCTTCGAGGTTGGTCTTGAAAATGGTTTCTTCAAGGTTGCGATGGCCGACGAACGCACCGGTGTTGACGTCGATGGTAGTCATGGCCTCTGCCGGGTCCACCACCAGATAGCCACCGGACTTGAGCGGCACCTTGCGCTCCAAGGCTTTCTGGATTTCGTCCTCGACGCCATACAGGTCGAAAATCGGCCGTTCACCGGGGTAGTGCTCCAGGCGGTCAGCGATTTCCGGCATCAGCTCTGCAACGAATTGCGTGGTGCGCTGGAAGGTTTCCCGCGAGTCGATGCGAATTTTCTCAATTTTTGGGCTGACCAAATCGCGCAGGGTACGCAGGGCCAGGCCCAAGTCTTCATAGATCACGCTGGGCGCACCGATAGTCTTGATCTGTGCGCCGATCTGGTCCCACAACCGCCGCAGATAACGGATGTCCATGAGGATCTCGTCAGCGCCGGCCCCTTCGGCGGCGGTGCGCAGGATAAAACCACCTGCTTCCTTGATGCCCTCGGCGGCTACGCAGTCGCTGACCACTTTTTTCAGGCGCTCGCGCTCGGCTTCGTCTTCGATCTTCAGGGATATGCCGACATGCGCGGTACGCGGCATATACACCAGGTAGCGCGACGGAATCGACAGTTGCGTGGTCAGGCGCGCGCCTTTGGAGCCGATGGGGTCCTTGGTGACTTGCACCACCAGGCTCTGCCCTTCGTGCACCAGGGCACTGATGCTTTCGACCGCCGGGCCTTCGCGCAGCGAGATCTCCGAAGCGTGGATGAACGCGGCACGGTCCAGGCCGATGTCGACGAATGCCGCCTGCATCCCCGGCAATACCCGCACGACTTTGCCTTTGTAGATATTGCCTACGATCCCGCGTTTCTGAGTACGCTCGACGTGCACTTCTTGCAGAACACCGTTCTCTACCACCGCCACGCGCGATTCCATCGGCGTGATATTGATCAGAATCTCTTCACTCATGGCTGGGTCTCGTTCAGGCGTTTTCACAATAGTGACCGATCGCTTAAGGCTGGGCGCTGGAGTCAGGCGTTCAGCGCACAGTAAGGTTTTGCCAACAGGGTATGCCGAATTGGGCGAGCAGTTGTGCGGTTTCGCACACCGGCAGGCCAACCACGGCGGAATAGCTGCCGTTGAGCCCGGTGACGAAAATCGATCCAAGCCCTTGAATAGCATAGCCGCCCGCCTTGTCCTGGGGCTCGCCACTGCGCCAATAGGCGGTCGCCTCTTCCACGCTAATTGCGCGGAAACGTACCAGGCTGCTGACACATTGCGTTTCACAACGCTGGCCGTCAGTCAGGGCAATCGCGGTTAGAACTTCATGCTCACGCCCTGCCAAGGCCATCAACATGGCCAAAGCGTCGGCCTGATCCACCGGCTTGCCGAGGATCAGGCCGTCCACGATCACAGCGGTATCGGCGCCCAATACACAAGCCGCCGAGGCTTGCCCAAGCGCGGCGAAACCTGCCATGGCCTTGCCGCGCGCGAGACGCTCGACGTAGGCAACAGCGGATTCATTGGCAAAGGGAGTTTCATCGATAGCGGCACTGACAACGGTGAAAGGCACACCGATCTGAGTCAGCAGTTCACGCCGCCGGGGAGAGCCGGAGGCCAGATAAAGGGTATTCATTGCAGACTCTCCCTGTAGGGTTCGATAACCAGGCAGAGCCTCGCAATCCGTTCAATTGATCTTGTAGCGACGACGTAACCCGCGCAGACCGAAACTGATCCACGGCCACAGCAAGGCACTGACCAGCGCGGGCAACACCAGCGCCAGGGTTGGTTGACGGTTGCCGGTCAGGGCACTGAGCCACAGCTGCACCAACTGCGCCAGGCCGAAAATCACCAGAATCACCAAGCATTGCTGCCACATCGGAAACATGCGCAGACGCTGCTGCAACGACAACACCAGGAACGTAATCAGGGTCAGGATCAACGCGTTCTGGCCCAGCAAGGTGCCATAGAGCACGTCTTCCGCCAAGCCCAGAAACATGGCGGTGACCATGCCCACTTTATGCGGCAGGTTCAGGGACCAGAACGCCAGCAACAGCGCCAGCCAGAGCGGGCGCAGGATCTCCATGAACTGAGGCAGCGGCGACACGCTGAGCAGCAAACCAATGGCAAAGGTCAACCACACTATCCACACATTTCGCGAATGATGACTGGCCATTATTCCTCCCTCTGCCGCGTGGTAGCTGGAGCCGCAGGGGGCTTGGCGGCCGGCGCGCTGGTTGCGGGCGGCTTAGTGGATGCGGGCTTGACCGAATGCGTGCCATGGGCCGCAGGCTTGGCCGGCGTGGCCACGGGGGCAGTCGCTGCCGGGGCTGCTGCTGGAGCCGCGGGGGTTGCCGAAGCGGGCTTGGGCACCGTTGCGGGGACAATCGGCGTGGTGCCGTTCTTTTGGTCTTCCGCCTCCTGGGCCTGCGCGGCATCATTGGCGCGCTCTTCAGGGGTGCGGTTATCGCTGAATACCAGCAACAGGTAGCGGCTGCGGTTCAAGGCAGCGGTAGGCACGGCGCGCACAATGGCGAAGGGCTGGCCGGAATCGTGGATCACTTCCTTGACCGTCGCCACCGGGTAACCCGCCGGAAAGCGCTGACCCAGGCCGGAACTGACCAACAGGTCGCCTTCCTTGATGTCGGCGGTATCGGCCACATGACGCAGCTCCAGGCGCTCGGGGTTGCCGGTGCCGCTGGCAATGGCGCGCAGCCCGTTGCGGTTGACCTGCACAGGAATGCTGTGGGTGGTGTCCGTCAGCAACAGTACCCGCGAGGTGTAGGGCATCAGCTCCACCACCTGGCCCATCAGGCCACGCGCATCCAGCACCGGCTGACCCAGGACCACGCCGTCGCGCTCACCCTTGTTGATGATGATGCGATGGGTAAAGGGGTTTGGGTCCATGCCGATCAACTCGGCCACTTCGACCTTTTCGTTGACCAGCGCAGAAGAATTGAGCAACTCGCGCAGCCGAACGTTCTGCTCGGTCAGGGCCGCGAGCTTTTGCATGCGCCCCTGCAGCAGCAGGTTTTCAGTCTTGAGTTTTTCGTTCTCGGCGACCAGCTCGGTGCGGCTGCCGAATTGGCTGGCCACGCCTTGGTAGAGACGTTGCGGCAGGTCGGTGATCCAGTAAGTCTGCATCAACACCAGCGACATCTGACTGCGCACCGGCTTAAGCAGTGCGAAGCGCGCATCCACCACCATCAGCGCGACCGAAAGCACGACCAGCACCAATAAGCGCACGCCCAATGAGGGGCCTTTGGCGAAAAGCGGTTTAATAGGCCGCTCCTCCCAGGCAAATATTCTCTTTATTCATACGGCATCAAACCGGCCTGGATGCAGATTGAAGAAGATAAACGCCAACAGGCAGCACTGCAAAGTGCTGCCTGCGGGCGACGCATGGGCAAACCAGCAATGTCTTATTCGCTGGAGAGCAGGTCCATGGTGTGTTTATCCATCATTTCCAGTGCACGACCACCGCCCCGGGCAACGCAGGTCAGCGGGTCTTCGGCAACGATCACCGGCAGGCCGGTTTCCTGGGCCAGCAACTTGTCGAGGTCGCGCAGCAAGGCGCCACCACCCGTCAGGACCAGGCCGCGCTCGGCGATATCGGACGCCAATTCCGGCGGCGATTGCTCTAGGGCGCTTTTCACCGCCTGAACGATGGTAGCCAGGGACTCTTGCAGAGCTTCCAGCACTTCATTGGAGTTCAGGGTGAAGGCGCGAGGAACACCTTCGGCCAGGTTGCGACCGCGAACGTCGACTTCACGCACTTCGCCGCCCGGGTAGGCCGTACCGATTTCCTGCTTGATGCGCTCGGCGGTGGATTCGCCGATCAGGCTGCCGTAGTTACGACGCACATAGGTGATGATCGCTTCGTCGAAACGGTCGCCGCCCACGCGGACGGATTCGGCGTACACCACTCCGTTCAGGGAAATCAGGGCGATTTCGGTAGTACCACCACCGATATCCACCACCATCGAACCGCGCGCTTCCTCAACCGGCAGGCCGGCACCGATGGCGGCAGCCATAGGCTCTTCGATCAGGAACACTTCGCGGGCACCGGCGCCGAGGGCCGATTCACGGATGGCACGACGCTCCACCTGGGTGGACTTGCAAGGCACACAGATCAGCACACGAGGGCTGGGCTGCAAAAAACTGTTTTCGTGAACTTTGTTGATGAAGTACTGCAGCATCTTTTCGCAGACGCTGAAGTCGGCGATCACGCCGTCCTTCATCGGACGAATGGCGGCAATATTGCCGGGTGTCCGGCCGAGCATGCGCTTGGCCTCGGTGCCGACGGCAACGACACTTTTCTGATTACCATGGGTCCGAATGGCCACAACCGATGGCTCATTCAGAACGATACCGCGCTCGCGCACGTAAATAAGGGTGTTGGCAGTGCCCAGGTCAATGGAAAGATCGCTGGAAAACATGCCACGCAGTTTCTTGAACATGGGAAAGGGACCCTAGGCAACGCGTGGGTAAAAAAGTGCGGCAAACTCTAACAACGACAGGGATTTTGGGCAAGGCGCCAATGTGCTAAATTGGCCGACTTTCTGTGCACCAACCCCCACAATCGCGGCCGTAAGACCGTAGAAATGCGGTAGTGTTCCGACAATCTAACACACGGACAGCCTCCGTTCTGTTTTCCACAGGAGATTCCCATGGCGCTTGAACGCTCCGACGTGGAAAAAATCGCTCATCTGGCCTCGCTTGGCCTGAATGAAGCCGATCTTCCACAGACCACCGCAGCCCTGAACAGCATTCTCGGGCTGGTTGACCAAATGCAGGCCGTCGACACCGACGGCATCGAGCCCCTGGCTCACCCGCTGGAAGCCAGCCAGCGCCTGCGCGCAGACGTGGTGACCGAGCGCAATAATCGCGAGGCCTACCAGTCCATCGCGCCAGCGGTCGAAAACGGCCTGTACCTGGTTCCGAAAGTCATCGACTAAAGGGAAAGAGCCTTTCATGCATCACATGACTCTGGCCGAGATCGCCCGCGGTCTCGCCGATAAAAAGTTTTCCTCCGAAGAGCTGACCAAGACCCTGCTGGCGCGTATCGCCGAGCTGGACCCCAAGGTCAACAGCTTCATCAGCCTCACCGAAGAACTGGCCCTGAGCCAGGCCAAGGCCGCCGACGCCCGTCGCGCCAGCGGTGAGACCGGCGTACTGCTGGGCGCCCCGATCGCCCACAAAGACCTGTTCTGCACCCAGGGCATTCGCACCAGCTGCGGCTCGAAGATGCTCGACAACTTCAAGGCGCCTTATGACGCCACCGTGGTGTCCAAGCTGGCGACAGCCGGGGCCGTGACCCTGGGCAAGACCAACATGGACGAATTCGCCATGGGGTCGGCCAACGAGTCCAGCTACTTCGGCGCGGTAAAAAACCCGTGGAACCTGGAACATGTGCCGGGCGGCTCCTCCGGCGGTTCGGCAGCCGCCGTTGCCGCACGTTTCCTGCCGGCCGCCACCGCCACCGACACCGGTGGCTCGATTCGCCAGCCGGCGGCGTTCACCAACCTCACCGGTTTGAAGCCCACCTACGGTCGCGTTTCCCGCTGGGGCATGATCGCCTACGCCTCCAGCCTCGATCAGGGCGGCCCGCTGGCACGCACCGCCGAAGACTGTGCACTGTTGCTGCAAGGCATGGCCGGCTTCGACCCGCAGGATTCCACCAGCATCAATGAACCGGTGCCGGACTACAGCGCCAGCCTCAACACTTCGATCAAGGGCTTGCGCATCGGCGTGCCGAAGGAATACTTCAGCGCCGGCCTCGACCCGCGCATTGCCGAGCTGGTGAACAACAGCATCAAGGAGCTGGAAAAACTCGGCGCCGTGATCAAGGAAATCAGCCTGCCGAACAACCAGCACGCGATTCCTGCCTATTATGTGATCGCGCCGGCGGAAGCCTCCTCCAACCTGTCGCGCTTCGACGGCGTGCGCTTCGGCTATCGCTGCGAGAATCCAAAGGATCTGACCGACCTGTACAAACGCTCCCGTGGCGAAGGCTTCGGTGCCGAAGTGCAGCGCCGCATCATGGTCGGCGCCTATGCCCTGTCGGCCGGCTACTACGACGCGTACTACCTCAAGGCGCAGAAAATCCGTCGTTTGATCAAGAACGACTTCATGGCCGCCTTCGAACAAGTCGACGTGATCCTCGGCCCGACCACGCCGAACCCGGCCTGGAAGATCGGCGCCAAGACCGGCGACCCGATCGCCGAGTACCTGGAAGACCTCTACACCATCACCGCCAACCTCGCGGGCTTGCCAGGCTTGTCCATGCCGGCCGGTTTCGTCGACGGTCTGCCGGTAGGCGTGCAATTGCTCGCCCCGTATTTCCAGGAGGGCCGCCTGCTCAATGTGGCGCACCAGTACCAGTTGCAGACTGACTGGCACACTCGCACCCCTACCGGCTTCTGAGGAGAACACTATGCAATGGGAAGTCGTGATCGGGCTGGAGATTCATACCCAGCTCGCCACCCAATCGAAGATTTTCTCCGGTAGCGCCACCACTTTCGGTGCCGAGCCCAACACCCAGGCCAGCCTGGTGGACCTGGGCATGCCCGGCGTGTTGCCGGTGCTGAACGAAGAAGCGGTGCGCATGGCGGTGATGTTCGGCCTGGCGATTGACGCCGAAATCGGCCAGCACAACGTATTTGCACGCAAGAACTACTTCTACCCGGACCTGCCCAAGGGCTACCAGATCAGCCAGATGGAGTTGCCGATCGTCGGCAAGGGCCACCTGGATATCCCGCTGGAAGACGGCACCATCAAACGTGTCGGAGTGACCCGCGCGCACCTTGAGGAAGACGCCGGCAAAAGCCTGCACGAGGAATTCCCTGGCGCCACCGGCATCGACCTGAACCGCGCCGGTACTCCGCTACTGGAAATCGTCTCCGAGCCGGACATGCGCAGCGCCAAGGAGGCCGTGGCCTACGTCAAGACCATCCACGCCCTGGTGCGCTACCTGGGCATCTGCGACGGCAACATGGCCGAAGGCTCGCTGCGTTGCGACTGCAACGTGTCGATTCGCCCAAAGGGCCAGGTCGAGTTCGGCACCCGCTGCGAGATCAAGAACGTCAACTCGTTCCGCTTCATCGAGAAAGCGATCAATAGCGAAGTGCGTCGTCAGATCGAACTGATCGAAGACGGCGGCAAGGTCATCCAGCAGACGCGCCTGTACGACCCGAACAAAGACGAAACCCGCGCCATGCGCAGCAAAGAGGAAGCCAACGACTACCGCTACTTCCCCGACCCGGACCTGTTGCCGGTGGTGCTGGAGGACTCGTTCCTCAATGACATCCGCGCCACCCTGCCGGAATTACCACAGCAGAAACGCGAGCGCTTCCAGGCGCAGTTCGGCCTGTCGGTCTATGACGCCAGCGTGCTGGCCTCCAGCCGCGAGCAAGCGAACTACTTCGAAAAAGTCGTGAGCATTGCCGGCGACGCCAAACTGGCGGCCAACTGGGTGATGGTCGAGCTGGGCAGCCTGCTGAACAAGCAGGGCCTGGAAATCGACGAAGCACCGGTCACCGCCGAGCAACTGGGCGGCATGCTGCTGCGCATCAAGGACAACACCATCTCCGGCAAAATCGCCAAGACCGTGTTCGAAGCCATGGCCAGCGGCGAAGGCAGTGCCGATGAGATCATCGAAAAGCGCGGCCTCAAGCAAGTCACCGACAGCGGCGCCATCTCGGCCGTTCTCGATGAAATGCTGGCGGCCAATGCCGAGCAGGTCGAGCAGTACCGTGCGGCGGACGAAGCCAAGCGCGGCAAGATGTTCGGCTTCTTTGTCGGCCAGGCCATGAAAGCGTCCAAGGGCAAGGCCAACCCGCAACAGGTAAACGAACTGCTCAAAAGCAAGCTTGAAGGCTGACAACGATGAATGGTCCGAGTGAGACTTCACGCTTAACTCGGACTCCCTGTGGGAGGGGGCTTGCCCCCGATAGCGGTGATTCAGTCAACCCAGTGGCGGCTGACAATCAGCTATCGGGGGCAAGCCCCCTCCCACATTTGTAACGGGGTAACCTGGAAATGAAGCGTCTACTCGGCCTCCTGGCCCTGTTCTCTCTTTTAGGCGGTTGCGCCAGCGGCATCATCGACCCCAACGGCTACGACGAAACCGGCACCGCTTCCTATTACGGCGCCAGACACCACGGCAAGAAGACTGCCAGCGGTGAACCCTTCAACCAGAACGCCCTGACCGCCGCCCATCGGCAACTGCCTTTCGGCACCCAGGTCAAGGTGACCAACCTGAACAACGACCGCTCCGTGGTGGTGCGCATCAATGATCGCGGCCCGCATACCCGTGGGCGACTGATCGACCTCTCACGCAAGGCAGCCGAGCAACTGGGCATGCTGAGCAGCGGCACCGCACGGGTTCGCGTGCAGGCCCTGAGCAACTGAACCACAACGCAAAGGAGCCCTGGCCATTTTCGGATTAACCGCCCTCTCCCCCTGGAGCCTGCTGGAACTGATCAGCGGCCTGTTGCTGCTGATCATCGGCGCCGAAATTCTGGTACGCGCCGCGGTGCGCCTGGCCGCCAGCCTCAAGGTGCGGCCATTGATCATCGGTCTGACGATCGTCGCCTTCGGCAGCAGCGCACCGCAGATGACGGTCAGCCTGCAAGCCACCTTGGCCGGCAATACCGACATTGCCGTGGGCAGTGTGATTGGCAGCAGCATCTTCAACATCCTGGTGACCCTGGGCCTTTCTGCGCTGATCATCCCGCTGCGGGTTTCGCGACAACTGGTACGCCTGGATATTCCGGTGATGATCCTCGCCGGGCTGCTGGTATTTACCCTGGCCGCCAACGAGGAACTTACGCCGGTCGATGGCGCGCTGCTGCTGGTGGCGCTGATCGCCTACCTCGGTGTGCTGCACTACCAGACCCGCCACTCACGGCGGCCGCGTACCCTCGACACCGTGGCCCAGGCACCATGGCTGAGCAGCGCGCTGCTGATGTTGGGCGGTTTGCTGGTGCTGGTGCTGGCCGGGCACTTGTTGCTCGGTGCGGCGGTGGATGTGGCGAGCGACCTGGGCCTGTCGGAACGCATCATCGGCCTGACGCTGATCGGCGTCGGCACTTCGCTGCCGTGCATGGCCACCTCCCTGATCGCCGCCCTGCGTGGGCAGCGGGAAATCGCCGTGGGCAACGTGATCGGCAGCAATCTGTTCAATCTGCTGGGTGTGCTGGGCCTGACAGCGGTGCTGGCGCCGTCGCCGCTGTCGGTCTCGCCCAACGCACTGGTTTTCGATTTGCCGGTGATGCTCGGCGTAGTGGTGCTGTGCCTGCCGGTGTTCTATACCGGCTACCGCGTGACCCGTGCCGAAGGTTTGGTGCTGCTGGGCTTGTACCTGGCGTATGGGCTGCATGTGATGTCGTTCACCACCGGCATGCCCCTGGCCAACAAACTTGAACACTTGATGGTGTATTACATCCTGCCAGTGCTGGTGGCGTTTCTGTTGTTCAGCACGCTGCGAGCCTGGCGCCGCCAACACAAGAGGGAATCGTCATGACCGAGCAGAAAACACCTGGAGTTGAGATGCGGCGCCAGGTGATGGGCGACGCGTTTGTCGACCGCGCACTGGGCAACGCCACGGACTTCACCCAGCCGCTGCAAGACTTCGTTAACGAGCACGCCTGGGGCGCCGTGTGGAACCGCGACGGTTTGCCCCTCAAGACCCGCAGCCTGATCACCCTCGCCGCCCTGACCGCGCTCAAGTGCCCGCAAGAACTCAAAGGCCACGTACGTGGCGCGTTGAACAATGGCTGTAGCGTAGAAGAGATCCGCGAGGCCCTGCTGCACTGCGCGGTGTACGCCGGGGTGCCGGCCGCCATCGATGCGTTTCGAGCGGCGCAGGAAGTGATCGACAGCTACCAGAAAGACGCCTAGATCCAGCCCCCGGCCTGCAACACGAAAATACCGATATTCGTGGTCACCGCCGCCATCAGCGTGGTGATCACGATAATCGCCGCCGCCAGTTCATGATTGCCCTCGGCCGCCCGGGCCATCACAAAGCTGGCAGCTGCGGTCGGCGCTCCGAAGTACAAGAACAGAATCCCCAGTTCCGCCCCACGAAAGCCCAGCAGCCACGCGCCGAGCGTGGCGAGCAGCGGCAGCCAGATCATTTTCATCAGGCTCGCGCTTAACGCCATGCTGCCACTCTTGCGCAGCGCCGCCAGGGACAAGGTGCCGCCGATGCAGATCAAGGCCAGTGGCAAGGTGGTGTCTGCCAGGTACTGTGCGGACTTTTCCAACCAGCCCGGTAAACCGATCTTGAAGTAAGCGAACGGCGCGGCTGTGATCACGCTGATGATCAGCGGGTTGGCGACCACGCTTTTGAAGATGCTCCACGGGTCGGACTTGATCACCGGGCTATACACCGCCAGCACGATGGTCGACAGCGTGTTGTAGAACAGGATCACCAACGCCGCGAGGATCGCGCCGAGGGAGATGCCGTAGTCGCCATACATGCTCGCCGCCAGTGCCAGGCCGATCACGCCGTTATTACCGCGAAACGCGCCTTGGGCGTAGATGCCGCGATCTTCCTTGGGGCAACGAAAGATCGCCCACCCCCAAGCCAGGGCAAAGCTCACCAGCGTGGCGACGCAAAAGTAGATCAGCAGGCCCGGCTTGAGCGCCGAGTGCAGGTCGGCATGCAGGATGCCCAGGAACAACAGCGCCGGCATGGTGACGTTGAACACCAGGGACGATGCAGTGTGGATAAAGTTGTCGTTGATCCAGTTGATGCGCTTGAGCAGCACTCCCAGAAACAGCATGGCAAACACCGGCGCGGTGATCGTAAGGGTGGTGAGGAAGATAGCCAGCATGCCGGAGAGAACCTTGGTGAGCGTCGTTAGGTGGCTAATGATAAGCCATACAGCTCAGGGGTGCCTGTTAGACCGCTATCGGGGGCAAGCCCCCTCCCACAGTTTGAATTGTGAATACCTTCAAGTGTGGGAGGGGGCTTGCCCCCGATGCAGACGCCTCGGTCTCAGGTAATCGGCGCCGGGTTGAACAACGTGATGTCGTTGTGCAGCTTGTGATGCTCGGCCCACGTTTTCTTCTTGCCGCTGGCCACGTCCAGGTAAAAGTGAAACAACTCCCAGCCCAGCTCCTCAATGCTTGCGCGCCCGGTGGCGATACGGCCGGCGTCAATGTCGATGAGGTCCGGCCAGCGTTGCGCCAGCTCCGTACGCGTCGAGACCTTAACCACCGGCGCCATCGCCAGCCCATAGGGCGTACCACGACCGGTGGTGAACACATGCAGGTTCATCCCCGCCGCCAGTTGCAACGTGCCGCACACGAAGTCGCTGGCTGGAGTGGCGCAGAAGATCAGGCCCTTGCCCTTGAAGCGCTCGCCAGGGCCGAGCACGCCGTTGATTGCGCTGCTGCCGGACTTGACGATGGAACCCAACGACTTCTCGACAATGTTCGACAACCCGCCTTTCTTGTTGCCCGGCGTGGTGTTGGCACTGCGATCTGCCTCGCCTTTGGCCAGGTAACGGTCGTACCAATCCATTTCTCTGACCAACTCTTCGGCCACTTCTTTCGTCTGTGCGCGAGAGGTCAACAGGTAGATGGCATCACGCACTTCGGTGACTTCGGAAAACATCACCGTCGCGCCGGCCCGCAGCAACAAGTCCGAGGCGTAGCCCAGGGCCGGGTTGGCGGTGATACCGGAAAACGCATCACTGCCGCCGCACTGCATGCCCAGGATCAGCTCGGACGCCGGCACGGTTTCCCGGCGGCGCTGGTCGAGCTTCTTCAAGCGCACTTCGGCCAGTTCCATGATCTGCTCGATCATCTCGGTGAAACCGTGGCTGGAGTCCTGCAGCCGATACAGCCACGGCTCGCTCAAGTCGACGGAACTGTCGTTGTCGTGCATCACCTGGCCGGCCTGCAATTTCTCACAGCCCAGGCTGATCACCAGGGCTTCGCCCCCCAGGTTCGGGTTGCGCGCCAGGTTGCGCACGGTACGGATCGGGATGTAGGCATCCGTCGCGGTGATCGCCACCCCACAGCCGTAGCTGTGAGTCAGCGCCACCACGTCATCGACATTGGGGTACTTGGGCAGCAACTCATCCTTGATGCGCTTGACCGCGTGGTCCAGCACGCCGGTCACGCACTGCACCGTGGTGGTGATGCCCAGGATATTGCGCGTGCCGACGGTGCCGTCGGCATTGCGGTAGCCCTCGAACGTATAGCCCTCCAGCGGCGCCTGGCCCTCGGGCACTTCGGTAGACAGCGGCAGGCTATCCAGCGGTGGCGCGGTGGGCATGCGCAGTTGATCTTCCTGGACCCAACTGCCACGCGGAATCGGCGCCAAGGCATACCCGATGGTCTGGCCGTAGCGAATAATCTGACCGCCCTCGGGAATATCTTCCAGGGTCACTTTGTGGCTCTGGGGGATGAAGTCCACGGTCACCAGGCCGTCCGGGAACTCGGTCCCGGCCGGCACGCCCTGGTCGTTGACCACGATCACTACGTTGTCGCGCTCGTGCAAACGAATCGAGCGCGGCGAGTCGGCATGTTCAATCAACTGCATTACACGAACCTCAGGAATGCGCTTGGGTAAGGTGGGTTACTTCAGGCCCCTGGGCGGGCGGCTCTTTGAGCACCACGCGCTTGATCGGACCGACGATCACCAGGTAGCTGAACACCGCCACCAGCGCGTTGGCGCCGACAAACACCAGGGCCCATTTGAAAGAACCGGTGGTGCTGATGATGTAGCCGATGACAATCGGTGTGGTGATCGACGCCAGGTTACCGAAAGTGTTGAACAAGCCACCACTGAGGCCGGCGATTTGTTTCGGCGAAGTGTCGGACACCACCGCCCAGCCCAGTGCGCCAACGCCCTTGCCGAAGAAGGCCAAGGCCATGAAGCCCACCACCATCCACTCCACATCCACGTAGTTGCACGCAATGATGCTGCTGGACACCAGCAGGCCGGCGATGATCGGCGCCTTACGGGCGAAGGTCAGCGAGTGGCCTTTGCGCAGCAGGTAATCGGAAATCACCCCGCCGAGCACGCCGCCGATAAAGCCGCAGATCGCCGGCAACGAGGCGATGAAACCGGCCTTGAGGATGGTCATGCCACGGTCCTGCACCAGATATACCGGGAACCAGGTCAGGAAGAAGTAGGTGATGCCGTTGATGCAGTACTGGCCCAGATACACCCCGAGCATCATGCGGTTGGTGAGCAACTGGCGGATGTAATCCCACTTCGGCCCGTCGGTTTTCTTACCCTTGGCCTTGTCCTGATCCATATCGACCATCGCGCCATTGGCGGCGATGTGATTGAGCTCGGCCTCGTTGATCATCGGGTGCTGGCGGGGGCTGTGGATCACTTTCAGCCAGATCAGCGAGAACACGATGCCGATCACGCCCATCACGATAAACACGTGCTGCCAGCCGAAGCGGTAGACGATCCAACCCATCAGGGGCGCGAACAGCACCGTGGCGAAGTACTGCGCCGAGTTAAATATCGCCGAGGCGGTGCCCCGTTCAGCGGTCGGGAACCAGGCCGCGACTATGCGTGCGTTACCCGGGAAGGAAGGCGCCTCGGCCAGGCCCACCAGGAAGCGCAGCATAAACAGCGCGACCACGGCGGTGGAAACACCGAACTCACCCACATAGCCTTGCAGCACGGTGAACAGGGACCAGGTGAAGATGCTCAGGGCATAGACTTTTTTCGAGCCGAACCGGTCCAGCAGCCAGCCACCGGGAATTTGCCCGGCCACATAGGCCCAACCGAATGCGGAGAAGATGTAACCGAGAGTGACCGCGTCGATGCCGAGGTCTTTTTGCAGGCTGGAGCCCGCGATGGCGATGGTGGCCCGGTCGGCGTAGTTGATCGTGGTCACCACAAAGAGCATGAGCAGGATCAAATAGCGGACGTGGGTCGGCTTGGTCGCTTGCATGTAGAAGTACTCCCACTAATTATTTTTTTTGCGGGTAATGGTTTTCTGTTTTGGTCGTGGGGCCGGCAGGCGTCCGGCCCCACGGGGTATTGCGTCTTACGAACCGATGTAGCTGGTTTTCACCACGGTGTAGAACTCTTGCGCATAGCGACCCTGCTCACGCGAACCATAGGATGAGCCCTTACGCCCACCGAACGGAACGTGATAATCCACGCCGGCGGTCGGCAGGTTGACCATCACCATTCCGGCCTGGGAGTGGCGCTTGAAGTGATTGGCGTACTTCAGCGACGTGGTGGCGATACCGGCCGACAAGCCGAACTCGGTGTCGTTGGCCATGGCCAGGGCTGCCTCGTAGTCCGCCACGCGCACCACGTTGGCCACCGGCCCGAAGATTTCTTCACGGCTGATGCGCATGGCCGCTTCGCTGTCGGCGAACAAAGTAGGCGCGAGGAAGTAACCCTCGGTGTCGCACGTCACCAGGCTGCCACCGCTGACCAACCGCGCGCCTTCGCTTTGGCCGATGTCGATGTATTTCATGTCCTGATCCAGTTGGGCCTGGGACACGACGGGGCCGATATCGGTGCCGCTCTTGAGGGCATGGCCAACCTTGATCGACTTCATGCGCTCGGCCATGGCCGCGACAAACTGGTCGTGGATACCGGCGGTCACGATCAAACGGCTGGACGCTGTGCAACGTTGCCCGGTGGAGTAGAACGCGCTCTGTACCGCCAGCTCGACCGCTTGTTTGAGGTCGGCGTCGTCGAGAATGATCTGCGGGTTCTTGCCGCCCATTTCCAATTGCACTTTGGCCTGGCGCGACACACAACTGACGGCGATCTGACGGCCGACACCGACGGAACCAGTGAAGCTGATGCCGTCGACTTTCGGGCTGTTGACCAGCACATCACCGACCACACGGCCGCTGCCCATTACCAGGTTGAACACACCGTCCGGGAAACCGGCGCGGGAGATGATTTCCGCGAGGGCCCAGGCGCAACCCGGCACCAGCTCGGCGGGTTTGATTACCACGCAGTTGCCGTACGCCAGGGCCGGGGCGATTTTCCATGCGGGGATGGCAATCGGGAAGTTCCACGGGGTGATCAAGCCAACCACACCAAGGGCTTCGCGGGTAACTTCGACGTTGACGCCAGGACGCACCGACGGCACGTAGTCGCCGGACAAGCGCAGGCATTCGCCAGCAAAGAATTTGAAGATATTGCCGGCGCGGGTCACTTCACCGATGGCTTCGGGCAGGGTCTTGCCCTCTTCACGGGCCAGCAGGGTGCCGAGTTCTTCGCGGCGGGCGAGGATTTCGCTGCCGACTTTATCCAGCGCATCGTGACGGGCCTGAATGCCCGAGGTGGACCAGGCCGGGAACGCGGCGCGTGCGGCGTCGATGGCGGCGTTGACTTGAGCAACATCAGCCTTGGCGTATTCGCCGATGACATCGGACAACTCCGACGGGTTGATATTGGTGCAATAGTCCGCACCGGCCACCCACTGGCCATTGATGTAGTTTTCAAAACGTTTGGCTTGGGACACAAATCTTCTCCTGACGCAAAAGGCCGCTGATTGCTCAGCGGCCTTGTAAATGTCTTATTGCGGGCCTTGCTTATCGATCAGCGCGGCGAGGGCTTCGTACTCTTCCGGCAGCAGGTCGGTCAGCGGTGTGCGCACTGGGCCGGCGTCATAACCGGCGATTTTTGCGCCGGCCTTGACGATGCTCACGGCATAACCGGCCTTGCGGTTGCGGATGTCCAGGTAAGGCAGGAAGAAGTTGTCGATGATCTTGCTGACGGTGGCGTGATCATCCTTGGCAATCGCGTGGTAGAAGTCCATCGCGGTTTTCGGGATGAAGTTGAACACCGCCGAGGAGTACACCGGTACGCCCAAAGCCTTGTAGGCAGCGGCATAAACTTCCGCGGTGGGCAGGCCGCCCAGGTAGCTGAAACGATCACCGAGGCGACGGCGGATCGACACCATCAGTTCGATGTCACCCAGGCCGTCCTTGTAGCCGATCAGGTTCGGGCAGCGCTCAGCCAGACGCTCCAGCAGCGGCGCAGTCAGACGGCAGACGTTGCGGTTGTAGACCACCACGCCAATCTTGACCGATTTGCACACAGCCTCAACGTGGGCCGCAACCCCATCCTGGCTGGCTTCGGTGAGGTAGTGCGGCAGCAGCAACAGGCCCTTGGCCCCCAGACGCTCGGCTTCCTGAGCATATTCGATAGCCTGACGCGTCGAACCGCCGACACCGGCGAGGATCGGCACGCTGGTGGCGCAGGTATCAACAGCAGTCTTTACCACTTGAGAATATTCGCTGGCGGCCAGGGAGAAAAACTCACCGGTGCCGCCGGCGGCGAACAAGGCGGTGGCGCCGTACGGGGCCAGCCACTCCAGGCGCTTGATGTAACCCGCCTGGTGGAAATCACCCTGCGCGTTGAAATCGGTCACGGGGAAAGACAGCAGACCGTGGGAAAGGATGGACTTCAGTTCTTGTGGATTCATTATTCGAACACCCTGGGTAAAGACTTTCTGTCGAAAGGTTTGTTGTTGGTTTTGATAATGTCGTACGTCATCGTACAACTATAAAAGTATTCGTCAACTGCAATTCATCAACCTCCCAGCAAAGAGTGTTGAAACACGCATTCTTGACGTAAGAAATTTATGCTCTATGCTCGCCGTAGCTGTATATACATACAGCAATCAAGGAAGATTCCTACGACTTAGCAAGGAGCTAACATGTCAGGTCTTGAACTCGTATTACCCGAAAAAAACCCACCGACCCTACGCTTCGAAGGCGGCGAACATACGGCGATTGGCGACGATACGCTGCTGCGCTTCGCCAAAGACGCCGCGCCGATACCTGCGCGAGAAGTTGAGCTGCATCTGCCCAACGGGCTGGCACTGACTTACGGCCAAGTGATCGCCCTGGGCGGCGACTTCTATGGCATCCCTGGCCAACCGATCAGCGATGGCGCCTCCCCCGCCGAGCGTGTGCAACGCTTCACGGCCGCGTTCAATTCCCTGGCCGTGTTGCCGGCGTCACGGGAAGAAGCACGCAACATCCTTGCGGTGATGCAAAAGGAGATCAACGCGGTCAACCAGGCAATCAAGGCAGGCAAACAGCCTCATGAGGCGTACGACGCCTTGGGCGATAGCTTGTCCGAGGAGTGGAACCGCATCACCGGTGGCGGCAGCGCGGTGTCGGCGCTGATTCCGCTGGGACGTTACTTGAAACTGGCGGCGGACAACGCCGACCACTTCGGCGAGTGGGCGCTATCGGCCTACCTCGCCGGGCATACCGCAGCCCTGCAACAGGCAGTGGTAGCTCATCAGACTGGCACCGACCAGGCGCTGGAACTGGCCTATGCCATGAACAGTTTTGCCGATCATTTTTTGACCGATCTGTTTTCCGCCGGCCACCTGCGCGTGCCACGCAAGCAATTGGCCGCCGTGGTTACCCCCGGAGAACTCGGCTCGCTGATCAGCCGTTTCATGCACGACGAAGACAGTAAATTCGGGCTCAAGGTGCGCAATGCCATGGGTGACGAATGGCATGCCTACGGGGATAAACGCTACTTCGACAGCACCGATGCGGCCAATCGGGCCCAAGTCAAACGCGCGGTGCAAGCCTCGGCGAACGAAATCTTCGACACTTTCCTCAGCGGCACCGCGCCCTCCCCGGCCACCTTCAAGGCGCCGCTGTACGTGCCGGACCTGAATGCCGCTCAAAACCCGGCAAACAACTTTTCGCCGTTGTTCAAGAGGGAGGGCGACAAGGTGCTGCGGCGCGAGGACGTAAATGACTTGAACGACAAGCAGTGGACGAATGATTGGTGGGGATGGAGTACGTACTTGTTGCTCAAGGACTACAAACCCAATACACCGGTCTGATCACAACCGTTGCCCCGTCGATGATCAAACCCTGAGACTCACCCGCGCTGCGCCTGCGCCTCTTCATGGGCATGGCGCAGCCGCTCGCGACTGTTGGTCAGGTGCAAACGCATGGCCGCTCGTGCCGCGTCCGAATCCTGGCGGGCAATCGCTTCGTAGATTTCTTCGTGCTCGCGGCTCAGGCGGTCCATGTAATGCTGTTGGTCATCATGGGCCAAGCGTGCGGAGTTCAGGCGGGTCCGAGGAATGATGCTGGTACCCAGGTGGGTCATGATGTCAGTGAAGTAACGGTTGCCGGTGGACAATGCGATTTCCAGATGGAACGCGAAGTCTGACGCAACCGCATCCCCCGCGTGCGCGGCGCTTTCGTTCAGCGCGTCGAGTGCCGCGCGCATGGCCGCCAATTGCTCATCGCTGCGACGCAACGCGGCGAGGCCGGCCGACTCCACTTCCAGGCTGATCCGCAGCTCCAGAATCGCCAACACATCGCGCAAGGTCACCACGGTGGCGGGGTCGATACGAAAGCCGCTGGGGCTTGGTGTATCCAGCACGAAAGTGCCGATGCCGTGCCGGGTCTCTACCTGGCCTGCGGCCTGCAAACGTGAGATAGCTTCACGCACCACCGTGCGACTGACCCCATGAGCTTCCATGATCGCCGACTCGGTGGGCAGCTTATCGCCACGTTTGAGCTGACCATCGCGGATTTGCTCAGATAACACCGTGACCAATTCCTGAGCAAGGCTGCGGCGCTTGCGGGGAAGACGAGGGGCGGTGTTGGCGTTTTCCATGTGGGGTCATCTTTGTCGGTGAACTGAAGGGGCATCATAGCCCATGACGGTTGTATGATCACCGCTCGCGCTGCACTTTCATCGGCTTTCGCGCGCGTAGTACATATCGCCGCCGTACCTACCCGTGTTCGGATAGACCCACCGGTTACTTCAGCCGCGGCAGTGAGTGCGAAACGTTCTTCTGCCCCTGTCAGATATGACAGCAGACAACCTCACCAGACCGTCGCAGAGTCAAGCCTGTTCCGACACCCAGGTGAGCGCTCATGAAACGCCTTACTTTGTTATGCGCAGCCATAAGCTGGCTGCTGACCTGCGTCGTTCTGGCTTCCCCGGGCGTACGCAACGGCGGGGGCGAGGACGTCATATTGCAGGGGTTCCACTGGAACTCCAGTCGCACGACCCCGCAAACGTGGTACGAAATACTGAAACAAATGGCCCCCACCATCGGGCGCGATGGCTTCACCAAAATCTGGTTGCCTCCCGCCTGGGTCGATAAATCCAGCTGGGTCGACGCGAACTCAGGGACTTCCGGCGGCGGGGAGGGTTACTTCTGGCACGACTTTGACAAAAACAGCAATTACGGCAGCGAACCCCAGCTCAAACAAGCGGTTGACGCCTTATCGAGCGCTGGCGTGCAAGCGGTGTACGACGTAGTGCCTAACCATATGAACGACAACCTCCCCGGCACCCAGGTGCGCTTTCTTCGGCGCCTCAAGCTGTGGCGCACTGACTGCATCTCCCCCACCCCTGCGTCAAGCTGCGACGAAGGCGACCCGTTTTATAGCGGCAAGGCCGACCTCAACACCAGCAGTCCGGAGGTTTCGTCACGCATGATGCAGGAGTTCAGGAACCTGCGGGATAACTACGGCGCCAAGGGCTTGCGCTTCGATTTTGTGCGCGGCTATGCGCCGGAGCGGGTCAACCTGTGGATGAAAGATTTTGGCGACCAAGCGTTCTGCGTTGGCGAACTGTGGAAAAGCCCTGGCGAGTTTCCCGCCAGCGACTGGCGCAATAAAGCCAGTTGGCAGGACATTCTCAAGGACTGGTCGGACAGATCGCGTTGCGCAGTCTTCGATTTCGCGCTCAAGGAGCGCCTGCAAAATGGCAGCCTCGCCGAATGGCGGCACGGCCTCAGTGGCAACCCGGACCCAGCCTGGCGGCAGATTGCGGTGACGTTCGTCGACAACCACGACACCGGCTATTCCCCGGGGCAATACGGCGGGCAGCACCACTGGCCTGTGCCCGAAGAGAAGCGCAACATCGCCTACGCTTACATTCTGCTGAGCCCCGGCATACCCACGGTGTATTGGCCCGACATGTACGACTGGGGCCGTGGCGATCTGATTCGCATGCTGATCAAACTGCGCAAGGACGCCGGCATTCGAGCCGACTCGCCCATCCGCTTTCAGAGCCACTATTCAGGATTGGTGGCTACGATCAATGGCAGTCGCCGGCGCTTATTGATCGCCCTGGACGCGGACCTCAGCATGATCCCGGAGGGTTTTACCCAGGCACTGTTCGCGGACGCAGAGCGTATTCGAGCCTGGCAAACTCGCTCGGCACCGGAAGACACCACGACGACACTACACTGCGACAATGCAAACCCTGGCAATGGGCAGGCAGTGTACGCCGTGGGTTCGCCGGTTGAACTGGGCGCCTGGGATCCGGCCCACGCCATCGCACTGAAGCCCACGGCGCCGCAGCGGTGGAGCGGCGCCGTGGTATGGCCGACCCAGCAAGCCATCAAATGGAAATGTGTGATCCGCAGCCTCAGCAACGCCAACCAAGCCTATTGGCAAAAGGACCCCGACAACTCGTTGACCACCGGTGCCGGCACCGAGGCCGTAGGCAGTTTTTGACAAAAAAATGCCCCGGCAAGACCGAGGCATTTTTCAACCGACGTGCGAACGACGCCGTTTTGTCACTTCACCACTTTCAGACTAGGACGACCGCTGGGACGCGGAGGCTCAGTGTCCGGTGGCGGCATATCGTCGCCCTCTTCGCTGTCGATCGTTTCGTCATCCTCGAAGGGCGACTCCAGATCAAACACCATGCCTTGCCCATTCTCACGGGCATAAATCCCGAGAATGGCGCCAATCGGCACATACAGCGTATGGGGCACACCGCCAAAACGCCCTTCGAAGCTCACCGCTTCGTTGTCCATGTGCAGATGACGCACGGCACTGGGCGAGATGTTCAGCACGATCTGTCCATCACTGGCAAACCCCTGCGGTACCTGAACCGCAGGAAATTCGGAATTGACCAGCATGTGCGGGGTGCAATCGTTGTCCACAATCCACTCATAGAGCGCGCGGACCAGGTAGGGTCGACTGGAGTTCATCAACGGCTCCTTAAGCCTTAGCGCATATCGCGTTCGACACCAGACAGACTCGCCTGGAAAGCCTCACGCGCAAACTGGCGCTCCATGTAATCAAGCAACGGCTTGGCAGGCCGAGGCAGTTCAATGCCCAGAATCGGCAAGCGCCAGAGTATGGGTAATAGGCAGCAATCCACCAAGCTTTGTTCCTCGCTGAGGAAAAAAGGTTTATCGGCGAACAACGGCGAAACGCCGGTCAGGCTTTCGCGCAATTCCTTACGCGCCTGCACCCGAGCGGGCTCTTTTGTACGCGAATCCAGAATCACATCCACCAACCCGCACCAGTCACGCTGGATCCGATGGATCAGCAGCCGGCTGTTGGCACGCGCCACCGGGTACACCGGCAGCAGAGGCGGATGAGGATAACGCTCATCCAAGTATTCCATCACCACGGTCGACTCCCACAACGCCAGGTCACGATCGACCAGGGTGGGCAAGCTGCCGTAAGGGTTCACTTCGATCAGCTTCGGCGGCTGACGGCCCGCCTCCACACTGATGATCTCGGCGCTGACACCCTTCTCTGCGAGCACAATACGTACTCGGTGGGAATAGTGGTCGGCGGGGTCGGAGTAACAGGCCAACCGATTGGTCACGCCCATGGCGGTCCTCCTCGCTTGTTGAAATTATCGAAAGCTCAAAAACGAGCGCGCCCAGAGAGCATCTCTGTAGTACCTGATGACCAGGTCGCTACGGTTCAGAGATGCCGCTGGGCGCGCAAGATTAACAGCAATTGCTTACGGTTGGATCAATGCACATCCTTCCAGTATTCGCGTTTGAGCAGATAGGCGAATACGAAGAAGAAGGCCAGGTACAGCAATACATAGGTACCGATACGCTGGTGTTGCAGTTTGACCGGGTTAGCCGAGTAGGCCAGGAAGGTCACCAGGTTCTTGACCTTCTCGTCGAACTGCTCTTCATTCAGTGCACCGGTCTTAGGCACGATGGTCAATTGATCGCAGGCCTCATGGGTCAGAGGCGTGCCGGTCAACGGATCATATTGCTTCTTACCGTTCTCAACGACCTGAACCTGCTTGCATCCTACCACTTGGCGCCCCTGCAGGCCGACCAGCACGTTAGGCATGCCGACGTTCGGGAACACTTTGTTGTTCACACCCCAGGGGCGTGTCGGATCTTCGTAGAACGACTTCAGATAGCTGTACAGCCAATCGGTGCCACGCACACGAGCGACCAGGGTCAGATCAGGCGGTGCAGCACCGAACCAGGCCTTGGCGTCCGCCGGCTGCATGCCGATGTTCATGTGGTCGCCGATCTTGGCGCCAGTGAACACCAACTTTTCCAGCATCATTTCATGAGGGATGCCCAGGTCATCGGCAACGCGCTCATAGCGTTGGAATTTGGCGCTGTGGCAACCCATGCAGTAGTTGGCGAACGTACGCGCACCGTCCTGCATGGCGGCTTTGTCGGATACGTCAATATCGACTTTTTCCAGTTCCGGCCCGCCATGTTCGGCAGCGAAGGACAGCAGCGGCAGTGCCGCAAGCATCAATGCAACGAATAATTTTTTCATCAGCCAGTCACCCTTTCCGGAACCGGTTTGGTCTTCTCTAGCCGGGTATAGAACGGCATCAGAATGAAGTAGGCGAAGTACAGGAAGGTGCAGACCTGCGACAGCAACGTCCGCCCCGGGGTTGGCGCCAGTACGCCCAATACGCCCAGGATCACGAAAGCAATGCAGAACACCCACAACCAGATCTTGCTCAGCCAGCCCTTGTAACGCATGGACTTGACCGGGCTTCGGTCGAGCCAGGGCAGTACGAACAACACCGCGATGGCCGCGCCCATGGCGATCACGCCCATAAGCTTGTCTGGGATGGCCCGCAAGATCGCGTAGAACGGCGTGAAGTACCAGACGGGAGCGATGTGCTCAGGTGTCTTGAAGGCATTGGCCTGTTCGAAGTTAGGCTTCTCCAGGAAATAGCCGCCCATCTCCGGGAAAAAGAACACGATCGAGCAGAACACGAACAAGAACACCACTACGCCGACAATGTCTTTGACGGTGTAGTACGGATGGAAGGGAATGCCATCCAGCGGGATACCGTTCTCGTCCTTGTGCTTCTTGATGTCCACGCCATCCGGGTTGTTCGAACCCACTTCGTGCAGAGCCAGGATGTGCAGCACCACCAGTCCCAGGATCACGATGGGCAACGCCACCACATGCAGGGCGAAGAAGCGGTTCAGAGTGATGCCGGAGATCAGGTAGTCACCCCGAATCCACTGGGTCAGGTCATTGCCGATCACGGGGATCGCGCCGAACAGCGAGATGATCACCTGGGCCCCCCAGTACGACATCTGGCCCCACGGCAGCAGGTAACCCATAAAGGCTTCGGCCATCAGCGCCAGGTAGATCAGCATGCCGAAGACCCACACCAGTTCACGCGGCTTCTGATAGGAACCGTAGAGCAGACCACGGAACATATGCAGATAGACCACGATAAAGAACGCCGAAGCGCCAGTGGAGTGCAACAACCGCAGGATCGAGCCGTACTCGACGTCACGCATGATGTATTCGACGGAGGCGAATGCCTCTTCCGCCGAAGGGTTGTAGCTCATGGTCAGCCACACGCCGGTGACAATCTGGTTGACCAGCACCAGCAGCGCCAGGGAGCCGAAGAAATAGAAGAAGTTGAAGTTTTTTGGAGCGTAGTACTTGCTGAGATGGTCTTCCCACATTTTGGTGGCGGGGAAGCGCGCATCCACCCAATCCATGAACTTGCTCATCACGCGTTCTCCTTATCGAGGCCAATGACAATAAGGTCGTCAGTTTCGTAGGTATGCGGTGGCACGGGCAGGTTCAGCGGAGCAGGTTGGGACTTGTAGACGCGGCCAGCGAGATCGTAGTGAGAACCGTGGCATGGGCAGAAATAACCGCCGACCCAATCCTGGCCCAGATCGGCAGGGGCCACTTCCGGGCGGAAGGTTGGCGAGCAACCCAAATGGGTACAGAGTCCGACCAGCAACAGAATCTCTGGTTTGATCGAACGCACTTCGTTCTTGGCGTAGGCGGGTTGGTCGGATTTCTCGGACTTCGGGTCAGACAACTGCCCCTCGATCTTTTTAAGATTTCCCAGGATTTCCTCGGTACGACGAACGATGAACACTGGCTGACCGCGCCATTCAGCAATCATCTGCTGGCCTGGCTCGATTTTGCTGACATTCACCTTCACCGGTGCACCTGCGGCTTTCGCCTTGGCACTGGGAAACCATGACCCCACGAACGGGACCGCAGCCCCCACCGCTCCTGCAGCACCCACCACGGATGTGGCTGCTACCAAGAAGCGACGCCGGCCTGCATTCACGCCGTCATTGCTCATTCAGTCCTCTCCCATCAGCTTTTTGGCCTGTTAAATCAGGCGTCTACTAAGTATTAAATCTGAACTTATAAAAATTTTGCCGAATGGTAATGAAAAGCCCCACCTCTGACAAGGGAATTACCCGGAGCTCCGGCTCCAGGCCTTGTAGTATAGGGGGTCTACGGATGTGGCAAGTTGTCACGCCAATTTTTATGCATAAATTGCAGGCAATAAAAAACGCCCAGCTCCGTGAGGAGGCTGGGCGTTCTTCTGGAACGTAAAGCGAATTAACGCTTCGAGTACTGCGGACGCTTACGCGCTTTACGCAGACCGACTTTCTTACGTTCAACTTCACGAGCATCGCGAGTCACGAAGCCAGCTTTGCGCAGAGCGCTACGCAGGGTTTCGTCGTAGCTCATCAGTGCGCGAGTGATACCGTGGCGGATTGCGCCAGCTTGACCACTTACACCGCCACCGATAACGGTGACGTAGATGTCGAACTTTTCAACGGTCTCGGTCAGTTCCAGCGGCTGACGAACTACCATGCGGGCAGTTTCGCGGCCGAAGAAGTTGTCCAGGGAGCGGTTGTTGATCGAGATGTTACCAGTGCCCGGACGCAGGAAAACGCGTGCGGTTGCGGTTTTGCGACGGCCAGTGCCGTAATTTTGAGTCGCCGACATAATGAACTATTCCGTTAAAACTTCAGTTCTTGGGGCTGCTGAGCAGCATGAGGGTGGACAGCGCCCGCATAGACTTTCAGCTTGCGAAACATATCGCGACCCAGTGGGCCCTTCGGCAGCATGCCTTTGACCGCGATTTCGATCGGGGCTTCAGGCTTCTTGGCAATCAGGCCTTCGAAGTTGGAAGACTTGATACCGCCTGGGAAACCGGAGTGACGGTAGTACATTTTGTCGCTTGCTTTGTTGCCGGTTACACGAACCTGCTCAGCGTTGATGATCACGATGTAGTCACCGGTATCGACGTGAGGGGTGTACTCAGGCTTGTGCTTGCCACGCAGACGGCTGGCGACTTCAGTGGCCAGACGACCCAGGGTCTGACCAGCGGCGTCGACGACAAACCAGTCGCGCTGAACTGTTTCCGGTTTTGCAGTAAAAGTTGTCATTCTTTAATAGCCTCAGGGGCCGCCCTGTAAATTAGACGGCGGATCTTACTGAATAGTGCGTACTTTGACAAGTCAAAGGCAGCCGGATACAGACGCTATCGGGGGCTCGGGTCGGCGCGTCCGTTCAACGGCAAGATTCTTCGGCAGGCGGCGCATCACTTCCACTGCAGAAAGAGGTGGGCAATTATGCAGATTGCGAAAAAAAATTCAACCTGCTTTTATGATTGTTTTCCCGAAGGAGTACCCGATGGATTATCGACAGCTGGGCCGTACGGATCTGAACGTGAGCGCGATAGCCTTGGGCACCATGACCTGGGGCGAGCAGAACAGCGAGGCAGAGGCCTTCGCGCAGATCGAACGAGCCAAGGCCGCGGGGATCAACTTTCTCGACACCGCTGAAATGTACCCGGTGCCGCCCAAGGCCGATACCTACGCCACCACCGAACGCTACATCGGCAATTACTTCAAAAGCCGCGGCGACCGTGCCGATTGGATTCTGGCCAGCAAGATCGCCGGCCCCGGCAACACCATCGACTACATTCGCGACGGCCATCTGCGCCACAACCGCAAGCACATCGTCCAAGCGCTGGATGCCAGCCTCAAGCGCCTGCAGACCGACTGGATCGACCTGTATCAATTGCACTGGCCGGAGCGCAGTACCAACTTCTTCGGCCAACTGAGTTACAAACACAAGGACGAAGACGACCTCACGCCGCTGGAGGAAACCCTCGAAGCGCTGGACGAACAGGTCAAGGCCGGCAAGATCCGCCACATCGGTCTGTCCAACGAAACCCCGTGGGGCACCATGAAATTCCTGGCCTTGGCCGGGGCCCGCGGCTGGACGCGCGCGGTATCGATCCAGAACCCGTACAACCTGCTCAACCGCAGCTTTGAAGTGGGCCTGGCGGAAGTCGCGATTCGCGAACAGTGCGGGCTACTGGCCTACTCGCCCCTGGCGTTCGGCATGCTCAGCGGCAAATACGAAAACGGTGCGCGTCCAGCCAAGGCGCGCCTGACCGAATACAGCCGCTTCAGCCGCTACTTCAACCCGCAGTCGGAGGCGGCGTGCAGCCGCTATGTGGCACTGGCGCGCGAACACGGCCTGGACCCGGCGCAGATGGCCTTGGCCTTCGTGACGCAACAGCCGTTCGTGACCAGCAACATTATTGGCGCAACGTCGCTGGCGCAACTGGACAGCAACATTGCCAGTGCTGATCTGAAGCTATCGAAGGAAGTACTGGAAGGGATTGAGGCGATTCAGAAGGATCATCCGAACCCGGCGCCCTGATTGGTCTGTAGACCGTTATCGGGGGCAAGCCCCCTCCCACATTCAAATGCATTCCAATGTGGGAGGGGGCTTGCCCCCGATGACGCATTCATGACCAGCAAAAATCAAAGCGACCGCGCAATGATCTCCTTCATGATCTCATTGGTCCCCGCATAGATCCGCTGCACCCGCGCATCCGCCCAGGCGCGGGCAATCGGGTATTCCCACATAAAGCCGTAGCCACCGTGCAGTTGCACGCACTCGTCGAGCACTTTGCATTGCAGGTCGGTGGCCCAGTACTTGGCCATTGCGGCGGTGGGCACGTCGAGTTTCCCTTCAAGGTGCAGCGCCATGCACTGATCGACAAACACCCGACCGACCTGAATTTCAGTGGCCATCTCCGCCAGCTTGAAACGGGTGTTCTGGAAATCGGCGATCGCCTTGCCGAACGCCTTACGCTCGCGGGTGTATTCCAGGGTCCACGCCAACGCCGCCTCGGCGGACGACAGCGCGCCGATCGCCACCGTCAAACGCTCCTGTGGTAACTCCTGCATCAGATAGGCAAAGCCCATCCCCGCCTGGCCCAAGATGTTCTCCTTGGGCACTCGCACATCCTGGAAGAACAGCTCGGAGGTGTCCTGCGCCTTCATGCCAACCTTCTCCAGACGCTTGCCCTTGGCAAAGCCCGGCGTATCGGCCTCCACCAGAAACAGGCTGGTACCCTTGGCGCCAGCCTTGGGATCGGTCTTGGCCACCACGATCACCAGGTCGGCGAGATAGCCGTTGGTGATAAAGGTCTTGGAGCCGTTGATCACATACTCATCGCCATCCAGCACGGCGGTAGTCTTGACCCCTTGCAGGTCGGAGCCTGCGCCGGGCTCGGTCATCGCGATGGCGGTGACCATCTCCCCAGAGATCAATTTCGGCAGGTATTTATGCTTCAGCGCCTCACTGCCGTAGTGCAGGATGTAAGGCGCAACAATGTCCGAATGCAGGGAGAAACCAATGCCGGTCAGCCCCAGCCGGCCGATCTCCTCGATCACCACGGCGCTGTAGAGAAAGTCAGCGTCCAAGCCGCCATAAGTGTCCGGCAAGTGGGAGCACAACATGCCGGCCTCCCCCGCCTTACGCCACAGGTCGCGATCGATATAGCCCTGCTTTTCCCACTGCGCATGGAACGGCACGGCTTCTTTTTCCAGAAAAGTGCGCACGCTCTCACGAAAGAGTTCGTGGTCGGGGCTGAACAAGGTTCTCGGGATCATGGCGCACCTGTTTGGATTGTCGGACAAGGACGAGCTCACAGAGCCTATGCCGCCAAAGCGTCACGGGACACTGGACACATGCGACAAAAAATAAGACGATCCAGCCGTCTGGTGACCACTTTCCCCTATAAGAATAATTGAAATTATGTCTAACCAAATCTCCACGCCATTACGGCGCGTCAGCATTTTGGCCATTGATCGGGTATTCGCTTCAACCCTCATGCAAGCCAAGGATTTCTTCCACCTCGCCAGCCTGCGCTATGGCAAGCAACAAGGCCTGGGCCTGACACCCGCGTTCGAAACGCGCCTGGTCAGCCCCGACGGGCAGTCGGTGCGCAGCTTCAGCGATGTGATCATGCCGGTGGACGGCGGGCTGGAAGACGCCGACATCATCGTGTTGCCGGCCTTCTGGGATGATTTCGACGCCCTGTGCGGCCGCTACCCCCAAGTGCTGCCCTGGCTGCGCGCGCAACACGCACGCGGCGCCGTGTTGTGCGGCGAAGCCACCGGGGTGTTCTGGCTGGCTGAAGCCGGCCTGCTCGATGGCAAGGAAGCCACTACGTACTGGCGTTTCTTCAACGCCTTCAGCGAACGCTTCCCCAAGGTGCAACTCAATCAGGACAAGCACCTCACCGACGCCGACAACCTGTACTGCGCCGGCGGCACCACCTCAGCGTGCGACCTCTATATCTATCTGATCGAACGCTTCTGCGGCGCCAACATCGCCCAGGCTGTGGCCCGGGACATTCTCTATGAAGTGCAGCGCAGCTATTCGCCTGGACGTATTGGCTTTGGCGGGCAGAAGTTGCACCAGGACGTGATCATCCTGCAGATCCAGCACTGGCTCGAAGAACACTTCGCCGACAAATTCCGCTTCGAAGACGTGGCCCGGGAACACGGCATGAGCATCCGCAACTTCATGCGGCGCTTCCAGACCGCCACCGGTGACAAGCCGCTGCATTACCTGCAACGGTTGCGCATCGAGACGGCAAAGGGCCTGCTCTCAGGCAGCCGCAAGAGCATCAAGACCATCAGTTATGAGGTGGGTTATGACGATGCGAGCTTCTTCGCGCGGCTGTTCAGGCAGCACACCGAGTTGTCGCCGAACCAGTATCGCCAGCAGTTCCAGCAGGCTGCTTAAACCAATGTGAGAGGGGGCAAGCCCCCTCCCACACTTAGGGTTTGTGGCCGCGCGAGAGGAACTCGTGGGACTGCATTTCCAGCAAGCGGCTCAAGGTTCGCTGGAATTCGAAGTTCAAACGACCGCCGGTGTAGAGGTCTTTGAGTTCGACTTCCGCCGAGATGATCAGCTTGACGTTGCGGTCATAGAACTCGTCGACCATGTTGATAAAGCGCCGCGCGATATCGTCGGTGGTGACGCTCATCTGTTCCACGCCGCTGAGGATCACCGCGTGGAAGATCTTGCCCAATTCGATGTAGTCGTTCTGGCTGCGTGGGCCGTCGCATAGCTGGCGGAACTCGAACCAGGCCACGTCGTCGCAGGTGCGTAGGGCGATGATTTCGCGGTTCTCGATCACCAGCTTGTCGTTTTCCACCGCCTGGGTGCATTCCGGCGTGAGCGCACGGAAGCTCTTACGCAAGCTTTCGTGGGCGGCTTCGTTCAACGGGAAGTGATACAGCTCCGCTTGTTCGAGATGACGCAGGCGGTAGTCGACGCCGCTGTCGACGTTGACGATTTCAGTGTGTTGCTTGATCAGCGCAATCGCCGGCAGGAAGCGCGCACGTTGAAGGCCGTCTTTGTACAGGCCGTCGGGCACGATGTTCGAGGTGGCGACCAGGGTCACGCCGTTCTTGAACAGCTCTTCCATCAACGTGCCGAGGATCATGGCGTCGGTGATGTCGGAAACGAAGAATTCATCGAAGCAGATCACCCGGGCTTCCTGGGCAAAACGTTTGGCGATGATGGTCAGCGGGTTTTTCTCGCCCGGCAGGGTCTTCATTTCTTCGTGCACACGCTTCATGAAGCGGTGGAAGTGGGTGCGGACTTTTTCCTTGAACGGCAGCGCTTCAAAGAAGGTGTCGACCAGGTAAGTCTTGCCACGGCCCACGCCGCCCCAGAAGTACAGGCCTTTGACCGGCGTGTGGTCTTTCTTGCCAAACAGCTTGCTGAGCATCCCCGGCTTGCTTTGCGAGGCCGCGAGCAGGTCGTCGTACAGACGCTGCAAATGACGCACCGCCGTTTCCTGGGCCGCATCATGGAAGAATTCAGGGCGTTTCAGATCAGCTTGATATCGTTCTAGGGGCGTCATAATTTCGTTAGCAAGGCAACAAAAACGGGCCGTCACTGTAACGACGGCCCTGGATAATGGCAATCAACCCTTGGTCGGGTTAATCCTCGAGGGGGGTCAATGCGACGCGCAGGGCTTCGATGGCCGCGTCAAGCGACGCAGGGTCGGCAAACTCGGCGCTGTCGGCCACCGCGGCGCCGTCCAGCCATACGCTGAAACGCAGACCTTCGGTGCGTACGTCCAACGCTTGACCGCTTTGCAGTTGTTTAGTCACCGCGCCCGCCGCCTTGCCATCGGCAAAGTTGCGTGACAGCAGCAATTGCTCGCCATCGGCGGCCAGCAGGCGGAAACGGAAACTTCCGTCGTCTTCGCGAAAGCTAACGAAGCGCGCCGTCTTGGCGGCTTTCTTCTTGGCACTGACCGGCGCGGCCGCCTGATTGACGAACGAACGCAAGCCTACCGCTTCACGCAACTCGGCGAGGAACGGTGCGGCCACGGCGCGAGCCTTTTTGGCGCCGACCAGCAGCAGGTCTTCCATGTCCGAAGGGCGTGACATCAATTGGTGATAACGCTCGCGGGCCTCACCCAACTGGCTGTCGAGCAGTTGGAACAGACGATTCTTCGCCTCGCCCCAGCCCAGGCCTTGCAGCAGTTCGCCACGGAACTCTTCTTCTTGCGCTTTAGTCGCAAACGCCTGGTACAGCGTGAACAGGTGCGAGTTGTCCGGATCCTTGGCTTCGCCCGGCGCACGCGAGTCGGTCACGATGCGCGAGATCGCGTCTTTCATGTCCTTGGCGCTGGTGAACAACGGGATGGTGTTGTCGTAGCTCTTGGACATCTTGCGGCCGTCCAGGCCCGGCAAGGTGGCGACGCTTTCTTCGATCAACGCCTCGGGCATGGTGAAGAATTCTTTACCGTTGCCGAATAGGTGGTTGAAACGCTGGCCGATGTCGCGGGCCATTTCCACGTGTTGGATCTGGTCGCGGCCCACCGGCACCTTGTGCGCGTTGAACATCAGAATGTCCGCCGCCATCAGCACCGGGTAGCTATACAGCCCCATGCTGATGCCCGCATCCGGGTCTTCACCGGCTTCCACGTTCTTATCCACCGACGCTTTGTAAGCGTGAGCGCGGTTGAGCAGGCCCTTGGCGGCGACGCAGGTCAGCAGCCAGGTCAGCTCGGGAATTTCCGGGATGTCGGACTGGCGATAGAACGTCACCCGGTTCACATCCAGGCCACCGGCCAGCCAAGTCGCGGCGATTTCCATGCGCGAGCGCTGGATGCGCTGCGGGTCATCGCATTTGATCAGGGCGTGGTAGTCGGCCAGAAAGTAGAAGGAATCGGCATTGGCATCCTGGCTGGCGAGGATGGCCGGGCGAATCGCACCGGCGTAGTTGCCCAGGTGCGGCGTGCCGGTGGTGGTGATGCCGGTGAGGATACGGGTACGAGTCGTCATGGGTAATCGCTTATCAGACTGCTATCAATTCGAGAGACGCGGCAGCACCAGATCCTTGAGGTCGGTGAGCTTGCCGTGAAAAAAGTGCCCGCATTCTGCCACTTTCAGCAGCTCATGGGGGCGTTTCAACGCGGCGGACCAGTCGTAAACCAACTGCGGCTCGACTACTTCGTCGGTTTCCGGCTGGATCAGGGTCAATGGGCAGTTCTGGGGCAGCACATCGCTATCGCTCAAACGCATCACGGCAGCGGCGACCATGAACAGGTGCGCGAGTTTTTCGCCTTTGGCCTCCAGGCGCCCGCCGAGGCTCGCCGCCACATAACCACCGAAGGAAAACCCGAGCAAGGTGATCGGCAGGTCCGGGTGTTTTTCCCGCAGCCAGGTGACGGCCGCTTCGGCGTCGTCCACTTCGCCGCTGCTCATGTCGTGAGTGCCGGCACTGGCACCGACGCCACGGTAATTGAAGCGCAGCGTGATCAAACCGGCATCGCGGGCGGTGCGTTGCAGGGTCGACACGACTTTATTGAGCATGGTCCCGCCCTGCACCGGGTTAGGGTGGCAGATCAGCGCCAGGCCACGTGGTTCGGGCTGATCCAGGTACAAGGCTTCCAACTGGCCTACCGGGCCATCGATCAAAACGGGGGTTTCACGCATGAGCAAGGAATGAACTCCGTGACCTCTCAATGGGTCGACTCGTCTAGCTAAAAATCTGTGCATGACATCATTGCGAGCTTAATCGCGGTATACAGCGCAGGTCCGAGCCGTTAACGTAAAGCAAAGCCGTTTATAGAGGAAGGACTCGTGGAACACTCGCTCTTAGTTTGGTTGTTGCCGACTCTTGCCCTGGTTGCCGGTGTCGCCATTGGATTCCTGGTTGCTCGCCTGCTGCCGAATGCCGCGCCTAACCGCACGCAGCGTCAGCTCGATGACATCCAGGAACGTTTTGACAGTTATCAGAACGAGGTTGTTACCCACTTCAATAGCACTGCGACCCTGGTCAAGAAGCTCACTCAGAGCTACCAGGAAGTACAGGATCATCTCGCCGATGGCGCTAACCGCCTGGCTCTCGACGACATTACCCGCCAGCGCCTGCTGGCCGCGCTGCACTCCGATGCACCGCAAACACCACGGGAACGCCTGACCCCGCCCCGGGAAAATCAGGAACCGCCACGGGACTACGCGCCAAAAACGGCGGATGCCCCCGGCATGCTCGATGAGCATTACGGCTTGAAGAAGTAAGTCTTTTCAAGCCGCAAAAAAGCCCGGTTGATCGATGATCAACCGGGCTTTTTGTTGGGCCTCGTTCTTTAGATATTGGACTTCAGGCCACGGGTTGCTCTTGAAGCCAGCCGCCTTCGATCCGCACATGCCGGCCATGGAAGCGCTTGAGGCTGCTGCGGTGACCGACGCTGACGATGCTCAACCCCGGCAGTTCATCGATCAATGCTTGATACAGCGTGGCCTCATCCTCTTCGTCCATCGCCGATGTGGCTTCGTCCATGTATAGCCATTGCGGGGCATACAGCAACGCGCGGGCGAAGGCCAAGCGCTGATGCTCGCCCGGTGAAAGCATGCGCTGCCAGTGGTTGGGCTCATCCAGACGGTCCACCAGATGCGGCAAGCGGCAGGTTTGCAAGACCTGTGCATAACGTTGCGCCGAATAGACGCCGTCGTCCTGTGGGTAACTCAACGCAGCCTTCAACGTGCCGATGGGCAGGTAAGGCTTTTGCGGCAGGAACAAGTAACGCTTGGCCGGCAGGCGAATGCTGCCGTGGCCGGCCGGCCACAAATGCCCCATCGCGCGCAGCAAGGTACTTTTACCGCTGCCAGAGCGGCCACTGAGCATCACACGCTGGCCCGGTTCGACCACCATGTTCGCATCGGTCAGCAGATGGCGGCCGTCCGCCAGGTTCATGCCCAACCCTTGCACCACAAGGCGCTCCCCCTCCGAGCTGACGTCGATGGCTGCCGGGCGCTGCTCGTTTTCACTCATGGCCTGCTGGAAGCTCAACAGACGATCGCTGGTGGCGCGCCAGCTGGCCAGCTCGGTGTACGCGCTGATAAACCAGCTGAAGTTATCCTGCACGTTGCCGAACGCCGAATTGATTTGCATCAGCTCGCCCAGCTCGATCTTGCCGGTGAAGTAACGCGGCGCGGCAACGATGAATGGAAAGATGATTGCGATCTGGCTGTAGCCGGCGGTGAAAAACGTCAAGCGCTTGGACACCTTCATAATGTCCCAGAAGTTATGCCAAACCTTGCTGAAACGTTCGCTCAAACGCTGGTTTTCGTTCGGTTCGCCGTTGTACAGGGCGATGCTCTCGGCATTCTCGCGCACACGCACCATGGAAAAACGCAGGTCCGCCTCGAAGCGCTGTTGCTGATTGCTCAAGCCGATCAAGCGTCGTCCGATCAGGTGGGTGAGCCAACTGCCGACGGCGGCATACAACAATGCGCACCAGAACATATAACCTGGGATGGTGATGCCGAACACTTCGATACTGCCCGAAACACCCCACAGGATGATCGAGAATGACACCAGGCTGACGACGTTGCGCAACAGCCCGAGCCCCAGGCTCAAGGTGCCGGTGGTGAAACTGTTGAGGTCTTCGGAAATCCGCTGGTCTGGGTTATCGGTGTAACCGCCCTGCTCCAGCTGGTAGTAGTTTTTGTGGGCGAGCCAGCGCGCAAAGTGCTTTTCGGTGAGCCAGGCGCGCCAGCGGATGGTCAGCATCTGGGTCAGGTACAAGCGATACACCGCGCCCAGGATCGCCACGGCGGCAATTGCACCGAAATAACCGATCAATTGCCAAAAAGCGGCCGTATCCTTCTTTTCGAGGGCGTTGTAGAAGTCCTTGTACCAATGGTTGATCCACACCGAGATCGCGACGCTGAACAGCGAAAGGCCGATCACCGCCACCAACAACAACCAAGCCTTGCCCTTCTCTTCACTGCGCCAATAGGGCGTGATCATCGCCCAGGTTCGTCGAAAGAATTGCCCCCGCACCGCGTCATTGACTGCGGAGTACTCAGCGTTCTGATTCATCGTTCAGGCTCGGTAGGAAAAACATCACAGGCGTTTGAGCCGATCATAGGCGATCGGTTCAGGACGTCCTACAAGCTGAAGCGATTCGTTCAGTCGGGGTTCAGCGCCGTACCGGGCGCTTCTGCAGCTTGCGCTGCAACGTCCGGCGATGCATGCCCAGAGCACGGGCGGTGGCGGAGATATTGCCTTCGTGCTCGGTGAGTACGCGCTGGATATGCTCCCACTGCAAGCGGTCCACCGACATCGGGTTTTCCGGCACCAGGGTGTCGAGGTCGGCATGTTCGGACAGTAGCGCGGCGAGCACGTCGTCGGCGTCCGCCGGCTTGCACAGATAATTGCAGGCACCGCGCTTGATAGCCTCGACCGCCGTGGCGATGCTGGAGTAACCGGTGAGAATGACCACGCGCATTTCCGGGTCCAATTCCAGCAATTTGGGCAGCAGCACCAGGCCGGAGTCGCCGTCCATTTTCAGGTCGAGCGCGGCGTAGTCCGGCAGGTCGGCCTGGGCGATGGTCAGGCCCTCTTCGGCGGAACCGGCGGTGCTTACCCGAAAACCGCGACGGCTCATGGCGCGCGCCATCACGCGGGTAAACGTGGCGTCGTCATCTACCAGCAACAGGTGCGGCAGTTCTTCGCCTTCGACTTGGATCTCATCACTCATCGATATCTCCTCGTGCGACACGGGGCAGGCGCAGCTCGGTGAGCGTGCCGCCGTCCTCATGACTATAGAGCTTCACTGAGCCGCCGGCGCGGGTCACGCTGGCCTTGCTCAAAAACAGACCGAGGCCGAAGCCCTTGCCCTTGGTGGTAAAAAACGGTTTGCCGATCTGCTCGGCAATGGCCAACGGCACGCCCGCACCGTGGTCGCGAATGCTGATGGTGAGGTTTTCCGTGTCCCAGTCCAACTGCACTTCGAGGCCTTCTGGGCAGGCATCAGCAGCATTGTTCAACAGGTTGAGCAGCGCCTGGGTCAAGTCCGGCGGCGGCGCCATGCGCGGCACCGGGCCCTGCCCCAGTAGATGGAATCGGTAACTGGCCTCGGGGCGCATCAGGTGCCAGCGGTTCAGGGCTTCGTCGAGCCACTGGGTCACGTCCTGCATCTCCACCGCCAGGCGGCGGTTGGCTTCGGCGGCGCGTACCAGTTGCTGCAAGGTTTGCTTGCACTGCTTGACCTGTTCGCGCAGCACGCCGAGATCCTCTTGCAGCGCCGGGTCGTGATGGTCCTGGGTCATCTCGTTGAGCAGCACGCTCATGGTCGCCAGCGGCGTACCCAATTCGTGAGCCGCGCCGGCCGCTTGAGTGGCCACGGCCAGCAATTGCTGGTCGCGCAAGCCTTCTTCACGGCGAATGGCCCGCAGTTCTTCCTGCCGGCGCAGTTCTTCGGCCATGCGCGCGGCAAAGAAAGTGATCACGGCGGCCGACAGGGCAAAGCTCAACCACATCCCGTAGATCTGCAGGTTTTCCCGAGCGATAGGGAACGTCTGCAACGGATAGAACTGAGCCAGCAACAGGGTATAGAGGGTCAGCGCGATCCCGGACAGCACCACCGAGTAGCGCCACGGCAAGGTCACGGCGGCGATGGTCAGAGGCACCAGGTAATACGAAACGAAGGGGTTGGTGGAACCGCCGGAGAAGTAAAGCAACACACTGTGGATAAACAGATCACAGGCCAGTTGCAGGGCGTACTCCAGCTCGGTCACCGGCCAGGTGGTGCGCAGCCGGATGGCGGTAAACACACATAGCACGGTGGAAAAACCCAGGGTCACGCCCAGTTGCAGCCACGGCAGCGGCAGCAGATCGAACCAATAGGCAAGCCCAACCGAGCCGGCCTGCGCGGCCAGTACCAGGATGCGAATGAACGTCAGGCGCCAGAGGTTCTGGCGAGTGGCGGAAGTCAGTTTTACGGCGGCGAGCATGAGCTCTCCCGATGAGTGCTGCAGGCGGATCGGCAGGAGTATAAACGAAGCAGACCGGCTGGCACGGCGTGTGTGGCTCTTTGACGCAGGCACGCTGCATGACCGTTCGTCGCCCACACGACAACCTGTAGTGAATGTGTAAACCCGAAGAACCCGACATCAACGTCTACAGTCATATCCACAGGATCAACCCAAGGAGCTTTTATGTCTCGTTTCATTCGCAGCGCAGCCGTTCTAACCCTTAGCGCCAGCACCCTGGCCAGCCTTTCGGCGATGGCGGCCGATGAACTGCACTACAACCAGATCTCCCTGCGTGCGGAGGTCAGCCAGGAAGTAGCCCGCGACAAGATGATCGTGACCCTTTACACCGAAGCTCAAAACGCCGACCCCGCCAAACTCGCAGCCGACATCACCACTACCTTGAACACAGCGTTGGGCCAGGCCCGCGAAGTCAAGGCCGTCACCTTGCGTCAAGGCAGCCGTAACAGCTACCCGATCTACGACAACAAGAACCAGAAAATCACCGGCTGGCGCGAACGTGCCGAGCTGCGCCTGGAAAGTGCGGATTTCCCGGCGCTGTCCAAGCTCACGGGCGAACTGCTCAACACCCTGAAAATGGCAAACATGGACTTCACCATCGCCGATAGCACCCGCAAGGCCAGTGAAGACGCCTTGCTCAAAGACGCCGTAGCAGCCTTCAAGGCCCGTGCCCAATTGGCCACCGATGCGTTGGGCGGCAAGGGTTACAAAATCGTCAACTTAAACTTCAACACCAATGGCTACCCGCAACCTTACGAGCGCGGCGCAATGATGATGAAGGCCGCCATGATGGATGCGGCACCGGCCCCCGAAGTGGAACCCGGCACCAGTAAGGTCACTATGTCGGCGGATGGGGTGATTGAAGTTCAGATCCCCTGATTACCCGAGCCCGACCTCTAATAACAACGCTGCCTCCGGGCAGCGTTTCTTGCTTTACCAAAAGCTGCCCGCATGACCACGCCATAAAGACTCCGCAGCCGTTTTTTCGCGCCCTGCTGGTGTCGCTAAATAGTCGTTGAAACGCCCCTTCCAATGTCGGCACGCCGATCAGGCTCAATCAGAGCTCGCGTTGTCACTACCTCACACCCCCAGAACGACGGTAACCTCGCAGACAGCCGTTTTCGTATGGCCAGCTTTTGTATGCCAGCCACTTCAGGGGTCTCCATGGAAAGAATTGCCTTCAAACCGCTGCTCCTCGCCGCCAGTCTCCTGGCCTGTATGCCCGCAGCGCACGCAGCCAGCACTCTGGTCTATTGCTCCGAAGCCAGCCCTGCCGGGTTCGACCCTAGCCAATACACCAGTGGCACCGACTTTGATGCGTCCGCCGAAACCGTGTTCAATCGCCTGACCCAGTTCAAGCGCGGCGGCACTGAGGTCGAGCCTGGGTTGGCGACCCGCTGGGAGGTATCCAACGACGGCCTGACCTACACCTTCCACCTGCGAGAAGGCGTCAAGTTCCACACCACTGACTTCTTCAAACCCACTCGTGATTTCAACGCGGATGACGTGCTATTCACCTTCAATCGCCTGTTGGACGCCGAAACCCCGTTCCGCAAGGCTTATCCTTCCGAGTCGCCGTACTTCACCGACATGGGCCTGAACACCACGATCAAGAGCGTCGACAAACTCGACGAGCACACCGTACGTTTCAGCCTGAACAACGTCGATGCCGCGTTCGTGCAGAACCTGGCCATGAGCTTTGCCTCCGTGCAATCGGCCGAGTACGCGGACCAGTTGTTGAAAGACGGCAAGGCCGAAGATATCAACCAGAAGCCGGTGGGCACCGGGCCGTTCGTATTCAAGCGTTATCAGAAGGACTCGCAGATTCGCTACGTGGCCAATAAACAGTATTGGAAACCCGAGGATGTGAAGCTCGACAACCTGGTCTTCGCGATTACCCCCGACGCCGCTTCGCGCCTGCAAAAACTCAAGGCCGGCGAATGCCAGGTCAGCGGCTATCCGCGCCCTGCCGACATTGAGGTGATGAAACAGGACCCGAATCTGCGCGTGCTGCAACAAGCCGGTTTCAACCTGGGCTTCTTGGCCTACAACGTGACGCATCCGCCGTTGGATCAGTTGAAAGTGCGCCAGGCTCTGGACATGGCCATCGACAAGCAGGCGATTATCAAAGCGGTGTATCAAGGTGCCGGACAATTGGCGCAGAACGCGCTGCCACCGGCCCAGTGGTCTTATGATCCATCGGTGAAGGACGCGCCCTACGACCCGGTCAAAGCCAAGGCGCTACTAAAAGAAGCAGGGGTTGCACCCGGCACCACCCTCAACCTGTGGGCGATGACCGTACAACGCGCATCCAACCCGAATGCGCGCATGTCGGCCCAGATGATTCAACAGGATTGGGCCAAGGTGGGCATCAACGCCAATATCGTCAGCTACGAATGGGGCGAGTACATCAAACGGGCCAAAAATGGCGAGCACGACGCCATGATTTACGGCTGGACCGGCGATAACGGCGACCCGGACAACTGGCTCGGCGTGCTCTACAGTTGTGCCGCGGTCAAGGGCAGCAACTACGCCAAATGGTGTAACCCGGCGTACGACAAACTGGTGCAGCAGGCCAAAGTGAGCAACGACCGCGAGCAGCGCATCAAGTGGTATCAACAGGCACAAAAAATTCTTAAGGAACAAGTACCTATAACGCCTATTGCGAACTCGACGGTTTTCCAACCTCTGCGCAAGGAAGTCAAAGACTTCAAAATCAGCCCCTTTGGGCTCACGCCCTTTTATGGCGTGAGTCTGGAGAAGTAACAGTGACGCCCCAACCGAGTGCGCTAGACGCCTCGGTTGGCCCTTCTTGGTGCAGCCTGCGCACCGAAAAAACCCTCAAAACAGGCGCAAATATGTCAAAACTTTCATAATTGCGACATTCCTGTACGCTCGTACCACTCTTTGCGCCTTGCAACAGTTCAACGTCTTGCATTGGGTATGGCGCCTGCATAAGTATCCGCAGGCCGACTCACGAGGTCGCCCTCACCACCAAAAATGACAACAAATCATGAGGCCAACATGCTTAAACACGCAGTCCTTCCGTTATTAGTGAGCGCGGGCCTTATGGCCGCGGCCCCATTCGCCCATGCGGCGACTAACCTGGTGTTCTGCTCCGAAGGGAGCCCGGCCGGTTTCGATCCAGGCCAGTACACCACCGGAACAGACTTCGATGCTTCGGCCGAAACCATGTTCAACCGTCTGAGCCAGTTCGAACGCGGCGGCACCGCCGTGGTACCTGGCCTGGCCACCAGCTGGGACGTATCCCCGGATGGCCTGACCTACACTTTCCATCTGCGCGAAGGCGTCAAGTTCCACACCACCCCGTACTTCAAGCCCACTCGTGAATTCTCGGCTGACGACGTACTGTTCACCTTCAATCGGATGATCAACAAAGACGATCCATTCCGTAAGGCCTACCCCACCGAGTTCCCGTATTTCACGGACATGGGGATGGACACCAACATCAAGAACATCGAAAAAATCGATGACCACACCGTCAAGTTCACCCTTGGCACCGTGGACGCGGCATTTATCCAGAACCTGGCCATGAGCTTCGCGTCGATCCAGTCGGCGGAATACGCGGCGCAGCTGCTGAAAGAAGGCAAGCCTGCGGACATCAACCAGAAGCCGATCGGCACTGGCCCGTTCGTGTTCAAGAGCTACCAGAAAGACTCCAACATCCGTTACACCGGCAACAAGGATTACTGGAAGCCTGAAGACGTGAAGATCGACAACCTGATCTTCGCCATCACCACTGACCCGTCGGTGCGTATCCAGAAGCTCAAGAAAAACGAATGCCAGATCACCTTGTTCCCACGTCCGGCCGACCTCAAGGCGCTGGGCGAAGACAAAGACCTGAAACTGCCGCACCAGGCCGGTTTCAACCTGGGCTACGTGGCCTACAACGTCATGGACAAAATCAAAGGCAGCGACCAGCCCAACCCGCTGGCTGACCTGCGCGTACGCCAGGCGCTGGACATGTCGGTGAACAAGCAGCAGATCATCGACTCCGTCTACCAGGGCGCAGGCCAACTGGCCGTCAACGCCATGCCGCCGACCCAATGGTCCTATGACACCACCATCAAGGACGCCAAGTACGACCCTGAGAAAGCCAAGGCGCTGCTCAAGGAAGCCGGCGTCAAGGAAGGGACCGAGATCGTGCTGTGGGCCATGCCGGTTCAGCGTCCGTACAACCCGAACGCTAAGCTGATGGCAGAAATGCTGCAGAACGATTGGTCGAAGATCGGCCTCAAGGTCAAGATCACCAGCTACGAGTGGGGCGAGTACATCAAGCGCTCCAAAGGCGGCGAGAACCAGGCCATGATCATTGGCTGGAGCGGCGACAATGGTGACCCGGACAACTGGCTGAACGTGCTGTTCGGCTGCGATTCGCTGGCCGGTAACAACTTCTCCAAGTGGTGTGACAAGAAATTCGACGGCATCGTGAAAGAGGCCAAGGCCACTTCCGACGTCGCTAAACGCACCGAGCTGTACAAGCAGGCGCAACATATCCTCAAAGATGCAGTCCCGATGACACCTATCGCGCACTCGACGGTGTATCAACCCATGCGTAACACCGTACAGGACTTCAAGATCAGCCCGTTTGGCTTGAACTCCTTCTATGGCGTGAGCGTAAGCGGCAAGTAAGGACCAGTGACGGCGACGTTTCATAACGTCGCCGTTATTGCATCCGCCAGACCAGTAGGAAACAGACCACGCCCGCATCCGTTGCGTCCTACAGCAACGAACTGCGGTCCGCGACTCCGTTGCCTACAAGGTCAATCCGATTTGGCGCATTTACTGCGAACTCCGCGACCCATAACGTCGTAGGACAGCAGCGGTAGCCATATGGGAAAGGCACTTGCTGTGCGTGGGATCAGTGATGTCTCCCAGTCCGAAAGGCTGGGCGGTTGCTCGCTGATGACAACTACAAACAAGGATCGGGATCGTCATGCGCCATACCACCGTTCTATCCGCAATTTTTGGCACCAGCCTGCTGGCTGTGGCCACGATGGGCCAAGCCGCCGACAAGAAGAGCCTGGTGTTCTGCTCCGAAGGCAGCCCCGCAGGGTTCGATACAGCGCAGTACACCACCGCCACCGACAACGACGTGGCCGAGCCGCTGTACAACCGCTTGGTCGAGTTCGAGAAAGGCGCGACCAACGTAATACCTGGGTTGGCGACCAAGTGGGATATTTCAGAAGATGGCCTGACCTACACCTTCCATCTGCGTGAAGGGGTGAAATTCCACAGCAACAAGGAATTCAAGCCGACGCGGGACTTCAATGCCGACGACGTGCTGTTCACCTTCAACCGCATGCTTGACCCGGATCATCCGTTCCGCAAGGCCTACCCCACCGAGTTTCCGTACTTCAACGGGATGAGCCTGAACAAGAACATCGCCAAGGTCGAGAAAACCGACCCGTATACCGTGGTGATGACCCTGAACACGGTGGACGCCGCGTTCGTGCAAAACATCGCCATGAGCTTCGCCGCGATTCTGTCAGCCGAATACGCCGAGCAATTGCTCAAGGAAGGCAAGCCCAGCGACATCAACCAGAAGCCGATCGGCACCGGGCCGTTCGTATTCCAGCGTTACCAGAAAGACTCGCAGATCCGTTACGTGGCCAACAAACAATACTGGGACCCGAGCCGCGTGAAGCTCGACCAGTTGATTTTCGCCATCAACACCGATGCCTCGGTGCGCGTGCAAAAACTCAAGGCAGGCGAATGCCAGGTGACCCTGCACCCGCGTCCGGCGGACGTCGATGCGCTCAAGGCCGACCCGAACCTGCAACTGCTGACCAAACCGGGTTTCAACCTCGGTTACATCGCCTACAACGTGCGTCACAAGCCCTTCGACCAGCTTGAAGTGCGCCAGGCGCTGGACATGGCGGTGAACAAGCAAAGCATCCTCAATGCCGTGTACCAGGGCGCCGGGCAGCTGGCGGTCAACGCCATGCCGCCGACACAATGGTCCTACGACGAAACCATCAAAGATGCCGCCTACAACCCGGAAAAAGCCAAGGAACTGCTCAAGGCCGCCGGCGTGAAGGAAGGCACCGAGATCACCCTGTGGGCGATGCCGGTGCAACGGCCGTACAACCCCAACGCCAAGCTGATGGCCGAGATGCTGCAAAGCGACTGGGCCAAGATCGGCCTCAAGGTCAAGATCGTCAGCTACGAGTGGGGCGAATACATCAAGCGCACCAAGAACGGTGAGCACGATGTCAGCCTGATCGGCTGGACCGGCGACAACGGTGACCCGGACAACTGGCTGGGCACCCTCTACAGCTGCGACGCCATCGGTGGGAACAACTACTCGATGTGGTGTGACCCGGCGTACGACAAGCTGATCAAGCAAGCCAAGGTCGTAACCGACCGTGAACAAAGGACTGTTCTATACAAACAGGCGCAGCAACTGCTCAAGCAGCAGGTGCCGATCACGCCCGTCGCCCACTCGACGGTCAACCAGCCGTTAAGCGTCAAAGTCGAAGGGTTCAAAGTCAGCCCCTTCGGCCGCAACGTGTTCTCGGGCGTCAGTATTACCCCATAAGAAAATAACCGGATTGCGCAGGGCGAAGGCTGCCCTGCTGCAAACGTGCAGCCTTTTATTGGGATTTTTCCTACGGCAAACGTTTGCAACAGCTTGAACGAGTTACACACCAATAGCCGGTTCACCTAAAAAGACCGGCATAAAAAAAGAGAACCAAAGGAGCTCCACCCATGAAACTGAGCAGCAAAGTGCTTCTGGCTATGGCCATCAGCAGCATCACGGCCACCGCCTACGCAGAACCGGCCAGCCAGGAATTCGTTCCGACGACATTGGCCGGCACCAGCGCGCAAAGCGAAGCCAAAGGCTTTATCGAAGATTTCAGCCTGGGCGGCACCACGCGTAACTGGTACTCCCATGAAAGCAAATACCGTGGCGGCACCTTCTCATACGAGAAACACGGCGAAACTCGCACCGACCGCAACCGTACCAACTGGGTGCAGGGCACTATCCTTAACGCAAGCTCGGGGTTCACCCAGGGCACTGTAGGTGTCAAGACAGAAGTAGCGGTTTACAACGCGCTGGTCTTGGACCGCAGCAAGCGTGACATCAAAGGCGGCTCCAACCGCACCCTGGCCGACTCCGACGGCAACGCCGTAGATCAGTGGAGCAAACTGGGCCTGGCCAACGTGCAATTCCGCGTGTCCAACACCACTCTGACCGCAGGTCGCCAGAACTTCAGCAGCGGCATCGTCGACACCATCGGCAACCGTGCACTGCCTTCAAGCTTCGAAGGTGTGAGCTTCAATAGCGAAGAGTTCAGCAACCTGTCGTTCCAGGGCGGTATCTTCGATCGCGTTTCGCCACGTACCGAACAAAGCCTGTCGAAATTCCGTAGCGAATACGGCAACGGCACCCAGGAAACCGACAAGGTATCGACCCTGGGCGTGAACTACCAGCCGCTGAAAAGCCTGAAAACCAGCTTCTTCGCCGCCAACGTGAAGGACTTCTGGAACCAGTACTACTTCGGTGCAACCCACGAATTGGGCGACACTTCGCAACTGGGGCTGACTACCGGCTTCAACTACTACAAGACTGTCGACGAAGGCAAAAAAGAGATGGGGGAAATCGACAACGATACCTTCTCCCTGTCCCTGGGCCTGACTCACCAGGCACACAGCCTGACCTTCGCTTACCAGCAAGTGAACGGTAACGAGTACTTCGACTACCTGCACGAAACCAACGGCATCTACCTGGCCAACTCCCTGACCTCGGACTTCAACGGCCCGAACGAGAAGTCTTTCCAGGTCGCCTACGCCATCAACATGGCGGAGTACGGTGTACCAGGCTTGAAATTCAACGCCTACTCGGCTCGCGGCTGGGGTATCGACGGTACTCACTACACCGGCAACAACGGCCGGGCCAAGTTCGCCTACGACGGCATCCAGTCCCAAGACGGCGAGAAGCATCAGGAATACGGTGTAGGCGCCTCTTACGCCCTGCAAAGCGGCCCCCTCAAAGCCACTACCGTACGCGCGACTTATGTAGAGCACCGTGGCAGCGAGTTCCAGGCGGACGGCAGCATCAAAGAGTTCCGTCTGGTCACCACCATCCCATTCAACATTCTTTAATTAGCACCAGGCAGACGGCAGGCTCAGGAAGAGCCTGCCGTCTACGCTTGTCTGGTCCCATCGATTGCAGAGGGCTCTGAATGAAAATGCTCCCGCTACAAGCTGCCGTTGCCGCCGCGCTATTGAGCGCAGCTATCGGCGTATCGGCCAAACCCCTGGTGGTCTGCACCGAAGCCAGCCCGGAGGGTTTTGACCCGGTCCTGTACACCACCGCCGTCACCGCGGACGCCGCGGCCGAAACCGTGTTCAACCGTCTGGTGGATTTCAAGCCCGGTACTACCGAAGTGGTTCCCGCGCTGGCCAAGGACCTGCCGGAAATCAGCGCCGATGGCCTGACCTACACCTTTCACCTGCGTGAAGACATCAAGTTCCACACCACCGATTACTTCAAACCCACGCGCAACCTGAATGCCGACGACGTGCTCTGGAGCTTCAAACGCCAGCTGGACCCGAATCACCCGTGGCATAACAAGTCCACCGTGGGCTACCCGTACTTCGAGAGCATGGGCTTCAAAGAACTGCTCAAGAGCGTAGAGAAAACCGACGATCACACCGTCGTCTTTACCCTGACCCGTCCTGAAGCACCATTCCTGGCCGACCTGGCCATGGCGTTCTCCTCGATTCACTCCGCCGAATACGCCGACCAGTTGCTCAAGTCCGGCAAGACCGATGAGCTGAACAGCAAGCCGATCGGCACCGGCCCGTTCATCTTCACCCGCTACGCCAAGGACGCCCAAGTGCGCTTCAAGGCCAACCCGGAGTACTTCCGTGGCAAGCCGCCGGCCGATCCGCTGATCCTGGCGATCACCACCGACAACAACGTGCGCCTGCAAAAGCTCAAGGCCAACGAATGTCAGATCGCGCTGTATCCCAAGCCCGACGACGTGCCGAGCGTGAAGGCCGACCCAAACCTGAAAGTGGCGGAATTGGCGGCGATGACCACCGCGTACACCGCCCTGAACACCACCCACAAGTACATGAGCGACGCGCGGGTGCGCCACGCGATCAATATCGCGTTCGACAAGAAAGGCTACAACGAATCCCTCTATGGCAAAGGCAACGCCATCGACGCCACCGGCCCGTATCCACCAACCCTGCTGGGCTTCAACAATAAGTTGAAGAACCCTGAGCGCGACCTGGACAAGGCCCGCGCCCTGCTCAAGGAAGCTGGCGTACCGGAAGGCACCGAGTTCACCCTGTTCACCCGTAACGGCGGCGGCCCGACCAACCCCAACCCGATGCTCGGCGCCCAGCGCATGCAGGCGGACCTGGCGCAGATCGGCCTGAAAGTGAACATCAAAGTCATGGAATGGGGCGAGATGCTCAAGCGCGCCAAGGCCGGCGAGCATGACATGGTGTCCGCGGGCTGGGCCGGCGATAACGGCGACCCGGATAACTTCCTCACGCCGAACCTGAGTTGCGATGCTGCGAAAAACGGCGAAAACTACGCCCGCTGGTGTAACAAAGAGTTTCAGGCTTTGATCGACAAGGCCCGCGCTGACGCTGAACCCGCTGAGCGCGCCGCACTCTATGAACAAGCCCTGGATGTTTTCGAGAAAGACCAACCATGGATTCCCATGGCCTACCCGAAAATGTTTACCGCCATGCGCAAGAACGTCGAAGGCTTTACCCAAAGCCCTCTGACGACTAATAACTTCGCCACCACCCAGGTGAAGTAAATAAGAAAAACGCTCGGCACCGTCGACATGGGCGGTGCCGAACCTGCCTAACCGGCTGATTGAGGTACACCACAAGATGTTTAGTTTTATTGCCCGCCGACTGGGGTTATTGATCCCCACGTTCTTCGGCATCACGTTGCTGACGTTTGCGTTGATACGCATGATTCCCGGCGACCCCGTAGAAGTCATGATGGGCGAACGCCGCGTCGACCCCGAGATGCACGCACAGGCAATGGAACGCCTTGGCCTTAACAAGCCGCTGTATGCGCAATACCTGGACTATGTCGGCAAGCTCGCCCAGGGCGATCTTGGTGAGTCCCTGCGCACCCGTACCAGCGTGTGGACCGAGTTCACCGCACTCTTCCCCGCGACCCTGGAACTGTCCATGGCCGCCCTGTTGTTCGCCGGTATCCTGGGCCTGTTGGCCGGGGTGATCGCGGCACTCAAGCGAGGATCCCTGTTCGACCACGGGGTGATGGGCATCTCCCTGGCGGGCTATTCGATGCCGATCTTCTGGTGGGGCCTGATCCTGATCATGTTCTTCTCGGTGAGCCTGGGCTGGACCCCGGTTTCCGGGCGCATCGACCTGCTCTACGACATCGAGCCGCGCACCGGCTTCATGCTGATCGACACGCTGCTGGCTGACGAGCCGGACGCGTTCTTCGACGCCCTGCACCACCTGATCCTGCCGGCCATCGTGCTCGGCACCATTCCGCTGGCGGTGATCGCGCGGATGACCCGTTCGTCGATGCTCGAAGTGCTGCGCGAAGACTACATCCGCACCGCCAAGGCCAAGGGCCTGTCGCCGACGCGCGTGGTGTTCGTGCACGGCCTGCGCAACGCGCTGATCCCGGTCTTGACCGTAGTGGGCCTGCAAGTCGGCACCCTGCTGGCCGGCGCTGTGCTGACCGAAACCATCTTCTCCTGGCCCGGCATCGGCAAATGGCTGATCGAAGCCATTGGCGCGCGGGACTACCCGGTGGTGCAGAACGGCATTCTGCTGATCGCCTGCCTGGTGATCCTGGTGAACTTCGTGGTGGATATCCTCTACGGCTTCGCCAACCCACGCATCCGTCACCAGCGCTGAGATCATGACCATGACCACACCTACTCCAGTGTCAGCAGTCGATCAAAGCCTGCTGTACCCGTCCCCGTACAAAGAATTCTGGCAAGCCTTTTCCAAGAACAAAGGCGCGGTTGCCGGCCTGCTGTTTATGTTGCTGATCGTGTTCTGCGCGATCTTCGCCCCGTGGGTCGCGCCCCATAACCCCAGCGAGCAATACCGCGACTTCCTGCTCACCCCGCCGGCGTGGCTGGAAGGCGGGCAGATGCAGTTTCTGTTGGGCACCGACGAACTGGGCCGTGACCTGCTCTCGCGCCTGATCCAGGGGTCGCGCCTGTCGCTGCTGATCGGTTTGTCGTCGGTGGTGATGTCGCTGATCCCGGGCATCCTGCTGGGCCTGTTCGCCGGGTTCTTCCCGCGTCTGCTGGGCCCGACCATCATGCGCCTGATGGACATCATGCTGGCCCTGCCGTCGTTGCTGCTGGCCGTGGCCATCGTCGCCATCCTCGGCCCTGGCCTGATCAACACCGTGATCGCTATCGCCATCGTGTCGCTGCCGTCCTACGTGCGTCTGACCCGCGCCGCGGTGATGGGCGAGTTGAACCGTGACTACGTGACCGCCGCGCGCCTGGCCGGTGCCGGCCTGCCGCGCCTGATGTTCATCACCGTGCTGCCCAACTGCATGGCGCCGCTGATCGTGCAGGCCACCTTGAGTTTCTCCTCGGCGATCCTCGATGCCGCGGCCCTGGGCTTCCTCGGCCTTGGCGTACAACCGCCGACCCCGGAGTGGGGCACCATGCTGGCTTCGGCCCGTGACTACATCGAACGCGCCTGGTGGGTGGTGAGCCTGCCTGGTTTGACCATTTTGCTCAGCGTGCTGGCAATCAACTTGATGGGCGACGGCCTGCGCGATGCGCTGGACCCGAAACTCAAGAACGCCGCCTGAGGAGATTCCCATGTCACTGTTAGAAATCAAGAATCTCAACGTACGCTTCGGCGACGCAACCGCCGTGCCGGTGGTCGACGGCCTCGACCTGTCCGTGGACAAGGGCGAAGTACTGGCCATCGTGGGCGAGTCGGGTTCGGGTAAATCCGTGACCATGATGGCGCTGATGGGCCTGATCGAGCACCCCGGCATCGTCACCGCCGATGCGCTGACCTTCGACGGCAAGGACATGCTCAAGCTGAGCAACCGTCAACGTCGCCAGATCGTCGGCAAAGACCTGGCCATGGTGTTCCAGGACCCGATGACCGCGCTGAACCCCAGCTACACCGTGGGTTTCCAGATTGAAGAAGTGCTGCGCCTGCACCTGAAAATGTCCGGCAAACAGGCACGCAAACGCGCGATCGAATTGTTGGAAAAAGTTGAGATCCCAGGCGCCGCCAGCCGAATGGACGCCTATCCGCACCAACTGTCCGGCGGTATGAGCCAGCGCGTAGCCATCGCCATGGCAATTGCCGGCGAGCCGAAACTGCTGATCGCCGACGAACCGACCACCGCGTTGGACGTGACCATCCAGGCGCAGATCATGGACCTGCTGCTGGCCCTGCAAAAAGAGCAGAACATGGGCCTGGTGCTGATCACCCACGACCTCGCCGTGGTGGCCGAAACCGCCCAGCGCGTGTGCGTGATGTACGCCGGCCAGGCCGTGGAAGTCGGCCAGGTGCCGCAACTGTTTGATATTCCCGCGCACCCTTATAGCGAAGCGCTGCTCAAGGCGATCCCCGAGCACAGCCTGGGCGCCACCCGCCTGGCCACGTTGCCTGGCATCGTGCCCGGCCGCTACGATCGCCCGCAGGGTTGCCTGCTGTCGCCGCGATGCCCGTATGTGCAGGAATCCTGCCGTGCCCAGCGCCCGGGCCTCGATCCCAAAACCAACAGCCTCGCGCGCTGCTTCTACCCCTTGAACCAGGAGGTGGCGTAATGGCCGTCGTTCTTACCGCCCGCGACCTGACCCGTCACTACGAAGTGTCCCGTGGCCTGTTCAAGGGCCACGCCACCGTGCGGGCCCTCAATGGTGTGTCCTTCGAGCTGGAAGCCGGCAAGACCCTCGCCGTGGTCGGCGAGTCGGGTTGCGGCAAGTCCACCCTCGCCCGCGCACTCACGCTGATTGAAGAGCCGTCTTCGGGCTCGCTGAAAATCGCCGGCCAGGAAGTCGCCGGTGCCGACAAGGCCCAGCGCAAGCAATTGCGCAAAGACGTGCAGATGGTGTTCCAAAGCCCTTACGCCTCGTTGAACCCACGGCAGAAAGTCGGCGATCAACTGGGCGAACCGCTGCTGATCAACACCAACCTGTCCGCCGCCGAACGCCGCGAGAAAGTGCAGGCGATGATGAAGCAAGTGGGCCTGCGCCCCGAGCATTATCAGCGCTACCCGCACATGTTCTCCGGCGGCCAGCGCCAGCGGATTGCACTGGCTCGGGCGATGATGCTGCAACCCAAAGTGCTGGTGGCGGATGAGCCGACCTCGGCGCTCGACGTGTCGATCCAGGCTCAGGTGCTCAACCTGTTCATGGATCTGCAGCAGGAATTCAATACGGCCTACGTGTTCATTTCCCACAACCTGGCGGTGGTGCAACACGTTGCCGACGATGTGATGGTGATGTACCTCGGTCGCCCGGTGGAAGTCGGTCCGAAGGAAGACATCTACGCGCGCCCGCTGCATCCCTACACCCAGGCGCTGCTGTCGGCCACGCCGACCATTCATCCGGATCCGAACAAACCGAAGATCAAAATCGTCGGCGAGTTGCCCAACCCCTTGAACCCGCCACCGGGTTGCGCGTTCCACAAGCGCTGCCCGTACGCCACCGAGCGTTGCAGCACCGAGGAGCCGCAATTGCGAGCGTTGGATAACCGTCAGGTGGCTTGCCACTACGCGGAACAATTCGTCGCCTGAGCGCGCCGGACCGATCAGTAGCAGAGTTTCACAGCCCTTCCCATCAGGTTGCGCATCAGCCTGGCGGGAGGGGCTTTCTTTTTGCGGCGGCTATTTGTTGCCATCGTCATAGGTTTCGCTGTCTTCCCCTTCGTTGTAGGGGTTTTCTGCGTCCTCTTTCGGAGCCGGTTGGGCCTGGGGTTGCCAGCTGCCGGAATTGACCTCTTTCTGCTTTTTCTTGGTGACCGGGCCGGTGTCTTTCCACTGAGGCGTGCCTGCGTCAGCCAGTGCCGGGAGGGTCGTCAGCCACAGGCAGGCCAGCAACAGCAGGGATATGGCGCATTGAGCCTTTCGCACGGTGGTCTCCTTGGCAGTCGGTGGTTAAACGCTAGACCGGATGCCGGATTCTCGCCAATCTAACGCCTGGTGGAGAAAAATGTGGGAGAGGGCTTGCCCCCGATGACTGTGTGTCAGCCAGTACATTCAGGGCTGACACACTGCTATCGGGGGCAAGCCCCCTCCCACATCTGGGCCAAGATGTGCTGGCAAATTCGCTACAATTTGGCCCGCTAGCTAATAGCCAATTTCCGCCTAACCAAGTTCCGGTTAGACACAACGCGGTAAAAAAAGTGGGAGGGGGCTTGCCCCCGATGGCTGTGTGTCAGCTAGCACATTCAGGGCTGACACACTGCTATCGGGGGCAAGCCCCCTCCCACATCTGGGCCAAGATGTGCTGGCAAATTCGCTACAATTTGGCCCGCTAGCTAATAGCCAATTTCCGCCTAACCAAGTTCCGGTTAGACACAACGCGGTAAAAAAAGTGGGAGGGGCTTGCCCCCGATGGCTGTGTGTCAGCCAGTACATTCAGGGCTGACACACTG